>JAISQM010000073.1 GCA_031274195.1 Eubacteriales Family XIII. Incertae Sedis bacterium
AAAAACCGCAGAACACAGGCGACGCACGCTGAATTTTGAGAAGCGCAAGGCGCTGCACGGATTGCTGTTCTGTTCGCCCTTCATCGTGGGATTCTTGGGCTTCTTTCTGATTCCCATGATTCAGTCGATACGCTACGCCTTCTCGACCGTCAAGCTCGATGAAGCAGGAATGACGCTGACCTTTGTCGGGCTGAAAAATTTCAAAGAAGCGTTGTTTGCGGATCCGCTGTATGTGCGCACCATTCTGGAATCTCTGCGCGGTCTGGTGGTGCAGGTTCCTTCTATTTTGATTTTCAGTCTGTTTGTCGCGCTGATTCTGAACCAGAAGTTTCGCGGACGCGTCGTCGCGCGAGCCGTCTTCTTTTTGCCGGTCATCGTCGTGAGCGGCGTGGTTCTTGAAATCCTGCAGATGGATGATCTGTCTCAGGCGATCCTGTCGGGCGATGGATTTCGCTTTGCCGATGAGAGCGAAAACCTGTTTGCGGCGATAGGAATGCCCTCCGCCGCGGTGGATCTGCTTGCGCCGGTCATGCAGAGCGTGTTTTCCATCGTCTGGGGCAGCGGCGTGCAGATCCTGATGTTTCTCGCGGGTCTGCAGACGGTACCGCCGGCCTTGTATGAATGCGCGAAGATCGAAGGCGCGACCGCGTGGGAAACCTTCTGGAAGGTCACGTTTCCGATGATATCGCCCATGATTTTGATGAACATCGTCTACACGTCGGTGGATTACTTCACGACGAGCGTGAATCCCGTGATCCGCATGATTGCCGCGCAGTCTTCGAATATGCACTTTGAATACGCGGCGGGATTGTCGTGGATGTATCTCATCGTGGTGCTGCTCATGCTTGGGATCGTCTATAAGATACTGAATAAGCGCATTGTATATGTGGTCGATTGACGGTTTGCCGGGGCTGAATCGTACCGTAAAATATGCCCCGATGGATCAATGTTAATTTCAGGTTAAGGATTGGTTAATAATCAAGGTGATTTGGTTCGAAAAAGGGAAATGAAGTTCAAAAAAGAGAGTAGAATATATGTAGATATCCGATGCGGGTTTCGATTGAAGCGAGGCAGCTGAAATGAGAAGCGGACAACTATCTGTTGAAAATAGCGTAATATCTCTGCAAAGCGCGCAAAGGCAAGGAGGGCGGTTGCTCCTCGCTTTCGTGCGTTTCTGCTTTCTCGCGTTGCTTGGGATCGTGATCCTCTATCCGATTCTTTACAGCGTGAGCGTGGCCTTGCGCTCAGCCGATCAGCTCTACGATCCTTTGGTCGTGCTGATCCCGAAATCCATTACCCTCGCGAATATCAAGAACGCGTTTGCGCTGTTGGATTATCCCGCGGGACTTCTGAAATCCTTTGGGCTCGTGTCCGTTTCCTCCGTTCTGCAGATCTCCGGTTGCTCCTTGGTCGGCTACGGACTCGCGCGTTTTAAGTTCAGGGGAAAGGGGCTGATCTTCGCATTGGTCATTCTCGTGGTCGTCGTGCCGCCGCAGACCGTCATCATTCCAAATTACATGCAGTTCCGCTATTTTGACCCGCTCGGTATCGTGACCCTGATCAACGCGCTGACGGGACATCAATACGTGATCAACCTGATCAATACCAATTGGGCGTTTTATCTGCCGGCGGCTTTCGGAATGGGCATCCGTTCCGGGATTTTCATCTTCATATTCCGCCAATTTTTCCGCGGGATGCCGCGTGAATTGGAAGAGGCCGCGTTGGTAGACGGCTGCGGTCCCCTTCGCTGCTTCATGCGCATCATCGTGCCAAACGCGGGCGCGTCTTATCTGACCGCGTTTCTTTTTTCCGTCGTCTGGTATTGGAATGATTATATTTATACGACGGTGTTCGCGCCGAACTCGGGTACGGTTATGAACGCGCTTTATCACTTGAAGGATAACGCCGATCACATCATGCAGTATGAAATGAAAGCAAGTCCCTACGAAGGGATATTGCTGTTGCAGTCAGGCGTATTATTGGGTATCCTGCCTTTGCTCGTGCTCTATATTCTGTTGCAGAAGCACTTTACGGAGAGCATTGCGAGGGCGGGAATCGTCGGTTGAACAAAACCGGCGATAGCATATTGATGGGGAGGACGGACATGAAAAGGAAAATGGGAAAAAGAATCGGGATCAAGCTGTTGGCGGCACTCTGTGTCGTGGCGCTTGCGTTTACGGCGGCGGCCTGTTCGGATGTCGGAGATAAGGCGGCGTCGGACGGCAATGCATCGGTTGACGGGAAGGCGGATATGACGGGTCTTCCGGATAAGACGCTCGCCGACAAGAAGGTCGTGATCTATTCCTGGATGGATTTTGTTCCGGAAAAGGAGTTCGAGTGGCAGAGCTTTCGCTTCATCGACTACTATGGCGGTGAGGTGGAGATGATCATCGGCAGCGGAAATTATTATGAAGATCTCTATAAGCGCGTCGCCGCGGGCGAAATCCCGGACATCGTGATCGGCGAGGCCAAGAGTTTTCCGGCAATGATCATGCGCGATCTCGTACAACCTTGGGACGAATATTTGGACTACGCGGATCCCGTGTGGGAGAAGACGGGCGCAAAGTCCGACATTGAAGCGATGCGTTGGGACGGAAAGATCTACAATCTTACGGGCAAAGCCCATACGCTCGGCGTCCTCTTTTACAATAAGCGCATCATAGAGGAGAGCGGCCTTGAAGAGCCCGCAACCTTGCAGGAGCGGGGCGAATGGGATTGGGACGCCTTCAAACGGTATCTCGATGAAACGACAGTCGATAATGACGGCGACGGCACGAAGGACGTGTACGGGCTCGTAAACACGGGAGACTTCCCGCTTGCCTTTATCGCGACGACGGGCGAAATCCCCATTGACTTCTCCGATTCCTTTATCAACAACGCCAAGAGCGATAAGGTGCGGGAGGCCGCGGACTTCATCTACAATCTCGGCGAAAACGGCTCAAACACCATGAGCTTGAGCGATCCCGCGGACGCGTTTTCAAACGGAAAGGCGGCCTTTGTCTACACGAATGATTATCGCGGCTATGAGGACTACGCGCAGCTTTGGACGACGGACGGTATCGGCATCGTACCGATGCCCGCTTACCCGGGCGGCGCGGAGCAGTGGCAGGCCGCGCTGCCGGACAATATGTGGCTCATGAAGGGAGCGAAAAACCCAGAGGGTGCCGCGTTGCTGATGTTGGCGCAGCAGTATGATACCTTGTTGAACTTAGACCCGAGCGCGGGCTCTGTGGAAAGTACGGAAATCAACGAGTGGCTGACGAAAGGCTATACGGAGGACGCCGCGGCATCGCTTGTCTCAATCTCCTCCCTGCCGACGAAGCTCCTGTTTTCCCGCAATATCGAATTGCCGGACGGCGACTTGGAATATCTCGCGCTGAGCAATCCGTGGACGACCTTGGCGGACGCGCAGAGCGGCGTGATCGACAAAGCGATCACCGACGCGACGACGCCAATCAGCGTGGATTCCGGGACAATCCCGGAATGACGGGAAGTGGATTCCGGGACAAGCCCGGAATGACGGGAAGTCAACATAGCGCGACCGTCGGCGAATAGACAAACATCGGCGAATAGTAAAATGATTGTCATTCTGGGCTTGTCCCAGAATCCAGCCAGCAGTTGAAAAGAGGTGGATCATGTACAAATTAATGAAAATCAGAACAGCATCCGCAAGAAGAGGGAGATACCTGTTGTCGGCCATACTCATTCCGGCGCTGTTGATCTCGATGCTTCTGTTGCCCTTCGGCGCACTGCGCGGCGATTATAACGCTTACGCCGATGAGGACAAGACCGCCGGTGTCTCGGATACGGGGCTACCCGGCGTGAATCTTGTGAATAACCCCGGATTTGAATGGGACGCGAACACCTTTGAAGCATGGGGAAGATATCCCAATGATGACGCAGTTTCTGCGGTGACGGAGGCGGCATCTACCCACTCCGGCGCGAAGGCGGGGAAGATCGCCGCAGGTTCGGGCAGTAAGAGTACCGGTACCATCGCCGCCTACAGCGCCTTAAACAAATACACTTATGATCTGAACGCGGGCGTGACGGCCGGCATGTGGGTGAATCTCACGAACGAAAGCGACAGCAATAGGGTGCAGATCGTATTGGAGCGCAAATGGAATGGAGGCAATGCCAATGTGGTTCTAAAGCCGAACGCGGAGACAGGCTGGCAGCGTGTGGAGCTGACCGGTGCGGCAATCGTGCCGGGCACCGTAGAAGAACAAGTCATCAAGATCGAGGTTCTTAAGCTCACGGAGGAAGATGCGGGTGCTGTGGGCGATGTCTACTTCGACGATGCCTTCGTCTATACGGACGCACCCGAAAAGATCAATTTCCTGCGCAACGGCGGATTTGAAGCACCCACGGACAAAGAAACAGACGTAAACGACTGGGGAGTATGGTGGGGTGCAGAAGCAACTAATACGATCGCAAGTAAGAGTATAAAAACGGATGTCCATAGCGGTACGAAAGCGCTGTTTAGCAACCAATCGGAGCAATTCTTTCAGTCGACGAATTGGTGGAGCGCAACTCGCCCCCTGTACGACGCTTCGAAGGCCATGGTCTTCTCCGTATGGGTGAAATCGACGGATAGCGCCGCGGGGACAATCAAACTGCGCGCGGAGAGAAAGAAACCGGGTGGGGACAACCTCGATAATCCGTATCAAGACTTTACGATACAGTCAACGGATACGGACTGGAAACAGCTATCCTTTATCGTTCCCGCGACAGAATCCGAGATTGGTGAGACGGTATTTCATATTACGCGAACGGACAACAATACGACAGGCAAGATCCTGCTCGACGACGCGGCTCTGTCCTACGCGCCGGTAAGCGAAGACGTCGAAGAAGGCGACGAAGTCGGTCAAGTCGGCGACGGCCCGCTGACGCCCTACAGCGAGAGCAAAGACCCGAGCGCGTACTATAACGGCGCGACCTTGATCCTCGAGCAGCACAGTGATGAAGACCAGAGGGACACCACGAACCTCTGGGTGACCGAGCAATTGGAGACGATGAAGACTGACTATTTGATCAACACGGTCAGCCTGTACGACCTCGAAAACTTTGACGACTTTAGCGGAGCCGAGGGAGATGTGACAGCTGCGGAAGCTACGGGAGATGGACCTTATCCGCATACCGCCCATCTGTTCAGCGAGCTTGAACGTCTGGGAATGAAAGCCGTGGTGCGGATCGAAGCCTATGATTCCGAAAATTTTGCGTTTAGGGTTGAGGACGATGTCACAGACGTGATGGGGAGATACAACAAACTTCTGGAGTATATCTCGGCGAACAACGACCTGCGGAATTGCGTCGCCTATTTCGCCGTAAACATGCCCGTGGACGACGAAAAGGTGCAGGCACGGTTCAAAACCGACGATATTACAGAGAATCTGGCCGCTATCAATTCGGATGCGTCCAAGACGGCGCAGACCGCCTACGCGACCGCGATCATCTCCGCTTTACGGACGAAGGCGACAGGGTCGGGATTCACGGACGCGCCGTTGTATCTCAGCGTCTTTTACGGCTGGGACAATAATTATGATGTGCCTTCCTATGCAAGCGCGGGCGCGGACGGATATTTCATCAACAATTATTCCTATCCTATGGGGGATGAAACTCCGAAAGCCACCGACACCAAGGACGCTCTCATCAATGCCACAGGTTTGGCGGTGGCATTAAATACGTTTAAGACGCAATATCAAGCATCGCAGGGAGGCACCATCCCCCCCTGCGTGATCGAATTCGGCATCCATACGCAGTCATACAACAACGGCGTGATGCCGACCCAGACGGCGGGCTTGGTCTTTGACCTTGATGCGAAAGCCATCGCGCTGAAAGCGACGGCAGAGTTTTACGCGAAAGAGGAGTACTCCTTCGTGAAGGGGCTGATGTATTTCTCGTACAATCTCTTCAAGGAGGAAGGCAATAATCCGTCTTCCGTGTTGGACTGGGCCTTGAATTACGACTCGGCCGGCGAGTACGTGCCGAGCGAAGATAAGACAGCGGGCGTCTCCGTGACGGGACTGAAAGGCATAAACCTCGTAAACAACCCCGGATTTGAGTGGGTAGATAACACCTTTGAATCCTGGGGAAAATATCCGGATTCAACCTCGTATATTTCCGAGGTGACGGAGGCGAAAGATACGCACTCCGGCGCGAAAGCGGCGAAGATAACCACAGGCGCGGGCAGTGCGAGTGTCGGCACCATCGCCGCCTACAGCCCCTTAAACAAATACACCTATGATTTAGACGCGGCCGTGACGGCCGGCATGTGGGTGAAGCTCACCGACGCAAGCGACAGCAGTAGGGTGCAGATCGTATTGGAGCGCCAAAAGAGTAGCGGTGCTGCCAATGTGATCGCGCATCCGCAAGCGAAGACGGGTTGGCAGCGCGTAAAGTTGGACGGCGCTGTGTGCGATCCCGGCACCATAAAACAACAAGTCGTCAAGATCGAGGTTCTAAAGCTATCAGAGAGTGATGCAGGTGCCGTGGGCGAGGTCTACTTCGACGACCCCTTCGTCTATACGAAAGCCCCCGAAAAGATCAATTTCCTGCGCAACGGCGGATTTGAGGAAGGCGACAACGCGGACACTCCAAACGCAGATACTTGGGGTGGTGTTGAGGGCAAGATTGCAAAAGAGGGCGGGCGCAGCGGTGTGCGCGCCATATCCAGCAATACATCGAGTGAAGAGGATTATGCCCAATCGACCGGTTGGTGGAGCAACGGACCGCTCCGTCCCCTCTACGATCCCACCGTCGAGCACCTTTTCTCCGCGTGGGTCAAGTCGACGGGCGGCTCGGGATCGATCACGCTGCGCGCGGAGAGAAAAGGAAATACCGGCGAAAGTGATTTCGACATCGACACGACCCAGCCCTCCGTGACTGTCCCAATCTCCGCCGAGGATACGGAATGGCAGAGAATATCCGTGTTGGTGCCCGCGACGACGGTTGCGGGATTCAAGGAGGCAGTCTTCCATATCACACGCGGGGCCGGCGGGTCGGGTACGATCCTGATCGACGACGCGTCCCTGTCCTATCCCACAGACGAAGACAAGGCGGATTACACCTCCGAGGAGGACAAGACGGCGGGCGCCTCCGTGACGAGTCTGCCCGGCATAAACCTCGTGAACAACCCCGGATTTGAGAGCGGCTTTGACCACTGGGGACCTACCGGCGTTTCAGAGATGGCGGATGCGGACAAGACGCACTCCGGCGCGAAAGCCGCGAAAGTGAGCGCGGGCGCGGGATCTGTTTCCTACGCCTATAGCGTTTTAAGTAAGTACAGCTATGATCTGGACGCAGCCGTGACGGCGGGCATGTGGGTGAATCTCACCAATCCCGACGACGCGGACAAGGTGCTCATCGTATTGGAGCGCAAGCAGAAAAGCGGAAACGACGGAACGCTCAATCTGATGAAACGTCCGGAGAAGAAGATCGGTTGGCAGCGCGTGGAGTTTTCCGGCGACGCGGTTACGCCCGGTACCATAGGGGAGCAGGTCGTCAAGTTTGAGGTTGCGGAGGGCGCTAAAGCTACGACGCTGTTTGACGATGCCTTCGTCTATACGGCGACGCCCGAAAAGATCAATTATCTGCGCAACGGCGGGTTTGAACTGGGAACCGACTCTTGCGACTCTTGGGCAATACCATCAGGCGCCGGTAACGACGACAGGATCGTCGCGAGCGGAGGACGCACCGAGCCCAAGGCGATCCTCAGTAAAGTTTCCGGGAACTCCGAGGACTACTGGCAGGCGACGGGTTGGTGGAATTCGACGCGTCCCCTGTACGATCCAACGATAGAGCATGTCTTCTCCGTGTGGGTCAAATCGACGGGCGGTTCCGGATCGATTCAGCTGCGCGTGGAGAGAAAAGAACCGAAAGTTGATAATGTCGACAAGATCATCGACGAGCCCTCCGCGACTTTCCAAATATCCGCCTCGGATACGGCATGGAAGCAGATCTCGGTGAAAGTTCCCGCGACGGATGCTACGCTTGGCGAAGCGCTGTTTCATATCAACCGCGCGACGGGGACGGGCGACATCCTGATCGACGACGCGGCGCTGACGGTCTTCGTGAATGAAGAAGATGAAAATAACGAGGAAGAGGAAAATAGCGAAGAGGAGGAGGAAGAAGAGCCGCTCGTTGAAGAGAAAGGGTATCTGACAAATCCGAGCTTGGAACTCGTCGATGGCGAAGGCAATCCGAGGAGCTGGGGGCTGTTCCCCGGTTGGGAAACGGTACCCGGCGCTTTGATCCACGGCACGACAGCCGCCGGCACGACGCATGACGGGACAAACGCGGTGCGCATTCCGCAAGGTTCTGTCGATCGGGCCTTGCTTCAGAGCAGCAATTGGATCGACCCGGCCACGACGAAACCCTACGACGCGAAGACGCCGATGTTGCTTTCGGTCTGGGTGAAGTACAGCGGCATAGACGGCGAGGGCATCCACCTGAGAGCCGAACGCAAATACGGCGACGACACGGAAATGATCATGAGCAAAAAGTGGATGGGTTCGGCTTCCTCATGGACGAAGCTCGAACTGTACATACCGCCCGGAGAGACGCCGGACGAGATTCTGCTCGGCCTCGGTGTCGGACAGGGTTCGGGTGTCGTCACGGTGGACGATTTCAATCTTGTACCGACAGACTTGCGTTCAGCCGAAGAAGAGGAAAAGGAAAAGGAAAAAGAGAAAGAACAAATCAATGACAGCAAGGGTTATCTGACGAATCCGAGTCTGGAGTTCCTCGACGGCGAAGGCAATCCAAAGAGTTGGGGACTGTTCCCCGGTTGGGAGACGGTACCCGGCGCGTTGATCAACGGCACGGCGGCCGCCGGAACGACGCACGACGGAAAAAAAGCGGTGCGCATTCCGCAAGGTTCTGTGGATCGGGCGTTGCTTCAGAGCAGCAATTGGATAGACCTGACCACGACGAAACCCTACGACGCGAAGACGCCGATGTTGCTTTCGGTTTGGGTGAAGTACAGCGGCATAAACGGCGAGGGAATCCACCTGAGAGCCGAACGCAAATACGGCGACGACACGAATACGATCAAGAGCAAGACGTGGACAGGCTCGGCTTCCGCGTGGACGAAGCTCGAACTGTACATACCGCCGGGAGAGCAGCCGGACGAGATTCTGCTCGGCCTCGGAGCCGGACAGGGTACGGGCGTCGTCACGGTGGATGATTTCAGCCTTGTACCGACAGCATTGCGCACATCAAACGCGGTCGAAGAATCCCGTTCGGGTTATCTGACAAATCCGAGTCTGGAATTCGTTGACGCAGAAGGCAACGCAAAGAGTTGGGGACTATTCCCCGGTTGGGAGACGGTACCCGGCGCTTTGATCCACGGAACGACAGCCGCCGGAACGACGCATGATGGGACGAACGCGGTGCGCATTCCGCAAGGCTCTGTCGATCGGGCATTGCTTCAGAGCAGCAATTGGATAGACCCGGCCACGACGAAACCCTACGACGCGAAAAAGCCGATGTTGCTCACGGCTTGGGTGAAGTACAGCGGCATAGACGGCGGTGGAATCCACCTGCGCGCCGAACGCAAATATGGCGACGACACGGAAACGATCATAAGTGATGCGTGGACGGGTTCGGCTTCCTCATGGACGAAGATCGAATTATACATACCGCCGGGGAAACAGCCGGATGAAATCCTGCTCGGCCTCGGTGTCGGACAGGGGAAAGGCGTCGTTACGGTGGATGATTTCGACCTCGCGGTGACTGAGCCGAGGGACGTACCGAAAGATCTGCTGAAGAATCCCGGAGTGGAGCAATTGAATTTCGACGGATCGGTCACGCATTGGGATGTTTGGCCCGGAAATCCGGCGGAAGGTTCACGCAATTCATGGACGGACACATCCGTTAAGCATGACGGAAATCGGTCGGTGGCTATCGGACTTATAGAAAGCAATATGCAAGCGATCTATCAATACCGTTTGCTCGACGATAAGCCATTCCCGTTCGACGAAGATTACATATTTTCCGCTTGGGTGAAGACGGACAAGGCTGCCGTAATAGACGGAAACGGAATTAAAATCGGCGTAAAACGTACAGGCGCGGACGGTAAGGAGTATAATGTATTCCAAACGGTGGAGGTCGGTACCTACGACTGGACACGCGTCGAGATAGAAGCGCCGAAAGCGGATGTTGAAATCGTGCAATATGACGTCGTCTTCAATATCGGCGCAGGCACGGGCACCGTCTGGTTTGACGATTTCTCGCTGACATCGGCGGAGATTCCGCCCGCAGAGCCGCTCGCTTTCGTTCTGTCCGGCACAGGCTCGGGCAACGTGGATCCGCTTTCCGCCGCAGACGGAAGCGCTGCGGGATTGGTTTCGATATTGATCGGTCTGGGCGCCGTCGTCGTAATGGGCGCGGGTGCCGCAATCAGCATATTGGTTACGCGCAGCCGTTTAAGCGCGTTGGGCTTGTTGATAAAATGATGAGAAAGGGAAACAAGGAGTAACAGATGAGCAGCGTCGTAATGAAATGTGTAAATAAGATATATCCGGGGGATGTCCACGCCGTCCGCGACCTTGACCTTGAGATCAAGGATAAGGAATTCATCGTCCTCGTTGGGCCGTCGGGTTGCGGCAAGACGACGACGCTTCGCATGATCGCGGGGCTTGAAAGTATCACATCGGGAGAACTTTATATCGGTAACAATATCGTCAATGATGTGCCGCCCAAGGATCGAAACATCGCGATGGTATTTCAGAACTACGCGCTCTATCCGCATATGACCGTATTCAAAAACATGGCCTTCGGCCTTGAACTCAGGAAAGTGCCTAAGACGCAGATCGACAAGAAGGTGCGCGAAGTGGCGGGCATCCTCGGCATAGAACATCTGCTTGATCGAAAGCCCAAGGCACTTTCCGGCGGTCAGAGGCAACGCGTGGCATTGGGGCGGGCGATGGTGCGCGAACCCGATGTGTTCCTCCTTGACGAACCCCTTTCCAATCTCGACGCCAAACTGCGGGCGAGCACGCGAACGGAGATCAGCAAGCTCCACCGTCAATTGGAAACGACCTTTGTCTATGTCACCCACGATCAGACGGAAGCCATGACGATGGGAGATCGCATCGTTGTGATGAATGACGGCATCATACAGCAGTTGGACACGCCGCAAAATCTATACAATCGCCCCCGCAATGTCTTTGTCGCCGGGTTTATCGGAACACCGCAGATCAATTTTATAGACGGTGTGATCCTGCAGGATGGGGATCAGTGGTATCTTACGATCGGGAAAGATCGATTGTTGATCGAACATCCCGATGCTGCGACCGCGTTGTCATCCTACAAAGGGAAGCTTGTACGCCTCGGAATTCGTCCGGAGGATCTGGAGGACGACCCGGACTACACCGCGGAGCATCCCGCATACACGCTCCATACCGAGGTTGACGCCAAGGAAATGATGGGAAGCGAGGCATACCTTTATCTGAATTATGCCGGTATGCGCCTGACCGCGCGCGTAAAGCCGGATACCTCGTCAGAACCGGGCAATCGGATTGCCATCGCCCTGCGTATGACCCGAAGCCACCTCTTTGATCCCGAAACGGGTGAAGCCATTCTGAATCGGGTTATTTAAGGAAATGCGACTGAATCGTCGGGCTTGATCCGCTTCCTTGTCAAGCGTCGGACTTGACCTGCTTCCTTGACACATTAGGCGATATAAAGTAAGATTATTCACGTGAACCGGATGTCGATCGGGTTCATTTTCGGCAGTTTTGATTCAGGTGGAAATGGAAGGGAGCTTATGTTTGAACATTTGTCCGACAAACCCATAGCGGATTATCAGAATGAGCAGGCGCGGAAGTGGGAAGAAGACCGACTGTTGCAGAAGTGTGTGGAGGGTCGCGAGGGCAGCCCCCGATTTTTGTTTTACGAGGGACCTCCGACGGCGAACGGCAAGCCGGGTATCCATCATGTGATCAGCCGGACGCTGAAGGATTCCATCAACCGATACAAGACCATGCGGGGCTATCAGGTGCCGCGCAAGGCCGGTTGGGACACGCACGGTCTACCCGTCGAGATAGAGGTCGAGAAACAACTGGGTCTGTTTACGAAGAAGGATATTGAGGACTACGGCATTCGCGATTTCAACGCCAAGTGTCGTGAATCCGTGTTCAAATATGAGGGCTTGTGGCGGGAAATGAGCCGGCGCATGGGCTTCCTCGTCGACATGGACGACCCGTATATTACGCTCGACAACGATTATATAGAGACCGAATGGTGGATACTTAAGGATTTCTTCGACAAGGGTCTCATCTACGAGGGGCATAAGATTTTGCCCTACTGCCCGCGTTGCGGGACGGGTCTTGCAAGCCACGAGGTCAGCCTCGGATATAAGGAAGTCAAGACGAATACGGTTACGGCCATGTTCAAGCGCAAGGATGAGGAATCGTGGTTTCTCGCGTGGACGACGACGCCGTGGACGCTGCCGTCCAATGTATCTCTGACCGTGGGTAAGGATATCGACTATGTGAAGGTGCGGATTCACGAGGGGGGCGACAGCGATGTCACAAAGGAACACGGCGGCAAGGTATTCTATGTCGCGGCGGCGCTCGCGGATAAGGTGCTCGGTCAGGGTAACTACGATGTAATCAAGACCTACAAGGGCAGCGAGCTCGAACACGTCGAATATGAACAGCTCATGCCGTTTATCGATGTCGCGTCCGGCGCCGCGCCCGGCGGCAAGGCGTTTTATGTGACCGTAGGCGATTACGTGACCGTCGAGGATGGTACGGGCATCGTGCATACCGCGCCAGCGTTTGGCGAGGACGACTATAACACGGGGCGGAGGTACGGGCTGCCCGTGCCGAATCCTGTGGACGAGGACGGGAAGTTTACGGCGACGCCGTGGGCGGGTCGCTTCGTGTTGGAGGACGGGCTCGATGTGGAGATCATCCGGTGGCTCGCCGCAGAGGGCAAGCTGTTTTCCAAGGAAAAGGTGGAGCACAACTACCCGTTCTGTTGGCGTTGCGATACGCCCCTCATCTATTACAGCAAGCCCGGCTGGTACATCGAGATGACGAAGCTGAAGGATCAACTCGTCGAGAACAACAAAGAGGTGAATTGGTTCCCGGATTACGTGGGGGAACGGCGCTTCGGCAACTGGATCGAGAACGTCAATGACTGGGCGATTTCGCGGAGTCGGTATTGGGGTACGCCCATACCCATCTGGCGGTGTGAGGCGTGCGGCCGGCTGACCTGCGTCGGTTCCCGCGCGGAGCTGTCGGAGCGGGCGACCACGGATATACCGGCGGGCGAGAACGGCGTTCCCGACATCGAACTGCACAGGCCGGATGTGGACGAGATCCATCTCACGTGCGAGGATTGCGGCGGTCTTATGAACCGCATTCCCGAGGTGATGGACTGTTGGTTTGACAGCGGTTCCATGCCCTACGCGCAGCAGCATTGGCCCTTCGAGCATGAGGATGAGTTTGACGACCGGCTGTTTCCGGCGGACTTCATCTGCGAGGGCATCGACCAGACGAGGGGTTGGTTCTATTCGCTGCTCGCCATCTCCACGTTCGTGAAGGGCAGGGCGCCCTACAGGAATGTTTTGGTCAACGACCTGATTTTGGACAAGAACGGCAAGAAGATGTCCAAGTCCAAGGGGAATACGGTGGATCCGTTCCTCCTGTTCGACAAATACGGAGCGGACGCCACGCGCTGGTATCTGCTCTATACCTCGCCGGCCTGGTCCCCGACGAAGTTTGACGAGGACGGGCTGAAAGAGGTCGCGGGCAAATTCTTCGGGACCCTGCGAAACATCTACTATTTCTTCGTCCTCTATTCCAATCAGGACGGGATAGACCCGAGGACGTTTGAGGTCGATTATGCGGCGAGACCGGAGCTCGACAGATGGATTCTGTCGAAGTACAACAATTTGATCCGGGATTGTATCTCCGATATGGACACCTATGACCACATGAAAGCCGTGCGCAGGATACAGAATTTCACGGTGGAGGATTTCTCCAACTGGTATATCCGGCGGGCGCGAAGAAGATTTTGGGGCGAGGAATTGACGGAGGACAAACAGTCCGTCTACGCCACTGCCTACGAGATACTCGTGGGACTCGCGAAGTTGGCGGCGCCCATAGCGCCATTCATCGCGGATGAAATATTCACGAAACTGACCGGCGGCGAAAACGTGCATCTCGCGCTCTATCCGGAAGCGGATCAGTCGCGCATCGACGAGGCGCTGGAGCGGAAGATGGATCTGGTGCGCGATCTCGTGCGGCTCGGCCGCAGCGTCCGTGAGAAAGCGCGGATTAAGGTGCGTCAACCGCTCCCGGCCGCGCTCATAGACGGAAAATACGAGAGCGTCATAGGCGGCGTGACCGACCTCATCAAGGAGGAACTCAACATCAAGGACGTGCTGTTCCGGCAGGACATCGGCGCGTACATGAATTACAGTCTCAAACCCGACTTCAAGGCGGCGGG
>JAISQM010000119.1 GCA_031274195.1 Eubacteriales Family XIII. Incertae Sedis bacterium
GGACTTTCCGTGTTATGAGGTTTTAATCCCGGTTTCCCGAGGCTGTCCCTCTCCTGTGGGCAGGTTGCCTACGCGTTACTCACCCGTCCGCCGCTTTCCATAGAGATGCTTTGGTCGAAACCGCAGCTTCCCTATTTCTCGCTCGACTTGCATGTGTTAGGCACGCCGCCAGCGTTCATCCTGAGCCAGGATCAAACTCTCATAAAAAATTGCTTGTCTTTTTTGCGTATCTGCGGCTTATCCTCCCTCGCTCGTCAGTTACGTACGTCTATGTACGCGCCTTCCTCGCTCAGTCGTCTGCACCGCACCTACACAAAAAATCCTACGCAATTGCACCGGAATCAATCCGATGTTTTAGTCTGAACATTACTGCTCAAATAAACGCGTTTGCGTTTGTTTTGTGTTTATTGTTTGTAAGAAATTGTACATGTGACCCACGCCGCGCTTCCGCCGAGGCGGGATTGCGACATGTATCTTACCAATCTATAATGGTGCTTCCCAAATCGCAAAGCGATTTGTTAGGAAGACCTTATGCAACAAATTCCAAAATTTTAATTTTGTGAATTTGACTGCAAAAGATTGTTGATTGGCTTTCGCCAATCTAATTTTGTGTACTCAGTCTTAACAAAAACCCTTGCGGGTTTTTTATATGACTAAATCTTTACACTATGCAGTTTTCAAGGTTCATGCCGCGAGAAAACTGCTTCGCGCGACGTCCCGCCGTTACGGGCGGAATGCTCATATTATATGTCATCTCCATGGTGCCTGTCAACTACTTTTTTTGAGACAGAAAAAATTGCCAGAATTGGGAAATTCAAAAACTGGGCGCATCCTATCTATCGGTGTCTTAAATTATACGTCCCCTTGACACACGCGGATCAGATTTCCGTAGCGGCGCGTTCCGCCGCAAGTCCTTTCACATAGCGCTCCATATAGGCCTCAAAGCCCCGCACGTCTTCGGGGCGCGGGTCTATGGATTCGGTCGCGTAATGTGCGAAGACTTTTTCATCCAGATACCGATCCAAGGGTTCGCCGTCCTCCTTTTGCGCCATATATGCGGCCAAAATCGCCATTCCCCAGGCACCGCCCTCCCCCGCGGTTTCCATCACGGCCACGGGGATGTTCAAGGCGGCGGCCATGATCCCCTGCGCGGCGCCTTTGACCTTGAACAAACCGCCGTGTCCCAACATGCGATCTACGCGGACGTGTTCCTGTTCGGTGAGGATGTCCATGCCGAGCTTCAGCGTGCCCATGGCGGAAAAGAGCAAATTGCGCATAAAGTTGTCCAACGTCAGGCGACTGTCCGGCATACGGATCAGCAGGGGGCGGCCCTCGTCGAGCCCCGTGATGGGTTCCCCCGCGAAATAGTTGTAAGAAAGGAGTCCGCCGCCGTCCGCTTCGCCCTCCGATGCCCTCTTGTAAAAGGTCTCGTACAGCGCCGTTTTGTCCGGCTCGCATCCGAACGCCTCCAGAACTTCGCCAAAGAGCCCGATCCACGCGTCGATGTCCGAGGCGCAATTGTTGCAATGAACCATCGCCACGGGATCGCCTGTCGGGGTCGCGACAATGTCGATCTCCTTATATACCTGCGACAGAGCCTTTTCCAATACGATCATGGCGAATATCGATGTGCCCGCGGAGACATTGCCGCCGCGCTTCGCGATGCTGTTTGTCGCCACCATGCCCGTTCCGGCGTCGCCCTCGGGGGGACACAGCGGAATCCCGGGATTCAGCAGACCTGTGGGGTCTATCAACGCCGCGCCTTCTTTCGTGAGCGTTCCCGCGCGGTCGCCCGCATTCAGGACGCGCGGCAGGATGTCTTCCAATTTCCAATTCAAATCATGCTCCTCCGTCAGCAGATCGAACGAACGCAACATGGATTCGTTGTAGCTGTTGATCTGCGCGTCGATCGGGAACATGCCGGAGGCGTCGTCTAAGCCGATGAATTTCTCGCCGGTCAACATCCGGTGTACGTATCCGGAGAGCGTCGTCATGAACGCGATGTCTTTGACATGTTCCTCTCCATTCAGAATGGCCTGATACAGATGCGCCACGCTCCAACGTTGGGGGATGTTGAAGCGAAATCGTTCGGTCAACTGTTCGGCGGCTTGTTCCGTCATCGTGTTGCGCCATGTGCGGAACGGAGCAAGCTGTCTGTCGTCTTTGTCAAAGACCAAATATCCGTGCATCATGGCGGATATGCCTATGGCGCCGACGGTGGAAAGTTGCGCGTCATAGCGCTCGCGCACCTCGTCGGCCAATTCGCGGAAACACGACTTTATGCCGATCCAAACGTCGTCCAAGCTGTAAGTCCACACGCCATTTTCCAATCGATTTTCCCATGCGTGGCCGCCTGATGCGATGGGCGAATGATCTGCGGCAAGGAGGACGGCCTTGATGCGCGTAGAACCCAGCTCGATTCCCAGGCTTGTCCTGCCCGCGGCGATCTCCCGTTTCATGTCGTTTACTTCTCTCATCCTATTCAACTCCGTTCCCGGCCGCGGCTATGCGGCACGTTTCACAATGTCGGCTGTTTCAATCACCACACCAAGTCCGGCAGGGTTTCGCTTCTTGCATTGTATATTAGAAGAAACGGAATTTCAAGCCCGCGCGCACACGACTGAGCACACGCGACGCACGCGACCCGCGCACAGGGCAAAAAACAGTTTTCTATTCGCCCGAAATGTATTATAATCAGTGTATCTGAATCCCGATCGACGGCGCCCGAAATGCAGCGGCTTGGCGCGGCAGACCAAAAGCGGTATGAATAGAAGGGTATTGTATGCGCAACGATTTTAATAACGACTCCTTGTTGGAGCTGTACCTGTTTGAGGCCACGACGGTTTTGGACAATCTTGACGCTTTGTTGCTGCGGGTGGAAGCACGCCGCCGCTTTACGCCGAGCAATGTGAATGAGATTTTTCGCATCATGCACACGATCAAGGGTTCCTCCGCGATGATGGACTTCGACACCATTGCGGACGTCTCACATAAGGCGGAGGAGCTTTTTGCCATCGTCCGGGACAATGGTCTGAACAACACACATGTGGGCGAGCTTTTTGCGGTAACTCTGCGCGTATTGACTTTTCTGGCGAGCGAGGTTAAAAAGGTGCAGGCGGGAACGAAGTTGACAGACGGAAACCCCGCACTGATCGGCGAAATAGACGCCCTCATAGAGACCTACGAGGCGGATCTTCCGGAGTCGCGACGCCGACCCGACTTCCGCAAGATGATTCGCGGCGTTTTAACGAATCCCACAGACGAGAAAGATACTCCGAAAACCGACTCCGCGAATATGCCCGATGAGACCGTAGAGGAGCATAGCACCGCAAACGCGCCCATGAATCAAAACATCATCAACATGGATTTGACCAAGTTTGATTCATTGCTCGATCTCGTCGGTGAAATTGGCATCAACGAGCCGCAGGATGGCACGGACACGAGCATCCTGCTGAAAATACCGCCGACATTTTCCATCATTCCCTGCATGGAAGTCAGATTGGGCAAGAAGATATTCTTCATTCCGATCGGCAACATCAGGAAATGCTTCAAAGCCTCCACCGACCAATTGCGCAGAGACCCTGCCGGCAATGAGATGATCCTGCTGAGCGGGAACGCCTACCCCGTCGTCCGGTTGCACGAGCAGTTCGGCATCGAAGACGGCGTCAAAGAGATCGACGAGGGCATTCTCCTGCTGACCAACGCGGGCGACCGCATGGGTTGCCTGTTTGCGGACGAACTGATCGGCACGTTCCGGATCGTCTGCCAAGCCCTCCCCGCATATCTGAATCACTTCAAGGTGAGATCGGCGGGTATATCCGGTTGCACCATCATGAGCAACGGTGAAATCAGATTCATCCTCGACGTACAGAAATTGCTTTCGTAAATACCGAGAACGATATCGAAACAAAAAAGCCGCTCCGCATGATCTTTTGCGGGAACGGCATAATTTATATGGTTTTGCCGGACTTTGCGGTCTTGGGTGTTTTGGCGGGTTTTTCGGGCTTTGATTTTTTCGGGTCTTCGAAGTATTCACGGAGCAGACGTTTGCCGATGTACATGGCCGTATCGACCTCTATGGCGATGGAGAGCAAGACAAGAAATATCTCAAGCGCGTCGTCGTCATCCAGACCCGTTTCGCGCATCGCGCCTTTGATGGTATCGATGCTCGCGACGACCCTGTCCGCCGCCTCGCGGCGCTGCTTCTTGTAGACCGGAGCGAGATTCTCGTAGAGATTGTAGAAATCGATCTTTTCATCCAATGCGGATTCGCTGTTCTCCACAAAAGGCTTCATGATGGCCGCCATATCCTTCGGCTTATACGCCGTTTTCAGGCACAGGATGAGCTCCATCATAATCATCTGTTCGCGGTTGTATTGCTTCTTGTCCGGCGCGCGCAAAAGTCCCTTCTTTACGAAATCTCCGATCATGGACTTCGTAAGGAGGGGGTTTTTGCCGTAGACCGAGAGCCGGGAACTGATCAGCTCCGACACCTGATCCGCGTAAAGCTCCATATCGGGAAATTCATCCGGCTCAATGATACTGTTTTCGGCAAACTCGCCGGCGAATTTCTTAATGAATTCCTCGTATCTTACCATCGTATGCCCCATCTATAGAATCTGCCTGCGACGATTGACCTGTCGACTTTCAATGGCATCCATCGAATTGAGCGCCTTGCCCGTTCCGATGGCCACGCACGACTTGGGATCGTCGGCGATGATCATGTCGATGCCTGTACGCTTTTTGATCCGCGGACCGATGCCGTTTAGAAGCGCGCCGCCGCCCGTGATGACGATGCCCGTATTTGAGATATCGGCAGCTAATTCCGGAGGTGTGTTTTCAAGTACGTGATGCACCGCCTCACAGATGGTCTGAAGCGGCTCGTCCAACGCATCCAACATTTCCTCCGAGGTGACATCGATGGACTTTGGCAGACCCGTGACCAAATCTCGGCCGCGGCATTCGAATGACACGGACTGTTCTCTCGGGAAAGCCGTACCGACCATTATCTTCATCTGCTCCGCCGTACGCTCGCCGATGTAGAGTTTGTGTTCCTTGCGCATGTATTTGATGATCGCCTCGTCGAAACTGTCGCCGGCCACCTTGACCGACATGCTCGTTACGATCGTTCCAAGCGAAATGACCGCGACATCCGACGTACCGCCGCCGATGTCGATGACCATCTTGCCGTCGGATCCCGTGATATCGAGTCCCGCGCCGATGGCCGCCGCCACAGGTTCTTCCATCAGGTAGACGGACTTGCCGCCGGCCTCCGTCGCCGCCTCGATGACGGCCCTTTTCTCCACCTCCGTGACTCCGCTCGGAACACAGATCATGATACGGGGTCGGAAGAATCTGCTGCCCCCGCAACTCTTTCGGATAAAATATTTCAGCATCCGCTCGGTAACCTCATAGTCGGAAATGACGCCGTTTTTGAGGGGTCTGACCGCTATGATATTGGCCGGAGTCCGCCCAAGCATCTTGCGCGCCTCCTCTCCGACCGCAAGAATGTCGTTCGTCTCATCATTGATCGCCACCACGGACGGCTCATTCAGAACAACACCCTTTCCTTTTATGTACACCAGGACATTGGCCGTCCCGAGATCTATGCCCACTTCATCTTTGAAGGCCAAAGCAAACCTCTCCTTTCACTTCTCACAATTCCATCGCTTTCTTATTATACAAGGAAACCGGAGCGATTACAATAGAGCGCGTTTTGAAAGTTTGTATAATTCCCGGTGTAAATTTTCCGTAAATTCCGGCTCGATGATCACATCGCCGAGACGACCCGCTCCAATATTTCCAGTCCGGCGTCTATGTCCTCGCGGCTGATGGTGAGCGGCGGAAGCAACCGCAGCTTGTCCTTCGCCGTGAGAATGAGCAGTCCTCCGCGAAGACAACCCCGTACCACCTCGACCGGCGTCTTGTCCGCGAGGGAAACGCCGATCATGAGACCCTTGCCGCTGACCTCCGAAACGCCGCGCATGGACAGCAGGCGCTCCTTCATATACGCGCCGTTTTCCCGCACGCGCGCAAGAAACGCGCCGTCAATCCGCGAGAGCACGTAGTTCGCGCCGGCGCAGACCACGGGGTTGCCGCCATAGGTGGAACCGTGATCTCCGTGTTTCAACACATCCTTGGTCTTTTCGCCAAAGAGGATGACGCCGATGGGCAGGCCGCCGCCCATGCCCTTTGCTGCGGTTACGATATCGGGCTTTATGTCAAAGTGATCGTAAGCCATGAATCTCCCGGTTCGCGCCACGCCCGTCTGCACCTCGTCCGCGATGAGCAGGATATCCATCGTCTCGCAGATTTCCGCGAGCGCGCGCACGTAATCGCGGCTCAGTTCGTTGACGCCGCCCTCCCCCTGCACGAATTCGATCATGATGGCGCAGGTTCTGTCCGTGAGTTTTGCGCGCAGATCGTCCACGTCGTTCGCCTTCGCGTAGGCAAACCCTTGCAGGAAAGGAGAAAAGTCCTTATGGAAGGATTCCTGCCCCGTGGCCGTGATCGTCGCCATCGTGCGCCCGTGAAAGGAACCGTCCAACGTGATGATCTCGTAGCGATTGAAGGCGCCTTCGTTTGCCGCGCCGTATTTCATGTGGCTGTATTTTCGCGCGGTCTTGATCGCACCCTCGTTGGCCTCCGCGCCGGAATTGCAGAAGAACATATTGGACATGCCGGAGAGACGAATCATCTTCTCCGCCGCGAGCGAACATGGCTCCGTGTAGATGAGATTTGACGTATGCTGAAGTTTCCCCGCCTGCTCCGCCACCGCCCGCACCCAACCGGGATCGCAAAATCCCAATGCGTTGACGCCGATGCCGGAGGTGAAATCGATATAGGACTTGCCCTCCGCATCGTAACACGTGGCACCCTCGCCGCGAACGATGCTCACATCGTAGCGGGCGTAAGTGTCCGCGATATACTTATCTTCTAATCTCTTAATGTCGTCAGAATTCATAATTTACTCCTCTGTTATATATGAAATAGCGTTCCGATGCCTGTGTCTGAGAACAACTCCAACAAGATCGAGTGTTCTATTCTTCCATCGATGATTACGGCTTCCTTGAGCCCTCTCCCTATCGCGTCGGCGCAACTTTCGATCTTGGGGATCATGCCGCCGGATATGACGCCGCGCCCGATGAGTTCCGGTATCCGACTCAGTGAGATATTCGCGATGAGGCTGTCTTCATTGTCCTTGTCCGCGAGTACGCCCCGCACGTCGGTGAGGGAAATCAGCTTCTCAGCTTTCAATGCCGCGGCCAAGGCCGCCGCCGCGGTATCGGCGTTGATGTTGTACACCTGCCCGTCGTCGCCTATGCCGACGGTGGCGACGATGGGGATGAAGCCCTCGGCGATGGCGATCTCTACCGCCGAGGTATCCACCGCGACGATCTCGCCCACATAGCCGAGGTCGGCCGAGTCCAATTTCTTCGCGCGCAGCATACCGCCGTCCACGCCGCACAGACCGATCGCCCTGCCCTTGCACTTATGCACGAGCGAAACTAAGCTCTTGTTCACCTTCCCTGCCAACACCATGGACACGATCTCGGCCGTTTCCTCGTCAGTGTAGCGAAGCCCGCCTACAAAGACGCTCTCCTTGCCGAGCCGGCGCAATATCCGGCTGATCTCGGGCCCGCCGCCGTGAACCAATACGACCCTCATGCCCACCGAGGTGAGCAATACGATGTCGCGCATGACGGAGGTCTTGAGCGTTTCGTCCGTCATCGCCGCGCCCCCGTATTTCACGACGATGGTCTTGCCGGCATACTTCTGAATGTAGGGCAACGCTTCCGTCAGTATTTGCGCCCTTTTCTGTCGTTCTTCCATAATGTTTATGCCCTCTATGTCCTATATCGTCCGTTAATTCTCACATAATTGTACGTCAGATCGCAACCGTAGGCGACCGCCTCTTTCAGACCGTCATGGAGATCGATCACAATTTTGATCTCGTCCGTCTCCAGTATCTTTTTCGCCAAATCCTCGTCAAAGATCACGGCCTCAGACCCTCGGCAAACCTCGAGTTCTCCCGCCGCGGATGAGAGTGTGATGTCCATGCGCCCGCATTCAAAATCCGCGTCGGCGTAGCCCACCGCGCAGAGGATGCGCCCCCAATTCGCATCTTCGCCGAAGATGGCGGTCTTGACCAAATCAGACTGTGTGACCGAGGAGGAAACGATGCGAGCGATCCGGCCTGTGGGCGCGCCCTTGACGACGCACTCGATCAATTTCGACGCGCCTTCCCCATCTTTCACAATACCTCTGCACAGCGTCTCGGTCACGGCGCGGAGGGCTACGCAAAAGAGATCAAACGCCTCTCCCTGCCGGTCTATCTCCGGATTGCCCACGAGCCCGTTGGCGAGGATCGCCACGGTATCGTTCGTGGAGGTGTCGCCGTCTATGCTGATCTGATTGTAGGTATCCACCACATTGCTCTCCAAGGCGTATTTCAGCATTTCCGCGCTGATCGCGACATCCGTGGTGATGAAGGACAGCATCGTCGCCATGTTGGGATTGATCATGCCGCTTCCCTTCGCTATGCCTCCGATACAGCACCGTTTTCCATCCAGATGGAAGCTTACCGCCACTTCTTTTTTCACCTTATCGGTGGTCATGATCGCCTTTGCCGCGCCATCCGAGCCGTCGTAGGAGAGCTTTTTAACCGCGCGGGGAATCCCCTGCCGAAAGGTCTCGATATTCAGCGGTTGGCCGATGACGCCCGTGGACGCGACGATGATGTCCTGCGCGTCCAAGCCGAGCGCGTCGGCCGCGAGACGACAGGTCTCCCGCGAGATTTCGACGCCGCCCGGCACGCAGGTGTTGGCGATGCCGCTGTTGCAGATGATCGCCTGCGCTCTGCTGTCCTTTAGGTGTTCCTTGTTCACCGCTATGGGCGCGCCCTGTACCTTGTTCTGTGTATATACCGCGGCGGCGTTGCACATGACGTCGCTCACGATCAGAGCCAGATCCTTTTTGCTCGTGTTCTTTCTGAATCCGCAATGGATGCCCGCGGCCTTAAAGCCTTTGGGCGCGCAGATACCGCCTTCCGTTTCGATGATTCCCTTTGAATTTGCCTTTTTCATAGAAGCCCTCTTTCTTCCGGTATTCCCAACATGATATTCATGCACTGTATCGCGGCGCCGGACGCGCCTTTCCCCAGATTGTCATATCGCGCGACGAGCAAAACGCGCTCCGCGTTGCCCGCGATGAAGATTTCCACATCGTTTCTGCCGCTCATCATCCCTGCGCTCAAGTAACCGTCCTCCGGATCGGCTCCGGCCGGCATCACGCTGATGAACGGCTCATCTCTGTATCTATCCTCGATAATCGTTCGAATATCCGCAGCGCCGGCGCCCTTCAAAAGCAACCTGCCGTGCAGGGGCAGCGTCACCGAAAGCCCGCTGAAAAAATCCGCGACATGGGGCGAAAACAGGGGCGCAGCCTCCAACTTCGCCATCTTCGTCATTTCGGGCAGATGTTTGTGATCCTGCGTCAGGGCATACTGCCTCGGCGCCTTCAATGGTTCGACACACCGGGGACGGTTCTTTTTGTGTTGCGGTGCAACACAAAAAGAACCGTCCCCGGTGTGTCCTCCGGTGTGTCCTTCGTACTGAGCGATCATCTTCTTGCCGCCGCCGCTGTAACCGGTAACGCTGTGAAAGGCGAACGGATAGTCCGCGCCGAGGATGCCCTCGCCTATGAGGGGGCGCGTCAACAGGATGAACCCCGTAGCGTGGCATCCGGGCAACGCGACGCGGCTCGCGGCCGCGATCTTCTTCCTCTGACCTGTGACTAACTCCGGCAGACCGTATACCCATGCGTCATCAACCCTGTGATACGTCGAGGCATCGATCAGGCGTACGTCCGCAGGCGCCTCCGCCGCGATCCGCGCGGATTCCGCATCGGGCAGACAGAGAAACGAGATGTCCGCTTCGGACATCTTGTGCAGCCGCTCCGCGACATCCTTTCGCTTTTCATCTTCTATGTCAATCAGCTCAATGTCGTCACGACACGCGAGAAAATCCTCTATCTTAAGCCCCGTCGTGCCCGCTCGACCGTCTATAAAAACCTTATAGCTCATAAAACCTCGTTCATTGCTCCGTATCGTCAAAATCAACCATTGATAAAACCTATTCAGTGACGTACATTCCCATCACTGAATAGGTTTGTGATATCAGTTTACACATGTAAGTGACTATTTGTCAATAGAATTTCGTATATTTATGTACAACTTTGTATTTTTATTCAGCTTTAACGATTAGGCGAACGACGGCGACCATCACGCCAGGGTCGCCACCAAGATCGCCTTGATCGTGTGCATTCGGTTTTCGGCTTCGTCAAAGACGACGGAATGCTCGCTTCGGAACACCTCGTCGGTCACTTCTCTGATGTCATACCCCAGCTCGTATTGGCTCTTGGCCATATCCGTCTCGAAATCGTGGAAGGCCGGAAGACAGTGCATAAAGATCGCCTGCGGATTGCCCGTCGCTTTGAGCAAGTCCATCGTGACCTTATAGGGCGTGAGCTGCCTAACGCGTTCGGGGATCTGATCCTCCTCACCCATTGACGCCCATATGTCGGTGTAGAGGACATCCGCGCCGCGAACGGCGTTTACATCGCTCGAAAACTCGATGATCGCGCCCGTCTCTGCCGCCACGTCGCGCGCCCTTTTCATAACGTCGGCGTCCTGCGCCAACTCCGGCGGCCCGTAGGCGAGGAAGGTCATGCCCATCTTCGCGCAGCCGTACATCCATGCGTAGGCCATGTTGTTGCGCGTGTCGCCGCAAAACACGACCTTGATCTCGGACAGCGGTTTTGCGATATGTTCTTCTATGGTGAGCAGATCGGCTAAAATCTGCGTGGGGTGGTCTACGTCGGTGAGTCCGTTGTAGACGGGTACGCCGGAATGCCGTGCCAATTCCTCAACGACGGACTGCTCATATCCCCGATATTCGATCGCGTCATATATGCGGCCAAAGACCTTCGCGCTGTCCTCAAGCGACTCCTTTTTGCCGAACTGCGAGTGCCTGTTGTCTAAGAAGGTCACGCTGCCGCCTTCCTGCGCAGCGCCCACTTCAAAGGAACTTCGGGTGCGCGTCGATGTCTTTTCGAACAGCAACAGAATGCTCTTTCCCTTCAGGCTGTCGCCGGTCTTGCCCGCTTTTTTATCCGCCTTCAGTTTCTTCGCGAGATCGAGCAGATAGCGTATTTCCTCCGGCGTAAAATCCATCAATGTCAAAAAACTGCGGCCTTTCAAATCGACTGCCATATCGTATTCCTCCATGCAACCAGAAGGGGACGAACCGCCGTATATCCATTATACGCCGCCGTCCCGGAATGATTATCATTATACATCAAGCGCGCGCGGAATCCAATCTCTATTTACCGCTATCGTCCCATGAGTTTGCCCGCGATTCGCACCGGCAAGCGGAGCAGAGGGTTTTCCATTTCGCGCGCAACATCCTCCAAAGACGACATGATGGGGATATTCTGCGGGCATTTCTTCTCACACACACCGCATTTCTTGCACAGCGACGCCTTTGAAGGCGGATTGCCGATGCCGTCCGTATACATGATATAAGAGATCGTATTGCTGAGGGAACCGAGTATGTACTTATTATTATAGAGCGCGAAGCACAGGGGAATATTCACGCCCGCGGGACAAGGCATACAGTAGGAGCAACCCGTGCAACCTACCTTTACCGCGCTCTTGAACACGTTCCGCACGCGGCCTAACATCGCGAGGTCTTCCGCCGTGAGCGAGTCCGCCGCCGCGTCCGAGGCGACCCTGACATTCTCGTCTATGTGCGCTTCCTCGTTCATTCCGGACAGCACCGTGGCGACCTCCGGATGATTCCATATCCACCTCAGTCCCCATTCCGCCGCGCTGCGTTTCGCGCCGCTACCGTCGGTATAGCCGTCTATGATCTTCTTCGCGGCCGGCGGCATCTTGTCGATCAGCATACCCCCGCGCAGCGGCTCCATGACCACGATACCGAGCCCTTTGGCAGCGGCGTATTTCAGACCCTCCCTGCCCGCCTGAAAATTCTCGTCCAAATAGTTGTACTGAATCTGACAGAAATCCCACGGATAATCATCGACGACCACCTTGAAGTCGTGCAGATTGCCATGATAGGAAAAACCGATGTGCTTTACCGAACCGTTCGCGCGAATCCGCCCGATAAAATCCAACACGCCCAGACGTTTCATGCGCTCCCATTCGTCCAGATTGTTGATGTTGTGCATGAGATAGTAGTCTATCCGGTCGGTCTGCAGCCGCTCAAGTGAAGTGCGAAACATCTTGTCGAGATCGTCCTCGTTCTTGACGAGCATGAGCGGCAATTTCGTGGCAATCTTCACCCTGTCACGGCGCTTCACGCCGTCGTCCTCCTTCGCAAGGATCGTCCCCAGCGCTTTCTCGTTGCCGGGATACAGATAGGCCGTGTCGAAATAGTTGACGCCGGCCGCAATCGCCCGCATGACCTGCCGTTCCGCCCGATCCATGTCCGTAGCGCCGTATTTCCGCGGAAACCGCATACAACCGAACCCGAGTATGCCGAGGTCGTCCCCCGTCGTCTCCATGCGGCGCGTCAGCACCCTGTACGTATCTGCCATGGTTTTTTCCTTTCTTACTTGCGGATGAACGAAATCCCATTCGTGGCAGCTCAACTTCATCTCTGTATAATTATATCATAGATGCGAAGCAATTACACGTTAGCCGCTCCTCTCTCTCGCCGACGAATACGCGTTAGCCATAGCTAAGCGATGTACGGATTTGGGGACGCATGTCAAACAACGTCCCCCTGACAGGTTTACTCAAAAATTAATCAAGCCGCGTTTCGCGCCGTTTGATGCGGGCCACATGGATCGCGATCCCGGTCGCCGAGAGCAAAAGCAGCGCGATCCACGGCCACAGCAGGGTATCATCGCCGCTCTTGGGAGCGGTGCCGTTGTTGCTGTCGTTGCCGTTGTTGCTGTCGTTGCTGTTGGTGTCATCGTCGTCGGTGCTGTTGCTGTCGTTGTTGTTGTTGCTGTTGCCGCTCGCGGCGGCGACTTCAAACGTCAGCGGTATATTGAGAAGCAGCCCATCGTCGCCGGTAACGCGCAAGGTCGCGCTGTATTTGCCTACGGCGAGTCCCGTTTGAGGCTGTACGCTTACGGTGGCCGTGCCATCTTTGGCGATGCCGTTATCGGAAAGCGGCGTCGAAATCTTGAATGCTTCCGCATTCGCGCCCATGATGGTTACTTCCGGATTCGTAAGAGGCTCCGTACCTGTGTTCGTGATCGTAAACTGCCGCGCGCCCGGGGCACTCGCATATCCGACCGTGACCTTGCCAAAATCGTGGGAAGCCGGTGAGGCGCTCGCCGTGTAGATGAATTCCTTCCACTGCGCGTAGACGGTCGTGTCGCTTATAGCTGAGACCGTCGAAGTCGGCGTAAACGGCGCGCCGCCCGAGACTGTTGTGAACCAGCCGAGGAATCGGTGACCGGCTCGCACGGGGCCGGTAGCCGGCCATCTGCCGTCTTTTATCTTATCAAGTACCGTTGC
This sequence comes from Eubacteriales Family XIII. Incertae Sedis bacterium, assembly GCA_031274195.1. Taxonomy (GTDB): domain Bacteria; phylum Bacillota; class Clostridia; order Peptostreptococcales; family Anaerovoracaceae; genus JAISGB01. The sequence goes on from JAISQM010000119.1 coordinate 13,553, forward strand.
GGCGACAAATACATCCTTGCCGTCTATCGTGCCGCCGGTCGCATCGAAAAACACGGCGTTAGGAAAGAGGACTACATTCTCATCCGCTTGGGGCGGCGTCGCCACCACCTCGGCGGAGGCATCCGTAAAATCGCCTACGGTGATGGTTTCCGCGTAGATACCTGCGGGCAGATAGAGAATGGCCGAATCGCTCGTCTCTGCCATGAAGTCCGCGCCGTGCTCCTGCGCGCTCGATACGGTCGCGGCCTCGTAGAACACATCTATGGCGAGACCCGTTCGCAAATCTTGAACACCTTTGCGCGTCTCCGGCACATGGACGGCAAAGACCGACGCTCCGTCTGTGTTTTTCGGCCCGACATTATTGTAGGTAGCGAGGATCGCGCCGTTTCGCGCCCATACGGAACCGCCGTCTATGACGACGCCTGCCGCATTAGAACCGCCGGATCCGTTTCCGATGTCTTGACTGCCTGTGCCGCCGCGCGTGGCGGTCACGAAACCGCCGGATATGGTGATATTTCCTACGGTACTTCCGCCGTATCCGCCGCCGATGCCCGCGCCGCTGTATGATCCCGAGCCGCCTGTCGCGTTAATTTCTCCGCCGCTGATAGTAATGCTTCCCGAGACGGAACTCATGCTTCCGCCGCCGATGCCCGCGCCGTTGTATGATGTTCCATCGCCGGCCGCTGCGATGACCTTGCTATTCGTGATTGAAATGTTGCCGCCAACGGCGCTGGCGTTGTATCCGCCGCCGATGCCCGCGCCGCTGTATGATCCCGAGCCGCCTGTCGCGTTAATTTCACTGCCGCTGATGGTAATGTTTCCTGTGACGAGACTGTTGTAGCCGCTTCCGCCTCCAATGCCTGCGCTGTTGGATGATGTTCCATCGCCGGCCTTTGCGGTGACTTTGCTATCCGTAATTGAGATGCCGCCAACGCCGCTGCTGTTGTGTCCGCCGCCGATGCCCGAGCCGCTATTTATTCCCGAGCCGCCTGTCACGTTAATTTCTCCGCCGCTGATGGTAATGCGACCCGTGACAGGGCTATTGTATCCGCTGCCGATGCCCGCGCCGCTGGAACCCCCATCGCCGGCCTCTGCGGTGACCTTGCTATTCGTGATTGAGATGTCGCCGCCAACGCCGCTGCTGTTGTTTCCGCCGCCGATACCCGAGCCGCCGAGTGTTCCCGAGCCGCCGCCTGTCGCGTTAATTTCTCCGCCGTTGATGGTAATGCTTCCTGTGACAGGACTGGTGGTGCTTCCGCCGCCGATGCCTGCGCTGTTTCTTGCTGCTCCATTTCCGGCCGTTGCTGTGACCTTGCTATCCGTGATTGAGATGCCGCCAACGCCGCTGCTTTGGGGTCCACCGCCGATGCCCGAGCCGCTGAATGATTCCGAGGAACCGCCTGTCGCGTCAATTTCTCCGCGCAAAATCGTGATGCCCCCCACGACGGGGCTTCCGTCGTTTCCGCTGCCGATGCCCGCGCCGTTGAAATATGTTCCATCGCCGCTTCTTGCAGTGACCTTGCTATCCGTGATTGAGATGCCGCCGGCAAGACCGCTGTTGTCGCTTCCGCCGCCGATGCCCGCGCCGCTGCCGTATCCGCCGCCGCCTGTCGCGTTAATTTCTCCGCCTGAAATTGTGATGCTTCCACCGATGCCCGTTTGGCAGCCGGCACCGATTCCCGCACCGCCGGAGTCTCTATCATTGTCGATTCCTCCTCCTCCCGTCGCCGTCAGTTTATCGCCGGCGGTCGCGTTTATCACTACGCTACCTTTGCTTGTAAGCTGCAGACCGGCTCTGTGGTTACCGCTTTTCAGCACATTCGTTTCCGATAGCGTCAGGTTTAGCATCGTCTCGTCCAAGATTCCGTTGCCCGCCACCTCCAGAGCCGCCGTTTCTGCTATGCCGGATACGTCTATGCTCGCATTCGACAGCGTGATGTTGTGTATTCCTGCCCCCGTTACAAGAATACTTTTTGTGGCAGTGCTTCCGGTGATCGTGATGCCACTGCCGGTGATGGTGTAGAGACCGTTGCTTCCGTCTGTGGTGTATGTCCAACCTGTGCCGGATGTGCCTGCGCCGGGCACGTCGTTGAGGGTGATGGTTTCGCCTGCGTAATCGCCGGCAACGGTTAAATCGTCCGTTCCCGAGGCCGCAGTCGGCAGAAGAACGACGCTCGCCGCAATGCACAGTGTTAATACTACCGCCAATATTTTCTTTATCTTCATTTTTTTATTTTTTCTCATTATCATGGTTTTCACCTTTCCTTTTTTAACTTCGCTTGTTTCACGCAAAAACAAAAAACGCCGCTACGGTCGTGTCGCCGTTTCGTCGCTCAGTTAAGTAGATAAACGTATTTTAGGAACGTTTTCTAAGTCTGCTGTTTCGCTTCCTCTCCCGTTTTTTGATCGAGGTGTTCTTTAAGATGTGATTATCTATGTTCATTTTTGCGTATATACTCTCTTTCGTTTTGAATTTGTTTAGGCCCCCCCCCCTGTTTGAGGCGCCCTCCCCCATAAGAAATTATATACTCTGCTTGAGAGTGTTTCAATAGAAAATTGACTTGAATTTCCGCGCTTTTAAGAAAACTGTCCATATGTTAACATCTTTACTCGGAAAGTCTATTTCTCAGATATCGGAACTACGGCAAGCGTTTTACCAAGAGGTGCAAGTACTTTCAACAGCGTATCGACCGATGGCGATACGGTTCCTCGCTCTATTCGAGCTATCGCCGGTTGTCTAATCCCTGTCATTTCTTCAAGTTTGCGTTGTGATATTTTCTTTTCGTTACGCGCGGTAATCAACTCAGCCATAATCGTCGCCCGCGCGTTGCTTTCGGCCACTTCTTCCGGTGTTATATATCCATCTTCCAATAATTCGTTTTCAAGATCAGAAAACGTCAGCACTTTGCTATTTCGACTCATATCTTTCAGGCTCCTTTCTCGCTTCTTCCAATCGTCTTCTTGCGGTATCTATTTCGCGCTGAGGGGTTTTATTGGACTTCTTCATAAAGTAGTGAAGCAATATAAATCGCGTTCC
>JAISQM010000124.1 GCA_031274195.1 Eubacteriales Family XIII. Incertae Sedis bacterium
ATGATCACCTTGATGGGATCAAAGACGACATTGCGCGTTTCGCATTTCAATTTCAGGTCGTCGCGCACGCAGTATTCCAAAAATTCGACATCCACCGTGCTGTTCGATTTGGAGATGCCGATCTGCTCGCAGAACTCGCGTATGGCTTCGGGCGTATAGCCCCTGCGGCGCAGCCCCGCGATGGTGGGCATCCGCGGGTCGTCCCAACCGTCCACCAAGCCGTCGTCCACGAGCTTTTTCAGATATCGCTTGCTCATGACGGTGTTCGTGAGATTGAGGCGCGCAAACTCGATCTGGCGCGGCGGCATAGGCCATTCGAGCGATTCCAACACCCAGTTGTAGAGAGGCCTGTGATCCTCAAATTCCAACGTACAGAGGGAATGCGTGACGCCCTCGATGGCGTCCTCCAACGGATGCGCGTAATCGTACATGGGATAGACGCACCACCTGTCGCCCGTATTGTGATGTTCGTTCTTGGAAATACGGTAGATCACCGGATCGCGCATATTGATGTTCGGGGACGACATGTCGATCTTCGCCCGCAGGACTTTCTCGCCGTCCGCGTATTTGCCCGCCCGCATTTCCTCAAAGAGGCGCAGGTTTTCGTCCGGCGCGCGGTCTCTGTACGGGCTCTCCTTGCCCGGCTCCGTGAGCGTTCCGCGCATACTCCGTATTTCGTCGGCACTCAGATCGTCCACGAAGGCTTTACCCGTTTCGATGAGTTTCACGGCGCACCGATACATCTCCTCGAAATAATCGGAGGCGAAGAACAGATCGTCCCACATAAAACCGAGCCACTTGACATCCTGTTCGATGGAATCCACATACTCCGTGTCTTCCTTGACGGGATTCGTGTCGTCGAACCTGAGATTGCACTTGCCGCCGTACTTCTCGGCCGTGCCGAAATTAAGGCAGATGGACTTCGCGTGTCCGATGTGCAGATAGCCGTTCGGCTCGGGCGGAAACCGCGTGCAGATGGGCTTGCCCGCGTATCTGCCCCCTGCGATATCCTCATCGATAAAATTGTGAATAAAGTTCGTATCCGTTTCGTGTTTCAAATTCCCATTCCTTTTAAGTCGCTTGACATCTACGCTCATTGTGATATACTTTTCCATACAAGGGCGGCTTGCCTCTTTCACAGGCGGTCAATCCCCTAAATTCGATTTTTAAGATCGTGGAAATTGCCGCTTATGTTTTAGGCGGCTATTTTCTTTGTTGTATGTGCTGTATGCACACGCTCCAAATACTTATAGCAATCTGGACTACTTGCAATACAATTTGTACCAACATTTTATCCATATTTCATTCCCTCCGTTTTCACATTGGGATTGACATTGCCGCCCTCGATGTATATAATCCGCCTTTCAGCGGGTCATATCGTTATGATATTCTATCTCCTTTGCTACTCATCTAATCCTTTCATGTGTTCGCACTTAAGGTGCGCCGCGTCGCAAAACGGCAGGTTGCGCGACTCGCCGCAGCGGCAGAGTGTGCGCCGGTTTCTCACTTCGTATTCGCTGCCGTCGGCGCTCTCCAAGGTGATGCCGCCTTTGACGAAGAGCGGGCCTTTGACGTCGTAGTACAGGTCTTCGACAAGGCTGATCTCCTGCGGCAGCTCCGGCTCCGCTTCGATGCCGCCCTTCCGCACGGTGAGTCTGCCGGACGGACAGTCACAGGCCTCGCGCGTCGCGATTTCCTCGTGCTCGGGATGCATTTCGCTCGATTGCATCGCCATCTGCCACGCGTTGACCACGTCACAGAAGCGGGCTACGGCGCACAGTTCCGGTCTGTCGAGCATATCCACGGTGCCGCCCTCGTACACCCGCGCCGCCTCGGCGTAGGGAACACGGCTCGCCGTCTCCTTGCCTTTCCAACCGATCTTCGCGTGCGTTCCGTCGCAAAACGGCTTATTGCCGGAGCGGCCGCATCTGCACAGCGCATAGGGTGTGCCTCCGGTGTCATAGTCGCGCCCTTTGCCCCAACCTACGCTGTTGCCTTCGGCGTCCTGCTCGATGGCGGCTTGATTGAGCGGGATGTCTTTCGTGACGATATAGGGTCCACCTTCGGTGATCTTGATCCTTGGGGAATTCTTCTCCATGCTTCATCTCCTTCTCATCTGCCGAACATAACAACAACCATGTGTTATTTTACTATTTTTTCGCGCGTTTTTCAACCGGTAGGCTGACTCGTTTGACTCGTACTAAAAATTCGTAAAATTACTACTAAAAAACGGGGACACCGATATCGGCGTCCCCATCTTGATACATATGTCGCGCTGCTTTTATGCTACGGTGCGCTTTGCTGCACGCCGCCGCACAAAGATGCAGGTCGCAAGTCCCGCGATCGCGAGGATCAGCAGGGTCACAAAGAGAGCGGGCGAAGATTCGTCGCCGGTATCCGGTGTGGCGCTTTTTACGACGGAGAACGTGACTGTCGCATTGTTTCCATCCGCGTAGGCCAATGTGACAGTATGATCGCCCACGGACAGTTTGTCGAGATAAGCCGGATAGAGCGTGGCGATCGTACTTCCTTCTTCCACCTTGGCGTAGGTGCTTTCCCACAGTGTGGCGCTCGTGTGAGTCAGAGCGAGCGCGTCGCCGTCTACGAGCAATGCCGTGAAGTATTCGCCGCTCATGGAACGGAGAGATTTCACGACAAACGGCTTGCCGCTGCCGAGGACATATTTCGCGCCGTCCTCAGAGATGACTTGCACGTCATGGATCACCTCAGGAGGCTCAGTGGATTCGGAAACTTCTCTGTCTGCTTCGAATCCAAACGTGAGCGCGAGATCTGCCACGCTCGCATCGCCGATGGTGAATGTGTATGCATATTCACCGGCAGCGACTTGGCCGGCGGTCACTTTCAATGTCTTCGTACCGCCGCTGACTACAACCGTCTTCGATGCCAGACCGATCGTGAATGTACCGGCTTTGCTTGCGGTGCCGCTGAGCGTCACTGTCGCGGTGATGGCTGTGTTTGACGCCACCACCAGACCCGCGGGGCTGGCGGTAACCGTCGCAGTAACGCCATTAACCGTCTTGGCTGACGGCGTGTTGTAGTAATATGTTGCTTCTTCGCCGACCGAAATATTAGGAGCATCGCTGTTTTCCGATAAAGCTTTATCTAAGAAGTCTGATATTGCCGTAGTATCCTCATCGTCCACAGCATCCGAGAAGCTGATGGTGCTTGTATTGTCGCTCACTATCGATAAGCCATCCGCAAAAGCATCCAAGCCATCCGCATCCAACTCGAGCGCAAGCTCGGCGCCGTCCTTAAGCTCCACCGTTCCGATCGCCGGAGGTGTTGTGTTTTCGACGGCGGATGGCGTTATTGTCAACTTGCTTCCCTCTCCGGCTACAGTCACCTTCTCGATCTCCACAGCGCTGTCAAGGGTAATGCTGCTGCCGCTCGTCAGATTCAGGCTCTTGAGCGGTACGCCCGCTTCCGCGAATATCGCAGCCAATGTCGTGGCTCCCGCGTCACTCACGCCGACGTAGGTGAAGTTGACGTCTGTATTCGCAAGATCGGCAGCAACAAATTTCCAACGATCCTGATCAAGAAACATTTCAGGAATCGACTCAGTCGTTGTGATATTCAGCGTTTCCAGATTTCCCGGTTCCGCGATTTGCGCGATGATAAGCCAGCCGTACACATCAAGCGCACCGGAGATCGTCAGCGTCGTGATCTTGCTATTCGTGACGTACTCCGCCACAGCACTCGCATCAGTGGGATCGAGCAAATCCAGTGTGCTCTTGACGGTGCCGTAATTCGTATCGGAATCCACAAAGCCCTCGATCGTCACAGTCGTCTCATCCTCACTCACGGTGATGGTACCGCTGTCTGACAAGTTCGTCGTCCCTGCTACCGCCAACCCCATGTCTTGCGCCGCAACGGTCAGTGGCATTACGAACATCAGCAATGCTACAAAGACAGCTACTGCGCGCCTTGCGTTCTTTTTTCTCATCATAATCTTTCTTGTCTCCTTTCAAAAAGCAAAATAAAAAAACGAACATCGCAAGCCATTTACGGCTCACAGTGTTCGTCACGAAACAAAGTAATATATCATTGCGTTGAGGGTGCTAGATAGGTTTCCGCCCCCCCCGGGAAATTCTTACAATTTTCAAGTGATTATGTGCTGAGATTTCAAGTTCGCTCATGCGTCATTCTCCCTGTTCAGTGATTTAATCCTACGTGAAAGCGACTTTCGTTTCGTTTGTTTTCGTCACTTTACTTCGCAAGTTTATCAGACAAACCTCATAATTACAAGCGAAAGTGCAAAATATTCTCTGCGCGTACAAAAATGAAACGAATTTGTAACATTCAGAGATAACACCGGGACAGTCCCGATGTGTCGGACAGTTATTGTAGAAGTTATGGCGGATTACATAGGCGCTTCGCATCTATGATATAATATTACTCAACAGAGAAACGCGGAGCGGCGTAGGCACGGGATGAAAGTGAGGGTATACGGTGAGTAAAATCAGAGAAGTCGCGGCGGCGGCAAAGGCGGACAGTTTTCGGATGGCGTCCCTGCCGGGGGAGGTGCGCGACGACGCGCTGCGAGCCATTGAGCGCGCCCTGCGCGGGCATCGCGATGCCATCCTCGCGGCGAACGCAGCCGACTTAAAGGATGCGGAGAACGCAGACCTGCCGGAACCTATCCTAAAACGCCTGAAATTCGACGACGGAAAGATCGAGGACGCCATCGCGGGCATACGAGACCTCATCGGACTGCCCGACCCCATCGGGCGCGTGCTGATGAAGCGGCAGTTGGACGAGGGACTCGTGCTCACGCAACTCACCTGTCCCATCGGCGTCGTCGGCGTCATATTCGAGTCTCGGCCCGACGCCTTGGTGCAGATCGCCACGCTGTGCCTCAAGAGCGGGAACTGCGCCATCCTCAAGGGCGGCAGCGAAGCGCGGCATACGAACAAAGCGCTGGCAGGCGCGATCCACGAGGCCGGGATACAGGCCGGCCTGCCCGTCGGCTTCCTGACGCTGCTCGAATCCCGTGCCGATATCGACGAGCTGCTCACATGCCACGAATCCATCGACCTCATCATTCCGCGGGGTTCCAACGCGTTTGTCCGCTATATAATGGATCACTCCGACATTCCCGTCATGGGGCATTCCGACGGGATCTGTCACGTCTACGTGGACCGCGCGGCGGACATCGAAAGGGCTATGTCCATCATTCGGGACAGCAAGGTGCAGTACGCGGCCGCCTGCAATGCCGTGGAAACCGTCGTCGTACATGCGGACATCGCGGAACGGCTCCTGCCCCCGTTGCGGCGCGAGCTCGAGGCGAAAGGTGTCATCATGCGCGGTGCGGCGCGCGTCACGGACATTCTGACCGGCATTGAGCCCGCCACTGCGGAGGACAATACGACGGAATATTTGGATTTTATCGTGAGCCTCGTGATGGTGGACAGCTTGGATGAAGCCATCGACCACATCAACACCTACGGTTCCCATCATACAGACTGCATCGTGACGGAGGACGAGGCCGCCGCCGAACGGTTCATGCGGCTCGTGGATTCTGCGGGCGTATACGAAAACTGTTCGACTCGGTTTGCCGACGGCTTCCGCTACGGCTTGGGCGCCGAGGTAGGCATCAGCACGGGAAAGCTCCACGCCCGCGGCCCCGTCGGCCTCGAAGGCTTGCAGACCTATAAATATCGACTGCGCGGGGAAGGGCACATCGTCGACGACTACGCCAAGGGGCGCAAAACGTTCAAATTTCGGGAATTGTAATCGAAACCTTGACTTCAATCAGATCCGAGATGTCCCTAAATTAAGTTGCATGGAATATAGCAATTCAATGCGTCAATCGGGACGACTTCCTCGCACATACAGATGATACCGCCGCATCCGAGCTCGATACTCGACTTTCTCAAGACATCAAATTTTTTGACTTCACGTTTGTCGGGGTTTGCGGATTTCTTGATTTCGAGCGGATGAATCAGATTGTTTTCCTCGACGAACAGATCAATCTCCTTTGCGTTCGCGTCGCGGAAGTAGGTCATATTCGCCTTTGTTCCCGAATAGGCATAGCTTTTCAGCATCTCGGTGACGACGTAGTTTTCAAAGAAATGCCCGCTTGCCGCGCCGTTCATCAGCGTCTCGGGTGTAAGCCACATGGACAGGTGGGCGCAAAGCCCCGAATCACAAAAGTACAGCTTCGGCGTTTTTGCCAATCGTTTCAGCGCGTTATTGGCATATGGACGGAGCAAATAAACAATCCCCAATCCCTCTAACAATTTCAGCCATTCCTTCGCGGTAGGCTGCGCAATATCCGAAGATTCCGCAAGGGTCTTATAGTTTACCTGCTCGGCCACAAGCGCGGCGCAGGCGGCCAGAAATTTCCTAAAACGAAGCGCGTCCGTCACGCCGCCAAGCTCCGCGATATCCCGCATGAGGTAGGTGTCCACATAGGAATTGCAGTATTCCTGCCGCTGTTCGGAATCGGCGCGAACGACCTGCGGCATACCACCGCGCCAAATATGCTCAAATACATCGATCACGTCGTTTTTCGGCGCTTTTGCCTGCCGTGATTGCAGGCCGGATAGCGTGAAATCCAATTCGCTCTCAAATACCGTCCCGTCTTTTTCACTTTTGGAAAGACTGTAAAGCTTCAAAATACCGATCCTGCCGGCCAGCGTTTCGCGAACATTCCGCATCATTTCATACTGCTGAGAACCCGTAAGCCAAAACAGCCCTGTTTCCTCGCTCTCGTCGCAGATTACCTTGATTTGACTGAACAGTTCCGGCGCGTACTGCACCTCGTCGATGATGATAGGCGGTTTGTAGGTTTGGAAAAACAAAATCGGATCGGATTTGGCAAGCTCCCGCGCCATTAAATTATCGAGCGTGACGTAGGTCCTCTTCTGCCCCTGCGCAAGATGGCGAAGCATGGTAGTCTTGCCGACTTGCCTTGCCCCCGTAACAAGCATCGCTTTGAAAAACCCGCTCATTTTTATAAATTTGCGTTCCAATTGGCGGTTGATATAGTCCATCGTGCCCCTCCTATTTAGGAAAATATAAGGTATATCTTATTATATCTTAATAGTGGGTCGCCGTCAATCGCAAAGCACGGGGTTATGGCAGAGGGCCGGATGGTAGGGGCGCGGTTCCCTGTCATCTTATCCTATAGACTTCGCGTCCGGTCTCGGCCGCAAGTTCGTCCCAGACTTCGTCGCGCAGATAGTCGGGATAGATATGCGCAATATCCGCGATCTCTGCCCGCGAAAAGAACTCAAGCTCGTCGAGCACCTGATTGTCGCCCAGTTCCGGATCCTCGCCCAGCTCCGCTTTGCCGCCGATGATGCTTCCGATGAAGAAGTTGACGAAGCGTTGGCCGCGCTCGTCCGAAATCTCCTCCACGTGCCACAGCAGCCTACCCACATGGATAATCAAGCCCGTTTCCTCGAGAACCTCGCGAATCGCGGCGTCCCGCGAGCTTTCGCCTGCCTCAATGGCGCCGCCGGGTGCCATCCAGATATCTTTGCCGTCATGATGCTGACGCACGAGAAGTATCTTTCCCTCTCCGTTCGGTATGACGACTCTGACGCCTCCCTGCCACATGATGTTCCTCCTTGCCTGTCTCTTTCGCAGCTTACGCTATCCGCGCATCGCGGCGCGCACATCGGCAAGCGCGTGGCTCATCGCCTCGCGCTCGGACAATTCGAGCACCTCCGATTTCTCCCTGCGCTTGTACTCCACAATATCGTCCGCCGCTTTCTTCCCCACCGTGATTCGGATGGGAATACCGAGAATGTCGGCATCGTTGAACTTCACGCCGGGGCGCTCATCTCTGTCGTCGAGCAAGGCCTCTATGCCCTCGGCGATCAGGCTCGCGTACAGCCGTTCCCCTAAGTCTCGTTGAACTTTATCGTCCGGCTTCACGAGGGTGATGATGACGTGGTAGGGAGCGACGGACATGGGCCAGATGATGCCCTTGTCGTCGTGGTTTTGCTCGACGATGGCTGCCATCGTCCGCGTGACGCCGATGCCGTAGCAGCCCATGACGATCAATTGTTCCTCTTGATTTTCGTCTTTGTAATAGGCGCCCATCGATTCGCTGTACTTCGTACCCAGCTTGAATATCTGGCCGACCTCGATGCCCCGCGCCGTCAGCAGCGGCTTGCCGCAGACGGGACAGGGATCGCCCGCGCCCGCCAATTTCAGATCCGTCACGATCTCGCCTTCGTAGTCCCTGCCGTAGTTTACATTCAGAAGGTGGTAGCCTTCCTTACAGGCACCGGCGCAGAGATTTTGCAGTCCCGGAAGCTCGCTGTCCACGACGACCCTGCAATCGTGCAGTCCCACGGGACCCGTGTAGCCGGCCACACTGCCTGTGACGGTACCCATCTTCGCCTCGTCCGCAAACTCGAGCATGTGCTCGGCGATGCCAAGCGCGTTGATCAATTTCGTCTTGTTGAGCTCGCGATCTCCTCTGATGAATGCCGCCGCGTATTCCGCAACTTCGCCCGCTTCGTCATAGATGGCAAAGAGCAAGGCCTTGATGGTCTTTTCCTTGGGCAATTTCAGATACGCCGCCACCTCGTCTATGGTCTTTGCGCCGGGCGTACTTACCTCGCTTATAGGCAGCATCTCGTCGTCGGTGCGTGCCACGTCGACGCCGGCCGCGCGCTCGGCGGTGGCGGCCATCTCGCAGGATTCGCAGTAGACGATGTCATTCTCGCCGTATTCGCAGAGGGCGACAAACTCCTGCGTGTCCTTGCCTCCCATCGCGCCCGAATCCGCCTCGACGGGGCGGAAGGTCAGCCCGCAACGGTTGAATACGCGCGTATAGACCTCGCGCATAACGCGGTAGCTCTCGTCCAAACCCTCCACATCCCGGTCGAAGGAATAGGCGTCTTTCATGATGAATTCCCGGCTGCGCATGAGTCCGTATCTGGGGCGCGCCTCGTCGCGGTATTTGGTCTGTATCTGATAGAGATTCAGGGGGAGCCGGCGATAGGAATTTACTTCGTTTCGCACGATGTCCGTAAATACCTCCTCCGCGGTGGGGCCGAGGCAGAAGTCGCGGCTGTGCCTGTCCTTGACGCGCCACAGCTCGGGACCGTAGGCTGACCAGCGGCCCGATTCCTGCCACAGTTCCGCCGGCTGGATGGCGGATGTGAGAATCTCCTGCGCGCCGGCCGCGTCCATTTCCTCGCGGATGATGGCCTCGATCTTCCGCAAGGTACGCCGCCCAAACGGCATGAAGCCATATACGCCGGAAACCATCTTGCGTATCATGCCGCTGCGCAGCAACCAGATGTGGCTCGGTATTTCAGCTTCCCCGGGGACTTCTCTCAATGTGTTGATGTGCGCCTGTGACAGTCTCATTTCAAATCCTCCCTATTTCCGCAATTGTACGATGGCTTGGGCGCCTATACCTTCCTCGCGCCCCGTAAATCCGAGTCCCTCCGTCGTCGTCGCCTTGACGCTGACGCAATCCATCGGAATGTCCAAAATCTCCGCAAGATTCCCGCGAATCGCGTCGATATGCGGCGCCATGCGCGGTTTCTCCGCGACGACGGTCATGTCGGCATTGCTCACGCGCCAGCCGTCCCTGCCGATCAACGCCCGCACCTCGCCCAGCAATTTCATGCTCGAAATGCCGCGATACCTTTCGTCGGTGTCGGGGAAATACCCGCCGATGTCGCCGAGCGACAGTGCGCCGAGCATGGCGTCCATGAGGGCGTGTGTCAAAACGTCGGCATCGGAATGCCCCAGAAGTCCCCTGTCATACGGTATTTCCATGCCGCCCAGAATGAGCTTTCGGCCTTCCGCGAAGGCGTGTACGTCAAACCCGATGCCCACCTTCGTCTCCTCGGGCAGGTCGGCGGCGGTCGTGATCTTTACGTTCGCGTAGTCGCCCTCCACCAGATGCACATCTACGCCCATCCGCCGGAGCAAAGCGCCGTCGTCGGTGGCGGTAATGCCGTCCGCCAACGCCCTTTCATGCGCGCGCACGATCAATTCACGCGAAAATCCCTGGGGCGTCTGCACGGCGTGGAGCGTCTCTCGATCCGGCACGGCCTCAAGAATGTCGTTCTTCGCCACATAGATGGTATCCTTGGCGGGGACGCAGACCACAACCGCTCCCGACTTTGCCGTCAGCGCTGCGGTTCGCTCGATGAGGTCGCCGCTGACAAAGGGCCGCGCACCGTCGTGTATCAGCACGATGTCAGGCGTAGGACTGTTCATAGCCATAAGGCCGTTATACACGGATGCCTGGCGCGTATCGCCCCCGGCCACCACGGCTCGGAGTTTCCGCATATCCGCGAGCATCTTCTCGCAATCCTCGATGTGAGCCGCCGCCGCGACCACGTAAAGATCGTCAACGAAAGCGCTTTTTTCAAATGCCGCCGCTGCCATTTTCACCATCGGCACATCCCCGATCTTTAAATATTGTTTTGGAATGCCGGCGCCGAATCTGCTGCCCGTGCCCGCCGCGACGATGAGCGCCGCTATTCTTTTCTGCTCGTACATATTTCCATGCGCGACCGTATTGCCGCCCTGCCCCTATCCGTTTTTAATCTTGGCGAAGATCATGCGTCCCGCCGACGTCTGCAATACGCTCGTGACGATCACATCCACCGTCTTTCCGATGTGCCTGCGCCCGTCCTCGACGACGATCATGGTGCCGTCGTCTAAGTAGGCCACCGCCTGATTGCTCTCCTTGCCCTCTTTGATCAAGAACAGCGTCATCTCTTCGCCCGGCAACACCACAGGCTTCAAGGTGTTGGCCAACTCATTGATATTGAGCACTTCCACGCCCTTGATCAGCGCCACCTTATTGAGATTGAAATCGTTCGTCACGACCTTTCCGTTCATGATCTGCGCCAATTTCAGCAACTTGACGTCCACCTCCGGAATATCTTTCAGCGCCTTTTCGTTATTCGTGTTGTATATTTCGATGCCGTATTCCGTCTGGATTCTGTTGAGGATATCCAATCCGCGCCGTCCTCTGTTGCGCTTGAGGCCGTCGGATGAATCCGCAATGTGCCGCAACTCGACGAGCACAAACTCCGGGATCACGATACTGCCTTCGATGAAGCCGGTCTTCATGATATCCGCGATCCGCCCGTCTATAATGACGCTCGTGTCGAGAATCTTGGGCGTGGCATCTCCGCGTCCCTTCGGCTTGGGCGTTGCGCCCGCCGCCTTTTTCGCGTTCGCCAACGATAGGATGAAATCCTTGCCTCGCCTCGACGCCACCACCACGCCAAACCATCCGAACAGAATGTAGATGAACACCGTCAACGCGACATTGATATATACATTGCCGATTCCGGCGAACGCCTGACTGACGAGAAACGCGATGACCAGACCGACGATGAGACCCAACGTACCCGACAGCAGATCCTGCCCCGATATACCCTTAAGCTCGGCGTCGACGCTCTTCGCGATCCTTGCGCTCATTCTCCTAAATGTCGGGGTCAATATGAAAAATAATAGTCCAAAAATAATTGCGAGAGCTACCGCGATAATATCCATCTGAAGGTCGGAAAGCTTATCGAGGTCGACCAAATGTGTCTGACCCGCCAAATATCGAAAGAGAAGATATACGCCATATCCCGCCGTCACGCCGATAATCGTAATACCGCCTCTTATTAATTTTTTTATCATATTCTTATCTCATTGCCTCCAATTCCTTTCTTCATTAAATGTTACGATTGTATTGTATTATATAGTTACTTGCTTAATTGAACCTTAAATGTTGCGCAGCACTAATTCTTCAATGAACACCGATATCTCATCGGAATTCTTTTTACATACGAGAATCAACTCGCTCAGGAGTATCTGCTTCGCGTTGGACAGCAACTTTTTCTCTCCCGTAGACAGCTTTTTGATCCGATCGATCCGCATGAGATTTCGCACAACTTCGCAGACATCCGTTAAATCGCCCGTTTTGAGCTTCTCCATGTTGTCGCGATACCGTCTGTTCCAGTTGTCCGACATCTCCGTCGAATCATCCGTAAGCGCCTTTTCGATGGCGGATAATTGAGATTTCGTGATAATTCCGCGCACGCCGACGCTGTCCGTAGAGTCGCAGGGAATCATAACTTTCATGTCGCCAAATGGAATATGAAGAATGTAATACCGGCGCGACTCGCCCAGAATCATCTTCTCCTCAATGGCCTCAATAATGCCCGCGCCGTGCATCGGGTATACGATTTGATCACCTATAGAAAACACGCAACCCTCCTGTTTTGGTTCACACCGTTAGGTTTTCGCGGTGGTTGCGAACCGAAAATCCATCCTTCACAAAAAAGGAAAACCGCCTCCCGACCGAACCTCGCAATCTCAAAAATCTCGCATCGCGTTGATATCGCATAGAATGGCAGGACACAGCGCAACTTGCCAAATGGGTTCAAGTTAACAATATTAGTATACGGCAATTCGCGCCAAACGTCAAGGAAGCGAAAACAGGACAAACGCATCAATGAATCATAGAAAGGCGCGAATCTAAGAGATTGAATATCAACCATCTTTGAAACGGCAGGAGTTCCAATAATTCCTGTCGTTTTCTCTATGTCAATGGGTTTTGAGAGAAAATTGATGCGTTTGTCCTTATTATATCAGAGGGAATTGCGATGTAATCAACCGCTGTAACTGCAAAGGAATCAGGGATTAAAAAAAGATATTTCCCCCAACCAACAGGCGGAAGGTAGCCATTTGTGGGATTTCCAGAACAAATGT
>JAISQM010000125.1 GCA_031274195.1 Eubacteriales Family XIII. Incertae Sedis bacterium
GGAAAAGGACAATCCGGACGTCTTATAATCGAACCCCTGCAGATATTCCTCCAGAATAGGGCGATCTTTTAGCGTGATGCGGTTCTCAAAGATATACATAGCGCTCCTTACTTGACCAACTTGGAAATCTCTTTGAACATCGGGTGCCTCGCGTCACGCATGAGCTCAAACAGTATGGTCTCCGTAGTTGTGACGACGGCGCCCGCCCCCTCGGCGCGATTCAACGCGCTCAGGTAATCCTCGCCGTGCCTCGATGAAACCGCGTCGCTGATGAGGAATACGCCGTAGTCCTCATCCAAGAGATCCAACGCGGACTGGAGCACGCAGACATGCGCCTCGATGCCGCAGAGGATCAGATCGTGCTTTTCGAGATGCTCCAACTGCCGCTGAAATTCCGGCTCGCCCATGACGCTGAAAGAGGTCTTTTCGATGAACGGAAAGACGGACTCCGGGTTTGCGGTGGAGTGCGCCGTCTCCCTTCCGGGCGCACTGCCGACGATGGCCGTACCCGCTTCGACGATTTGTGGAATCGTGTGCCCCAGACCCTTCGTATATTGCTGCGTGCAGAGAACCGGTACATTCAGTATGCGGCAACCCTTAATCAATGTCTCGCAAGATTTCACAAGCGACGCCCGGCTTTGCGCGGGGACGAGCTTCTCCTGCATATCCACGACGATCAGCGCCGCGTTTGCCGCGTCAATCTTCTTTGTTTCTGCAAATCGATTCATATGTTAACTTCCTTTCATTCATACTCTTAAAACGAAACTATCTCCATTGATCCCTGAGTTTGTCGATCAGCTCATAACTCGTGAGGTTGAAGTGCAGAGGCGTAATGGTGGCGTAGCCGGCTTGCGCCGCCCCCACATCGCACGCATCCGCGTCCAACCCCTCATAATACACGGGATTGCCGGAGTATCGGTAACCGAATGTACCGTCCGCCTCCGTGATCTTCTCGTACCATTCATCGTATTCGCGCAGACCGAGCCCCGTCACCTTGACGCCGCGTATCTCATCCTTTGCGAGATTGGGAACGTTGATGTTTAGCATCATGTTCCCGTCAATGGGTGCAAAATCCAACTTCGCGGCGCGAACGGCCAATTCCCGCGCGGTGTCGTACTGGATGGGATTCCGCGCGTCTATGGATACGGCCACCGACGGCAGGCCGCACAGCGAACCCTCCAGCGCCGCGCCCACTGTCCCCGAATACAGGGTATCGGTGCCCATATTCGCACCGTGGTTGATGCCCGAAAAAACCTTGTCTATGACGATGCCCGCGTCGCTGTAGATTTGCAGGCCCATCTTGACGCAGTCGGCGGGCGTTCCCTCAAGGCGGATTGCCTTGACGACGCCGGGGTAGGGCACCTCCTGCGCGAAGACCTTGCGCTCAATCGTGATGGAGTGTCCGCTGCCGCTGCGTTGCGTGTGGGGCGCGCAGAGATAGATGTCCGCGACTTCGCGGAGCGCCTCCGCGAGATTCCGAATGCCTTCCGCCTGTATGCCGTCGTCGTTTGTTACTAATATATTCATATTCCCTCGTTTTTGTTTACGTCTGTGATAGGCGGGGGCAAGGCGCCGCTGAGTGTCAGGATGTTTTCCTTATATCTTCAATATCCGTCCTATGACTATTAAACCATTTATTTAAGGTTGAGTCAACAATAAGCGCCATATACAGCCTTCTGCCCGAGATAAGCGCCATATACAGCCTTCGCCCGCTTGTCTTTTTCTCGATATTGGCATATAATATCCCCAATGCGCGGTGCGCATGTAGGGCGCGTATGATAGGTGAAATCACACTGTTTTGGAGGTGTTTATGGCAAAGGAAAAGATGGATTTTACAGTGCAGGAGGTGCGGGACGCGTACAGACATACGAGTTCGCATATTCTCGCGCAGGCGGTCAAACGGATTTGGCCGGAGGCGCGGCTCGCCATAGGGCCGGCCATTGAGGACGGATTTTACTATGATTTCGATCTGGCGCACAGATTTTCCGATGAGGATTTGCTGAAGATTCAAAAGGAGATGAAGAAGATCATTCAGGCCAACTATCCGCTGGAGCGCTTTGAGCTCAGCCGGAAGGACGCGCTGAATTGGATGAACGAACTCGATGAGCCGTACAAGCGGGAGTTGATCGAAGATCTGCCCGAGGGCGAACGAATTTCTTTCTATAAAATGGGCGAATTTGTCGATCTCTGCAAGGGGCCGCACATGGACTCTACGGGACAGATCAAAGCCGTGAAACTGCTCAATGTCGCGGGCGCCTATTGGCGGGGCGACGAACACAACAAGATGCTGCAGAGGATTTACGGCACATCCTTTCCGAGTCAGGAGGAACTCAAAGCGTATCTGGCGAAGGTGGAGGAAGCGAAGAAGCGCGACCACCGCAGGATCGGGAAAGAGATGGACCTCTTTGCCATCTTCGAGGAAGGCCCTGGGTTCCCGTTCTTTCTGCCGAACGGAATGGTCATTCGCAATGAGCTTGAGAATTTTTGGCGTCAGGAACACGCGAAAAGAGGCTATACGGAGATTCGCACGCCGTTGATTCTGAACGAGGAGATGTGGCATACGTCCGGGCACTGGGATCACTATCAGGACAATATGTATTTCACGAAGATCGACGATGGGGATTACGCGATCAAACCCATGAACTGCCCCGGCGCGATGCTCGTCTACCGGCGCAAGATGTACAGCTACCGGGATTTCCCCATTCGTCTCGCGGAACTGGGTCAGGTGCATCGGCATGAATTGTCCGGCGCGCTTCACGGTCTCATGCGCGTGCGTACGTTTACGCAGGATGACGCGCACATCTTCATGCTGCCGGAGCAGATCGCGGACGAACTCGTCAGCGTCATCGATTTTATCGGCTACGTGTATCAGGTGTTCGGCTTTACGTATCACGTGGAAATATCGACGAAACCGAAGGATTCCATGGGCAGTGACGAGGAATGGGATATCGCCGTCGCGGCGCTGAAGAGTGCGGTGGAAGAGCTGAAGATTCCATACATCATCAACGAGGGAGACGGCGCGTTTTACGGTCCCAAGATCGACTTCCATCTCGAGGACAGTCTGGGCAGGACATGGCAGTGCGGCACCATACAATTGGATTTTCAGATGCCGCAGCGGTTTGAGATCACCTATGTCGGCAGCGATGGCGAACGGCACGTCCCGTCCATGATCCATCGCGCGTTGTTCGGCAGCATCGAACGCTTCATCGGGATACTCACGGAGCATTTTGCGGGCAAGTTCCCGCTCTGGCTCGCGCCTGTGCAGGTGAAGATACTCACGATCACCGAAACGTACAACGACTATGCCGAGGATATGGCGCAAAAATTGCGCGAGGACGGCCTGCGCGTCTGCGTGGACGGCAGAAACGAGAAGATCGGCTATAAGATTCGGGAAGCGCGAAACGCGAGGGACTCTTACATCGTCGTCATCGGCGAAAAGGAAGCGAGCAGCGGCATCATTCCCGTGCGTTCGTCCAAAGCGGGCGATCTGGGCGAGATGAGCGTCCCGGCATTCGCGGAAAAGTTGAAGAAAGAGATACAGGAGAAAGCGTTGTAGGCAGAGACGACGGGATTAGGAGAAGACATGAGCGACGAACGACAATCGGGATTCGGATCAGACGGGAATGACAAAAATGACGGGCATGTGACCGTTACACCGGCCGGGGCGCATGTACCGCCGGGCGCGGGGTCGTCGAATGTGTCTCCGAGGGCGAACGTACCGCCGAGACCGAACGTGCCGCCGGGCGCCTATGCGCAAGGAGCCTACGCCTATGGATCTGCGGGCGGCGGATATCCGCCCGGGGCATACAGGCCGACGCCACGAAAGAGGATGAAGCCGTGGAAGAAAACAATCATCATCCTCGCCATCGTCGTGGGCAGCATCGCTGTCTTTGCGGGACTCATCGCGCTGAGCCTCGACATCGGCGGGGAGACCACACCTCTGCCCGAAGACGACTACCTCGCCCGCATATCCGTCGTGGGGGAGATCGGCGACTATAACGACCCCTATACCTCGTCCGCGGACAGCTATCATCACGATTGGACGATGGAAACCATCGACAGGCTCATAGACGACGAGAACAACAAGGGTCTGCTCCTGTATGTGGATTCCCCCGGAGGGAGCGTGTACGAGAGCGACGAAATTTATCTGAAGATCATGGCATATAAGGAGGCGACAGAGCGCCCCGTGTATGTCTATATGGGTTCGATGGCGGCGTCGGGTGGTTACTACATCTCCGCGCCCGCCGATAAAATCTACGCGAACCGCAACACGTGGACGGGTTCCATCGGCGTCATCATCGGTACGCTCTTTGACGTTTCGGGCTTCCTCGAGAAGAACGGCGTCAAGGCGACGGAGATCACCTCCGGTGCCAACAAGGGCATGGGCGGCTATTTTGAACCCATGACGGACGAGCAGCGGGCGCTGTTTCAGGGCTTGGTGGACGAAGCGTACGAGCAGTTTGTCGGCATCATCGCCGAGGGTCGCGGCATGAGCGAGGACAGCGTCAAACAGATCGCGGACGGCAGGATTCTGACCGCAAAACAAGCGTTGGATGTCAATCTCATAGACGAAATCGCCCTCGAGGGAGACGCGATCGAATCCATCAAAGAGGAGATGGGCGACCCCGATCTCGATGTCGCGAATCTGGATTTCACCGGCCAGCCCTCCCTGTCGCTGTTCAACTCGCCGCTCGTGAAAATATTTCCGATTCCCGCGGGACTGGAAGGTCTGCTGAACGATACGAATGAAGCCGGCAAACAGGTGGACGCGGCGGTCTCGGGCGACGTGGCGCGGGTTCTCGAACTCACGCAGCAGGGAGAACGCGTACCGATCAAATACCTGTACCGGGGGTAACAATGCTGCAAGTTTTAGAAAATGCAATAGATTATATAAACTATGCCTTGCCATATCTTTTGGCGGGACTTATAGCTTTCGTTGCGATCAAACGGATATATAGAATACTGCGATCTCGTTCAAAAAGCACACCTAAATATCCCAAAACGGTAAGCGGATTTTTAGACCCGCTTACCGGACTGCCGAATGATGTGGTAAACAAACCACCTGTCGCCGAGGTCTCGGAAGATCATGAGATTGCTGAAAACCATGTCGCCAACTATACGGTGACAATGGAAAATGACGACTGAAACATCGGGACAGTCCCCTCAAAAATAACCGAGACGTGGATGAATGTAAGGAGAGGGAATTGCGATGTAATCAACCGCTGTAACTGCAAAGGAATCAGGGATTAAAAAAAGATATTTCCCCCAACCAACAGGCGGAAGGTAGCCATTTGTGGGATTTCCAGAACAAATGT
>JAISQM010000127.1 GCA_031274195.1 Eubacteriales Family XIII. Incertae Sedis bacterium
ACATTTGTTCTGGAAATCCCACAAATGGCTACCTTCCGCCTGTTGGTTGGGGGAAATATCTTTTTTTAATCCCTGATTCCTTTGCAGTTACAGCGGTTGATTACATCGCAATTCCCTCAATATAAATTAAAGATATCAAAAGCGGCGTTCCTTTCCCGAAACGCCGCTCTTGTTAGATTGAAATATTCGATATCAGATTGGTGCTTAGTTTTCGGACACTCTCACCAAATTTCAGAAATTCTCAATCGTTATGATTGGGGATTTCCTTTTAGACTTTTGGTCGTCAAGTCATTCATGTGAAATGAAAG
This sequence comes from Eubacteriales Family XIII. Incertae Sedis bacterium, assembly GCA_031274195.1. Taxonomy (GTDB): domain Bacteria; phylum Bacillota; class Clostridia; order Peptostreptococcales; family Anaerovoracaceae; genus JAISGB01. Next base: position 309 of record JAISQM010000127.1, read on the forward strand.
GTGCGGAAATGATCATTTCGGCAAATCCGTTGTGACGCAGGCGAAACTCGTTTTCGATGCCATGCGGATCGGTTATCGTCGCGCCGGGATCGTATACAAGGAAGAACAGTCTGTCACATTCCGAGCGATTGCGGTGATAGTCGACGCCGGTTGTCAGTGCCTCTTTGAAACCGTCGCCCGGGGATTCCTCTCGCAGTATCTTCATTTCAACGGTGAACCGATCCGCGGTCAACAGAAAATACGCCGGGATGCCGTCGTCGTGGAGCGGAGGTCGTGTGACCGTCCGGATGTCGTCAAAACACAGTTGCAGCAACGTGTGAAGCAGTTTTTGCTCGTCGCATACCCCGTCTTCCGCATCGCCGCGGTACAGGTGCGGTCTCGATACAGCGAGATGAAACCGCTCCAGTAAGCTGCGAAGCAGGATGACATTGTCGGGGCAGGCATCCTCGCACACCGCGATGGAACCGTCGGCGATCCCGAGTTTTATATCGGAAAGCAGCTCAATGATCGTGTTGACGTTGCAAAAGTGATAGATGGCCAGGCACTCGAGGCTTTTCAGATAAGGACTTCTTGCGTCCAGAAATCGTTCGAGGAAGGTGACGACTCGGTCTCTCCATGCCGCATACTGTCGGCAGTCCACATATTCAAACGCGCGCTTATAATGATCCGTTTTAACATATTTCGTCGGAATAATTTCATGTTCCCCACAATAAATCAAAGTCTCCAATCCCTGTATCGTGCGTTCTTTCTCAGTACTCATCGCCCTCCCTTTCCGCTTGCCGCGCGGGTTTCGTTTTTTCCGGGCTATTTTCCCTTGTGTTTCGCCCGCGCTTCGGCAATACCGCCAACTGTTGACTTTACGATATAAAGTGCATCTTCTTCACAGTCGTCAAGCAGCATGTCGACTTGCAACCGCAATGAGGTTTTCTTCGATTCTTCGGTAGGAAAAAAGTATTCGTCCACGGAGATACCAAAGAGCGTGACCAACTTGAAGAACAATTGAAACCCGGGATTTTTTCCTGCATTTTCAATCGTTTTCAGGTGATACGCCGTTATATCCAACATTTCGGCCAGATATTCCCGTGTCCAACCGTGGCGTTCTCTTGCGGCTTTGATCGCCGCGCCAAGGGGTTTGAAATCGAAATTTTTTATAAGCTCTTTATTCACTTTTATCTCCCATTTGATATCTTTACATTTTATCGCTTCATTTGCTCATGCGAAAGATATTATAATAGTCCATAATAGATTATTATAGTTGATAATCGACGGTGCGTTGCTCGCTTGAAATCGGGACGGGAAGAAGTTTGTCGTGATTTTCGCAAGAAGGTTCAAACTTACGCGACGCCGGATTTTTGACTTTTCCCTTCATTTCCTTTATAATGTTGCGCGTACGGAGAGGAAAAATTCATGCGCTTTGGCGACGCGGTCGCAAATAGAATGGGGTAAAGTTATGAATGAAGAAATACTGCTTACACAAGAGGGCTACGACAGCAAGGTCGCGGAGTTGGATGAGTTGATTACGGTCAGGCGGCAGGAGGTCGCCGAACGGCTGAAAGAGGCGATATCCTACGGCGATCTTTCCGAGAACTCCGAATACGATTCGGCAAAGAACGAACAGGCCGATCTCGAGGAGCGGATCAGCAAGCTGGAGCATATCATCAAAAACGCGAAAATCATAGACGAAAAATCCGTTAAGAATGACAAGGTGAATTTGGGCGTCAAGGTGAGGGTGAAGAACTTCAAGACCAAGCAGGAGCTCGAATATATCATCGTCGGTTCCGCCGAGGCGAATCCGTTTGAAGGCAGAATCTCCAATGAGAGTCTCGTCGGTTCCGCTTTGCTCGGCAAGAAGGCCAAGGAGAAGGTCACGGTGCAGGTGCCCGACGGCGCGGTCAAATACGAGATTCTTTCGATCGGATAAACAGGTACTTTCCCGGCAACGGAGATAGGAGCGGATATGAGCAACGACGACATGAGAGGCGAAGATTTCACCTCGGAACAACTCAATGAACTGCGCCAAATACGGCGCGAAAAACTGAAGAAACTCCAGGATATGGGCCGTAACCCCTATCTCAACGAGCATTGGAACATCAGCGCGTACAGCGCGGGCATCAAGAACGACTTTGACGCGATGGACGGTGCGGAGGTGTCCATTGCGGGTCGTATCATGGCGTTTCGCCACATGGGCAAGGCTTCTTTCGTCGACATTCAGGATTACGAGGGTCGCATTCAGATCTATGTCCGGCAGGACGCGATCACGCCCGAGGAGTACGAGATATTCCTCACCTATGACATCGGCGACATCATCGGCGTGGAAGGCTCCGTATTCAAGACCCGCCACGGCGAGGTGTCCGTAAAGGCCGGCAAGGTCGTCCTGCTCACGAAGAGTTTGCAGATACTGCCCAACAAATGGCAGGGACTTACGGACACGGAAATACGCTACCGCCAACGCTACGTCGATCTCATCATGAATCCGGAAGTGAAGGACACTTTCATCAAGCGCGCGAAGATCATCAAGGAGATCAAGCGATATCTGGAGGACGACGAGGGTTTTCTCGAGGTTGATACGCCCGTGCTGACCGTCATCGCGGGCGGCGCCAACGCGCGTCCTTTTGCCACCCACCACAACACGCTGGACCTTGACATGAATCTGCGCATCTCCAACGAGCTCTATCTCAAGCGTCTGACGGTCGGCGGTCTCGACCGCGTCTACGAGATGGGCAAGATGTTCCGCAACGAAGGCATGGATCGCAATCATAACCCCGAATACACAGCGATGGAACTCTATCAGGCTTACGGCCAAATGGAAGACGTCATGCGGATAACGGAAAATATCGTTTCGAAGGCGGCCGAGGCGGCCACCGGCAGCATGGTTATCACGTATCAGGGCAAGACCTTCGATCTGACGCCTCCATGGGACAGGCTGTCTATGCAAGATGCCGTAAAGAAGTGGGTCGGCGTCGATTTCGACACGATCAAGACGGATGAGGAAGCGCGCGAATTCGCGAAAAAACATCACCTCGAAGATTGGCAAAAGCTCACGCGAGGACTCGTGATCGCGGGACTTTTTGAAGAATACTGCGAAGAGTATCTGATGGATCCCATATTCATCACGGGTCATCCGGTGGACATCAGTCCCTTGGCGAAGCGCGACCCCGTAGATCCGCGCATCACGAGAAGATTTGAAGCCTACATCAATACGTGGGAGGTCGCCAACGGATTTTCCGAATTGAACGATCCCATCGACCAATATCGGCGATTCAAGGAGCAACAGGAGATGTTGGAGAGCGGCGACGAGGAAGCGCACCCGATGGACGAAGATTTCGTGAACGCGCTTGAGGTGGGATTGCCGCCTACGGGAGGTCTGGGCGTCGGTATCGACAGGGTCATTACGTTGATCACCGACTCGCCTTCAATACGCGACATCATCCTGTTCCCGACGATGAAACCGCTCGAAGAATAGCGCAAAATGGGACAGGATATCGCGAGACGGACAGGCATTGCGGTCAAAGACGGGGCGATCAAGGGGCTGAAGACGGG
>JAISQM010000067.1 GCA_031274195.1 Eubacteriales Family XIII. Incertae Sedis bacterium
GCACGTATTTCAACCCAATCGAACCGCGCAATACGGCCGTCGTTATGGTCAATGTGGCGGGAGCGGATAGTTCCGGCATTCAAACGAATATTGATGAGGGTGAAGACGATACAATTTACCTTGAAGAAGGCGAGGACGGCGTAGATTTCACCTTCGCGCCTACATCCACATCCGGCGACGTCAGTGTACGCGTCCATGACCCGCTGCATGATTCCAAGTGGCTTGACGAAGCCGCGTGGACGGATTACGGCACGAAGGCGAGCGGCACAGACTTTACGGTGCGACTCAAGGATGGACGCAATATCGTCGAGGTGCGTTCGGGCGAAGCGGTCAAATACCATGTCGTCTACACAAAGGCCGTCCCCATCACGATCACAAACACAACCAATCCGAATTGGCGGCAAGGCGACCCCGTAGCGGTGGGCGACGAGCTGAATATCAACATCCGAAACTTGAAAACGCCCGTACAGAAACTCGCGGGCATCTACAACCCCGGCTATCAGAGGTCTTGGGAAGGCAACAGCTCAAACCCCGACGATAATATGCCAACCGTGTATGCGGAATATACGACGAGTCTCGGCGCGCCAATCAAATCGAATCGCACACAGCATGGAATCGCATTTGGTATGAATATCCCGCTGACCATCACAGAGCCGGGAGAGACTACGCTGTCAAACGGGCGCATCCATTGTGAGTGGTACGGCGACAGTTGGGGGGCTCATCGCAATATTTCGGCAAATGGGAAAGGGGTCAATACAAGTGCCGGTTATCATGATGAGGATCCGTGGCACAGCACCTTGCCCGATCTCACTTTCTACACCGCGGGCAGCGAATCCACCGATACCGCCCCCGTCACGTTCACAAACCTTGACAGCGGCGCAAGCCTCGTCGTCAAAAGCTACGAGGGCTACACAAAGACGCCCGCCGAAGGCGGCGTATACAGTATTCCCATCGGCTCGGGTCACAAATACTACTATTCCAAAGCGGGCTGCAGAACGAAGGCCGGCACATTCTCCGTAGGCAATAGCGGCGCGACCATCGCCCTCCCGTCCTTCACGGACGCCGACAAGATAGACCAGACCACCGGCACCGCCAACGTCACGGTCATATCGAAAGACGCGGTGCTGCGGGACGGCGCGGAGACGAAATACGACATCAACAGTATTCCAAATCTCGCGGCGCAGGGTTATGTGGAGTACAACACGGGCGGTTACACTTTGCTTCACGCCCTCGCGGCCAACTTCGGCAGCCAATGGTCATTCAAGGCGTCCAAGGGCGTGTTCACGCCGGGCGCGGCGCTCGGCAGCTTGGAAAACGGCGCGGGTTGGGTGTGCGAGGTGAATGGCGCGGTCGTTCCGAACGATGAACTGTGGACGACCTTTGTAAAGGATAAGGACCAAATCGTCTACTACTACAATCCCGCAAACGCAGGGCAGAAAGCCGTATGGTTTGAGCAGAGCGCGGCAAGCGTCAAGAAAGGCGAGACCGCCACGCTCACGCTGCTCGGCAGAGCTGCGGGGACGAGCGACACCGCCGCCCCTGTCGCGGGCGCAAAGGTCTACATCAACAAGCAGGACAGCGGCCTCACCACAGATGCCAAAGGCAAGGTGACAATCGATACCGCCGGCATGACATACAACGGGCATGTCGTCACAGTGGGTCTCGGCGAGCCGAACACGCTCACCTACGCGCGGGCGATACTGACGGTCACGAAGCCCGAAGACGATCAGACCCAAGGGGTCACCTTCCGTCTGATCGGCGCCGCAAAGCATCCGGAGCAAGAAGGCTACGGCGATGAAACCGCGTACCAAACATGGATACAGACGGTCCAATACCCCGCGCTCAAAGCCGGGCAAAAGGTCACGGTATACAATGTCTTTGACTGGGCGCTGAAAACCGCGGGGCTAGAATATACAGAATCGGGCAGCTATTTGTCCCGAATCAAAGCTCCCGCCGCTTACGGCGGCGAATGGCTCGCGGAAACGGACAACGGCCCCTCGTCGGGCTGGATGTTTACGATCAACGGCGTTCATCCGGAAAATGGACTGCGCGATGTGACCGTGCAGAACGGCGATGAGATCATCTGGCACTATACGGACGACTTCACTCTCGAATCGGGAATGGCCGGCGCGACCGGCGGCCATCTGCCCTACCCGAGCGGATGGCTTGCCGCGCCCGATACAAAGCCGGGCGACGATACGGGCGCAGTGTCCCGGGACGCGCTGAATGCGGCCATCGCCGACGCAGACAAGCTGATAGAGGCGGACTACACGGCCGACAGTTGGATCGCGTTTAAGAAAGCGCTTGCGGATGCCAAAGTCGTATCAAACAAAGCGACCGCAACGCAGACGGAAGTCAGCGACGCGCTTGCCCGACTCCTTTTCGCGAAAGACTCGTTAGTCAAGAAACCTACCGACAGCACAGATCCCGGCACAAACCCGGAAGCTAAGCCGCACGAAACCGCGCTGAACGGCGTACTTCAATACATCACAAAGACCGTCACGAATCCGGTGTACGGCAACGAGTGGGATGTATTCACGCTTGCGCGCGCGGGCGTGAAAGACGATGCGTGGAACGCCGCCTATCTTTCCTCTCTCGGAAATGTTGCGGCGGGTGCCGTCGTTTCCACGAAAGACGGTGTCTCAAAGGTAGTACTCGCCGGCAATAAATACACGGAAAACGAGAGGGTGATCCTCGCCCTGACCGCGCTTGGACTTGACGCTTCAAAAGTCAATCTCGGTGGCGTGACCTATGACTTTGTCGCCGCGCTTACGGACAAAAAAGGAGACGGCTCATATGCAGTCGCGAGTCAGGGATTAAACGGGGTAATCTACGCCCTCATCGCGCTCGACTCAAAGGATTATCTGCAAAATGACGAGGGGAAAACCGCCCGCGCGTATTTCCTGAAATATCTCGAAGACCGTGAGATCGCAGGCGGCGGATGGGCATTGATCGGTACGATTCCCGACCCGGATATCACGGCTATGGCACTTCAGGCGATTGCCACGTATTACAGGCTCGGAGAACAGGGATATGACGCGCTGAGTCTTGGGAACATCGCCGCGCCGGATATTACGGAGACACTCGGCACAGCCGAATCGCCGGATGTGATAGGCGATGCGGTACCCGCACAGGCAGACGCGCTTGACGGTGCGGAGATCAGCGCGCTCGCGCTGCCGAAAGCGCCGGCGTACAGTGCCATCAAGAGCGCCGCGGAGAGAGCCGTCACGAAGCTCTCCGCCCTCCAAAGAACGCAGGGCGGAGGTTTTTCATCATGGGGTTCCGCGAACAGCGAAAGCGCGGCGCAGATACTTACCGCGCTTGCCGCGCTCGGCTATGACGGCACGCAAGACGGCAGTTTTATCAAAAGCGTCGCGGAGCACCTGCTCACCTATCAGGATGTTTCGGGCGGATTCAAGCACACCTTGGACGGCGGCGTCAACGGGATGGCGACCGGACAGGCGGCCTACGCGCTCGTGGCCTACGTACGTTATTTGAGCGGCGCGAAAATGCTCTACGACATAGACACCGCATACGACTGGACCTTTTCGTATACACCGCCGACATCGAATCCCGGCGATCAACCGAACGATAAACCCGGCGACGACACCGCCGTGAGCAACACCGCGCGAAACACGGATCGCTTCGTGTCGTCACAAAGCGGCAGAAGAGCAACGCTCGCCGTACGGGAAGCGGAGACGACGACCAGTGTCGCCATAACGACGCCCCGTGCGGAAAGCGATCTCGAAGAACCCAAGACACCCGAGGTATCTGTCGACATTGCAACGAATACAGAAGGGGGAAGCCTCCCCGTCAGAATGTTCATCGGCATCGTCGCAGCGCTCATCGCCCTCGCGCTCGCGGCCACGTTGATCGTTCGTAGCAGGAGGAATGTCACATAGCGTTCACACACATTTTAGAAAGATGTGTCAAGGGGACGTATACTTTGACACATCCGGCTTCTCTATGATGTCATTGAACCGGCAATTTGATTCCGCGTTTCACGCGATCGAGATCGGCATTACGCAGGTATAATTTCCGGAGGCGGAGGTGATGTCGTGGAGCTTCACGTTCACGCCGAAAGCTTTTTCTAAGTTTTCTTCTGTTACGACGGATTTTGCGTTTCCGGAGATGATGGTGCCATCGCTCCGCAGGATGATGACGCTGTCGGAAATCGATAGCGCGTGTTCGGGATAGTGCGTGTTGACGACAGAGGAAATGTGGTGGTCGTCGCGCAGGGAACGGATCGTATCCATTACGATGAGTTGGTTCTTGAAGTCGAGGTTTGATTCGGGTTCGTCGAGGACGAGGATCGACGGATCGGTAGCGAGCGCCCGCGCGATGAGCGCCATTTGAAGCTCGCCGCCGCTTATGCGGCTGCACAGTCTGTCGCGCAGGTGTGATATACCGATTCTGTCTAAGCAGGATTCGGCGATCTCGCGGTCGGCGTCATTCGGGTGCTCAAACAGCCCGAGGTGCGCGCTGCGCCCAAGCAGGGTCATCTCGATCACCGTGTAGGCAAAGGCGGAGAGCTTCGCCTGCGGTACATAGCCTATCCGCTTCCACAGCTCGCGATGTTCGATCCCGCTCACGGGCACACCTTCGATATAGGAATCTCCGCTCGTCCATTTGAGCAGTCCGAGCATACATTTGAGCAGTGTGGTCTTGCCCGCGCCGTTCGGCCCGAGGATGGACAGGATGCTGTCCCGCCTAAGCGAAAATGAGATGTCGCGCAGTGTGGTTTTGCGTTTGCCATAGCCGAAGTTGCCGTTTTTGACTTCAAATATCACGACTTTACGCCTCCTGTCTTCCTGAGCAAAATGATAAATATCGGAGCGCCGATGATCGAGGTGAGAATCGACACCGGGATTTCCGCCGAGCTCACGCTCCGCGCGACGGTGTCGGTCGCGAGCAGAAATGTCGCGCCGAGACCGATGCACGCCGGGATCACGCGCCTGTTGTCGTTGCCGCAGATCATCCGCGCGATATGCGGTATGAGCAATCCGATCCAGCCGATCTGCCCGCACATCGCGATCACCGCCGCCGTAATCATCGTGCAGGCCGCGATCACGAGCACGCGTACGCGCTTCACGTTCACGCCGAGCGCTTTCGCTTCATCCTCGTGCAGGCTCATGACATTGAGCCGCCAACGCACGAGGTATATGACCAGCGTTCCCCCGATGATCATCGGGGCGCCGGCCGCGAGACGAGAGAAGGTCGTGTCGGTCAGGCTGCCCATGAGCCAGTAGGTGATGCTCGGCAATACATCCTGCGGATCGGCGACATACTTGATAATGGATAGCAACGCGGAAAACAGTGCGCCGACGACCATTCCCGCGAGAATGAGCATCATGGTCGAGCCGCGCCCACCGGAGCCGCTGATCAGTGCGACCGCAACGATTACGGCGATCACGCCCCAGACGACGGCCATGAGCTGGATGTACATCATGCCAAACCCGAGCAGTATAGCGAACGCCGCGCCAAACGACGCGCCCGAGGCGACGCCGAGCGTATCGGGCGTCGCGAGGGGATTCGCGAAAATCCCCTGAAACGCGGCACCCGCAACGGCGAGACCCGCACCCGCGATGATCGCGAGCAAGACACGCGGCAGGCGGATGTCGAAGATCACGCGGCTCGTCACCTCGTCCACATCCGCGCCCGGGAACAGCGGCGGCAACAGACATTCCAATATCTCGCGCACGCCGATGGAGTAGCGACCGACGCCTATTGCCGCTATCCCGAGGAGGATCGGAGCGGCGACAAGCGCGATCGCCAGTATGACATATTTCTTTTGGCGCGTTTCTCTTTTCATTCGATCACTTCTTCATGAATCCCGCGACTCCCGCGTCGCCGGACGGATTGTACATCATCTGAATGTCGTCGTCCGAGAGCGTGATGCCGAAGAATTCGGAATAGTAATCTTTGACCTCCTGCGAAAGATCGACATCCGCGAAGATTTCCGGATACATCGTCTTTGCCATCCATTTGAGCGTCTGCGGCGTGTCGATGCCGGGCGTATACGTCCTGTACGCGCCGAGCGGGAGCTTGAATACCTGTTTGTTCTTCACCGCCGTGACGCCGCTCCAGTCGTCGCCCGCGATATTATTCGTATACAGATCGTTCGGTTGCGCCGGAGTGAAATTCGTGATGTAGATGATATCCGGATCCCATTCGTAGACCTGCTCCATATTGATCACGGCGTTTGAGCCGGCCTCCGTCATGCCCTCCGCGACATTGATACCGCCGGCGGCCGAAATCCAGTATTGCCCGAAAAAGTTCTTGCCGGAGGTGATCATCACCGTATCGTCATATTGGAATAGGAACATGGCGCGGCGACGATCCGCATCGGGGATATCCTTGACCTTTTCCGTGATCTCCGCGAGAACCTGATTGCTGTAGTCCGAAACGCCTTCAACGCGGCTTTCGCCGGGGAACACCTGCGAGACGACATCGACCCACTTGTCGAAGGTGACGATCGCGTCAAAATCCCACTTGGTCGCGTGAACGCCGATCGCGGGAATGCCCGCATTCGCGAGCGCTTCCTTTTCCGCGGCGCTTGACGCGCTGTAAAATACGACATCGGGATCGAGCTTCAGCAGTTCCTCCGTGTTGATCACGTCGCCCTGCATCCAACCGGTGTCCGCCGTTAAAATTTCAGGGAACAGTTTGCCGAGTACGCCGTTTTCCGCCGCGGCCATCGATACGGAGTGCATCGCGATGATCTTCTCCGCCGATCCGAGGTACATGGAGATAAACGCGGGGAGCGGGTAGATCGAGGTCACCGCGATACGGTTGATTTCGGTGGGAATCGTTACTGTGTCGCCGTTATGGTCGACGACGGTGCGCGTTTCGGAAACCTCCTCGGTCTTGACCGTGTCGGCATCTGCGGCGGCGGGTTCGTCCTTGGCGCAACCTCCCGCGATTACGAGGAACATGACCGCGCAGAGCGCGGCGGCAATGATTTTCTTAAACATTATTGTGGTTCTCCTTTCTGAATACATCGTTAACATTTCTTAAAATTAGGCGGATATTTGGATCTGCGTGAATCTTACTTGAAACTGCGTAGTGCGGCAGCGGAATGCGCTCTACCCGCGCGTCCGCAATCAGGTCGCAGATCAGCGGATCGGCTATGATCCGCCCATATCTGCCGCTGCCTACCGCGCCGAGTATCGCACGTTCGCTGTCCAACTCAATGCTGCCCGGATAAATGTCGGCTTCCCTGCCGAATATCGCGCCGACATCGACACCCGTGATATCAAAATCACGAATCAAGGCGTTTCTGAGCGAATTTGCCGCCACCTCGTCGCCGATGATCAGCGTGTCTGCGGCGCCGGAGCTTTCCGCGCCATGTACGACGCATTCTCCGGAACGTTCGGCATCGTCGAGCCGCGCGATGAAGTCCCGCGCGTTTTTTTCGCCAAACGGCAATCCGACGATATACGGCGTACCGAATTTCCCGCGAAGGTATTTCGCAAGCCGTGCGCCGGCCTGACTTACGGCGATATTCACCGCCGCCGCACCCGCGTTTTCCACCTGTTTTAGCGTAAGCCCCATGAAGAAGCTCGCGTTCACCGGGCGGCCGTTTTTGTTCAGCAGATCCGTCAGATCGAGCAGGTCGCGCTCCGTGATGTCGAGCGGCGTCGCGCCGAGTATGTTGACGCTCTTGGGACGCGGCGCGGCATCCTTTTTGGCAAAACGGTCGACAAGCGCACGCCCGGCGTCAAAAATGCCGTCGTTGTAGTGTCCCGTTCCGTTCGTCGCAAAGCCGAAAGTCGGTATGCCGAGTCGCTGTTCCAATTCCAGCGCGAAGCCTTCAAAGTCGGTGCCTATGACCATCGGCACCGGGCTGCCGACAAAGGCCGCAAGCTCGGGCTTGACCTCCGCCGCCGCGTCGGCGATGCGCTCGATAAACTTCGATTCGTTGCCGAGCACCGCGTCGATCTCACGCAAGCCGGAGCAGTAGATCGCCTTTTGCGAACCAAACCAGCGCGGTTCATCGAAACCCGTGTAATTGCCCGTACAGCCGGCCGCGTCGTGAATCGCGATCAGGACATTCAGATCGAACAGCGCCGAACAGACGCCCGAATAATCGGGAGCAAACGGCGGCAGATATACGCAAAGTTTCGCCATCAGATCACACCTCCAAAATCAGCCATCAACTGCGCCAAGTCGGATTCGGTCTCGGCGGCGGCCGCGATCATCCCCATCAGCGTCCAAACGCCATGATATCCGAACATCCCCATATCGTTTGCCAAATCCACGATGTGGCAGCTTCCCGCGATGTACGCCGCGTCATAGCCGATCGCGACCGCCTCCGCATTCTCGTGACGGCGCAATATCGTGTCCGGCGCCTGCGGGTCAAAGATCGTCACGCCGCGCGAGGCTATGAAATCATACGCCGCCCGGTCAAACGCGGGAATCTCGTCGGCCACGACGCTCTCAACATTGAAACCATGTTCGATCAGAACCTTGGCAAGCCCAAACGGTTTCCAAACCGCCCCGTTTGAGATCGTTATCGGCCTGTCGCCAACGATTTGAAGCGCGTTTTCAATCGCGCGCTCGGCTTTCGCGATGTGCGGCGCAAAGTCGTAGTCCGCGCCGCCTCCGAGAAATTCCGAAAGTCTGTGATAATCGGCCGCAATCTCATCGAGGTCGTAGCTCACACACAGCGACAGGAAGGGAATGCCGAGTTTTTTCTCCATGCTCCGCGCGGCGAGCGTGACGGGCGGCCATAGCGAGATATTGTACGCGCTCTTCGCCATTTCAAGGAAACCCTCAAACGTGTCATACCGCGAGATGTGCCGCACGAGGGGAAAGCCCGCCTGCGCGAGAAATTCGTACACTTCGCACACCGGCAATACGTCCACGAAGCTCCCGATGAAATTCACAGCGTCGGCATCGCGTATTTCCGACGGTTTCAGGAAGTCAAACATCGCGTTTTGCGCCGTTACCGGCGGCGGAGCCGTCCCGTCGAGCGATATGGGATTCATATGGCCCGCGCGGAATTCGATATCCGGACGCGCGTCGTGCAATTCGATCATCAGCGCGTCCAGATCCGTACCGATGAGATCGTCAATGCAGCTCACGAAAACCATGATCGCGGGCGGCGCTTTGGGCAGTTGCTCCAGAAGCTCGCTCACGCCTTCGCGAATCACGTTATCATAGCCGTCGATGATATCCTGCCTGTAGACGAATATGTATGACACGCGATGCTTATAACCCTGATCCACCGCGCCGAGCGCACCGTGACGGCCGCACGCGGATGGGCAGACGAACAGCATATGGCTTTCCGGCACGAGCGCGGCGATGCGCACAAGCCCCCAATCGACATGCGACGGAGCAGTGTAACGCAACGCGCCGTGACCGCCATCAACCTTGCTCATACAGCCACCTCCTTTTCCGTGATACCGCACAGTGCAACGATCTTATCCGCAAGCGCGCGATATTCATGCGCGATTTCGCAGTCGGGCAACGCCTCGATCACCGTCTTCGCCTGTTCCTCTGCAAGCTGCACATCGGAACTGCGGCTGATATGCGCGATAATCTCACTTCCCGTGTCGCGAGCGAGCTGTTCTGCGAGCGCGCGTTCATTCTTCACATTCCGGCTATTGAGAATCACGCCGGAGTATTTCGCGTAACCGCGCGAAGTGAAATTCTCCACCGCCAGCGCGATATTCCGCGCGGCAAAGAGCGCCATCGCCTCACCGGAGGTCACGATGAACACATGATCCGCATATCCGCCGCGTATCGGCATCGCAAAACCCCCGCAGACGACATCGCCAAGAACGTCATACAGCACAATATCCGGCGTATAAATCTCGTAAGCATGTAATTCCTCCAACTTTTTGAACGCCGCGATAATACCCAACCCCGCGCAGCCGATACCCGGCGTGGGTCCTCCCGCCTCAACGCACAGTGTCCCGTTATAGCCCTCAAACACGACATCCTCGAGCGTCACGCCGGCACCCTTTTCCTTTATGCTATCCAGCACCGTCGGGCATTTCCGGCCGCCCGTGAGGTTCGAAGTCGAATCCGCTTTCGGATCGCAACCGATCTGCATAACGCGAAAACGTTCCGACAGCGCGGCGGATAGATTTGAGGTGATGGTGGATTTTCCGATCCCCCCTTTCCCGTAAATCGCGATTTTTCTCATCCCGTATTTCTCCTCATTGCACGGTTAGCGATAATTAATTAGCATTAGTTAATTAGCGTTGCCTAACCGATCTTCAAAAGTTAGCCGCTCCTAATCGAGCGGCAAAACAAATAATATCACACCTTACATTCCGTGTCAATGCGTAATTTTATGTAAAAATATTCCACTCAAAAATGGGGGGGGGCCTCACGGTCAGACAATCGGAATGTATATCGCGACATCAACATTCCGCCAATAATAATTTTGATAATGTCTCGCATTTGTGATATAATTCATGATAATGCAACGTTTTGACAGCGATCTTGTTGAAAGTCGACAAATGATATTTGGCGGAATCTGTCTAATTTTATATAGATTCCGCCAAATATAGACCGAGAGGAATATGGATATGCTAATATTAGGGCGAAAAAAAGAGATGTTGGAGCTTGAGGATTATTACAACTCGAACCGACCGGAGTTTTTGGTTGTCTTTGGCAGACGCAGGGTGGGAAAAACATATTTGATCCGGGAGTACTTTGGGAATAATATCTTCTTCTACCATACCGGCATCGCAAACGAAGGCAAGGCTGCGCAAATCGCAGAGTGGAATAAGTCATTGAAACGCTATGGAGATTCCGATACGTTGCCTACGAGTGACTGGTACGAAGCGTTTGATCGTTTGCGCAAAATCATTGAAAATGCGCCCGAGAATGAGCGCAAAGTGATTTTTCTGGATGAACTTCCATTCATGGAAACGCCTAAGTCCGGCTTCCTGTCGGCGCTCGAGCATTTCTGGAATGGATGGGCCGCATCAAGGCCGGATATTTTCCTGATTGCCTGTGGTTCGGCGACTTCATGGATCGTGCAAAAACTGATTCGCAACAAGGGTGGTCTGCACAATAGATTGACCGGGAAGATGTTCATACGGCCATTCACGTTGGGAGAATGTGAGGCCTATTATAAAGAAGAAGGTATCGTATACAGCCGTTATCAGATGATAGAGAGCTATATGATCTTCGGCGGAATTCCTTATTACCTAAGTCTGATGAAGAAATCAAACAGTCTTGCGCAAAATGTTGACAGGTTGTGCTTTCGGGAGAACGCTGTTCTGAACGATGAATTAGACAACCTCTATCACTCGCTGTTTAGAAATGCGGACGGGCATCTTGCAATTATAAATGCGTTGACGAAGAAAACAATGGGATTGACTCGGGGGGAACTTCTGTTGCAATCAAAACTTACGGATGGCGGCGGGTTTACGCGGATTTTGACGGAGCTTGAACAGAGCGGTTTCATTCGCAAATATCGCAATTATGGGAGCAAAAAAAAAGATGCGCTCTATCAGTTGATTGATTTTTTCTCGTTGTTTTATTTGAAATTCATGCAGGATTCTTACGCATCCGATAAAAATCTATGGATGAATATGATCGGAAAAGGTGAACATGGAGCGTGGACGGGATATGCCTTTGAATTGGTATCGTTGGCGCATATTGATGAAATCAAACGTAAGCTTGGCATCAGCGGAGTACTCAGCAAGCAGTACGCATGGCGGAGCAAAGGCAGCCCGGGAGCACAAATCGATCTTGTAATTGATCGCGAAGACGGCGTCATCAATTTGTGCGAGGCGAAATACGCAAACGGAGAATACTCTGTCACCGGCGAAGACGACAGAGATCTTCGCCGGAAGATGGAAGTTTTCCGCGCTGAGACGAAGACAACGAGCGCACTGCATCTGACGATGATCACCACCTATGGCATCGCTCACGGTATGTATGCGGACACACTGCAATCCGTTGTGACAATGGATGATTTATTTTCGGTATAATGCCTCCTGCG
>JAISQM010000093.1 GCA_031274195.1 Eubacteriales Family XIII. Incertae Sedis bacterium
AGGTCAGCTTGAATCGATAGAAATCAGGGATGAGGAAATATGAGACAGGTTTATTTGGATTATTCCGCGACGACACCGGTTAAGGACGAGGTATTGCAGGAGATGATTCCGTACTTTACCACAAAGTTCGGCAATCCTTCGAGTCTCTATACGGTGGGTCAGGAATCGAAAAACGCGATCAATCTCGCGCGGGAACGGGTTGCGGCGCTCATCGGTGCGGAACCCCGGGAGATTTTTTTCACCTCGTCGGGTACGGAGGCGGACAATTGGGCGGTGATCGAGACCGCCATGTCGAAGCGAAACAAGGGCAAGCACGTCATCACGACATCCATTGAGCACCACGCGTTGCTTCACAGCGCCGAACATCTGAAAAAAGAGGGGTTCGAGGTGACGTATTTGGGTGTGGACAAGGAAGGGTTTGTCGATCCTGCGGAATTGGAGCGGGCGATTCGTCCGGATACGACCCTCATCAGCATCATGTACGCGAACAATGAGATCGGGACGGTCGAGCCGGTGGCGGAGATCGCGAAGATCGCAAAGGCGCACGGTATCGTATTTCACACCGACGCGGTACAGGCACTGGGCAATGTTCACATCGACGTAAAGGCGCTCGGCGCGGATCTCATGAGCATCTCCGCTCACAAGATATACGGACCCAAGGGTATCGGCGCGCTGTACATTCGGAAAGGCTTGGCATTGCCCGCTCATATCTACGGCGGCGCGCAGGAAAACAACAAGCGGGCGGGAACCGAAAACCTCACGGGCATCGTAGGTTTCGGAAAAGCGGCGGAACTCGCGCGGGAGAATCTCACATCGCACATCGAAAAGATCACAGGGCTTCGCAATTATTTTATAGAGCGGGTTTTGGAGAAGATCGAAGATGTGCACGTGAACGGAAGCCTCGAGAGCAGACTGCCCGGCAACGCGAACATCACATTTAAGTATATAGAAGGCGAGGCGTTGCTGTTGCTGTTGGATATGAAAGGCGTCGCCGTTTCGACGGGTTCGGCGTGTTCTTCCGCTTCGCTGACGCCATCCCATGTGCTGGAAGCCATCGGCGTTCCCGTGGAACAGATTCACGGCTCCGTGCGGTTCACCGTTGGAGATTTCACATCGAAGGAAGATTTGGACTACACCGTGGATGTGCTGACCGGCGCGGTGGAGAAGCTCAGAAGCATCTCGTCCGTGTCAAAGGATAGCGGTTGGTAGACATAATGTCAATACGGTTAACGCCCATCGGTTCAATTGTAACTTAACAGAGGAGGGAATAGGGGATCAAATATGTCAATGTACAACGATAAAGTAATCGAGCATTTCTCGAATCCGCACAATGTGGGAGAGATGGAGCACCCGGACGGAGAGGGCACCTACGGCAGCCCCGTCTGCGGCGATATGATGAAGATATCCATAAAGGTGAAGGACGGCGTCATCGTCGATGCCAAATTCAAGACTTTCGGTTGCGGATCGGCCATCGCCTCCTCGAGCGTGGCGACGGATATGATCATCGGCAAGACGATAGAGGAAGCCCTTGCGGTGACAAACGGCGACGTCCTCGACGAATTGGGCGGCCTTCCGCCGATCAAAATTCACTGTTCGGTGCTTGCGGATCACGCGATCAAATCCGCCATCTACGATTACGCGCAAAAGACAGGCAACCACTACGCAGGCTTAGACGGCTTCGACCCAAACGCCGACGAAAGCGACGACCACCACGGTTGCGACATGGAGCATGTACTGCCAAAGACACTAAATCAAATGCCGCGATAGTTTTGTTCAGGCCGGGTTCTGAGGCCGATTTTGGCTTACGATGCGTACTTGGGGTACGTGAGGAAGGCAAAATTGGAATCAGGTTCCGGGATGGGCAACGCTTAGGATTAGACTCGGCGTTGCCTCGCAGCTAATAGCGTGGCGTTTTAATCGTTACCACTAAAAGAGTAGTATGGCGCGGACAGGACACGCCGCAGCACAATACCCGCAGGTAATACAGACATCGTGGTTTACGGCCGCGATGCCGTCCGGCTCTATGCGGATGGCCTTACCCGGGCAGACGGGTACGCAGGCGCCGCAGCCTTCGCAATCACCCCTATCGATGCGAATCTTCTTATGTTTGATATCCGGCACATATGACCGATCGATCACGCCTTCCGCGTATTCCGCGAGGCGATCGACTTCGTCCATCTTTCCCATGCCTACCATGATGCTGTCCACGCCGGGCAGGGCGCTTACATAGTCCAACGCCTCAAGATAGGAACCCGTGAGATTGCCGCCCCCAAACACTTTCATCGTGAATACGCCTTTGCCCCGTTCGCTGTTTGTGCGAATCGCGGCCGCCATATCCTCTTTGGTTCCCGGACCCGCGCCGTCACGAACGCCGAGACTCTCCATATTGATGAGGGGAAATAGGATGTCGGAGTCGGGTAGGGCAGCATTTAGGCGCGCCACATCCACATAGTGGGTGGAGATGCCGATGGCTCTGACGCGTCCCTTCGCCTTGGCGTCGCACAGGCAGGTCCACGCGCCGACCCGGCTTTCAAAATCCGGAGCTTCCCGCACCTCGTGCAACAGAAATATGTCGATCACGTCTAGATTCAGGGCGGAGCGCATGTCCTCGATGGCGCGATCCATACCGGCATAACTGTGAGACAGAGATTTGGACGCGATGACCGGCCGGATGTCCGTCTTTGCGAGAGCCGCGCGAATATAGGGATAGGTCTCGTAGTATTCCGCAGTATCGAGGAAGTCGATGCCGCGCTCAAGCGCATAACGGACGACGGCCGCCCCTTCGGCGAGCGGCAGATTCAGCTGTGTTCTGCCCACCGTGAGCACCCCCATTCCGACAGGAGGCACAAATATGCCCGTATTTCCCAATTCCCGTTTCTCCATATTGGCATTATATCATAATTTCATGTATAATATTCTCTACGGGAATTCCAAAACGGAGAGGAACTTATGAAAAAAACAGGATTAAACGAACTCAGAGAACAATTCAAGGCATTCTACGTCGAGAAGGGGCATTACGCGCGAAAGAGTTTTTCCTTAGTGCCGGAGAAAGACAAGAGCCTGCTTCTCATCAACTCGGGCATGGCGCCGCTAAAACCGTATTTCGCGGGAATCGAAACGCCGCCGTCGAAGCGCATGACCACCTGTCAGAAGTGCATCCGGACGGGCGATCTCGAAAACGTGGGGCAGACCGATCGCCACGGGACATTTTTCGAGATGCTCGGCAGCTTCTCTTTCGGCGACTATTTCAAGCGGGAATCGCTCGTCTGGGGCTGGGAATTCATCACGAAGGTGCTTGAAATGCCCGTGGATAAGCTGTGGGCGAGCATATACGAGGACGACGACGAAGCCTACGATATCTGGGTAAAGGATGTGGGCATCGATCCATCCCGCATCGTGCGCATGGGCAAAGAGGATAACTTTTGGGAGATCGGCACGGGTCCCTGCGGCCCCTGTTCCGAGGTCTATTTTGACAGGGGAGAGGCCTATGGCTGCGGAAAGGCTACCTGCGCGCCGGGTTGCGACTGCGACCGCTACGTCGAGTTCTGGAATCACGTATTTACGCAGTTCAACCGAGATGAACAGGGGAATTATACGCCGCTCGCGCATCCGAATATCGACACGGGCATGGGACTTGAGCGCCTCGCCTGTATCATGCAGGACACCGTCTCCATCTTCGATGTGGACACGGTGCGGCATATCTTGGACGAAGTCGTCAGGATCAGCGGCGTACCGTATCAAAACGGCGAAGCCGCGACGGACACCTCCATTCGTATCATCACCGATCATATTCGTTCCGTCGCATTCATGATCGCCGACGGCATTCTCCCGTCCAACGAGGGCAGGGGATATGTGCTGCGCCGATTG
>JAISQM010000113.1 GCA_031274195.1 Eubacteriales Family XIII. Incertae Sedis bacterium
GAAGTCACGAGCAAGGTGTCCGTTCGGACGAAGGACGACCTCAGCACCGCGTATACGCCGGGCGTGGCTCGTCCCTGCATCGAGATAGAGAAGAATCCCGACGAAGCCTACGCGCTCACTATCAAGGCCAACACCGTGGCGGTGGTCACGGACGGCTCCGCCGTCCTCGGCCTCGGCAACATAGGCGGTCTTGCCGCGCTGCCCGTGATGGAAGGGAAGGCGGTGTTGTTCAAGGAGTTTGGCGGCGTGGACGCCTTTCCCATCTGTCTGTCCACGCAGGACACGGAGGAGATCATAGAGACCGTCATACGCATCGCGCCGACCTTCGGCGGCATCAATCTGGAGGACATCTCCGCGCCCCGGTGTTTTGAGATCGAGCGCAGGGTTCAGGAGGCTCTCGACATTCCCGTGTTTCACGACGATCAACACGGTACGGCAGTCGTAGTCAGTGCCGCCGTCATCAACGCGTTCAGGCTGCTTAAAAAGCCGCTGAAAAAGGTGCGAGCCGTCATCAACGGCGCGGGTGCCGCGGGAACCGCCGTCGTGAAGATGCTGCGGGCGTTGGGCGTCAGTGATATCGTCGCCTGTGACAGCAAGGGCATCATCGCGATGGACAGATTTTCGGAATTCGGCGAAGATAAGATGGACCTGCTCGGCATGACGAACAAGGACAACCTGACCGGCAGTCTTGCGGATGCCGTCGCCGGGCGCGATCTGTTCATAGGCGTCTCCGCGCCCAAGGTGCTTACGGAGGAAATGGTGGGAACGATGAACGAGAGCGCCGTCGTCTTCGCCATGGCCAATCCGGAGCCGGAGATCATGCCGGAGGCGGCGAAAGCGGCCGGCGCGAAAGTGGTCGGCACGGGCAGGTCGGACTTCGCGAATCAGATCAACAATGTGCTCGTATTCCCGGGCATATTCAAGGGGGCGCTCAAAGCCCGCGCCACGCGCGTCACCGAGGAGATGAAGGTCGCGGCGGCCTACGCCTTGGCGGGACTCGTCAGCGCGGACGAGCTTTCCGAGGACTACGTCATCCCGCCCGCCTTCAAAAAGGGTGTCGCGGACGCCATCGCGGACGCCGTGGCGGAGGCGTGGGAGGAAAATAAAGAGCAATGAATACAATAAAGCATAAAGTGAAGAAGATGAATTATCGAGTAGAAAAGGATACGATGGGCGAAATTAAAGTACCCGCCGATCGGCAGTGGGGTGCGCAGACGCAGCGGAGCCTTGAGAATTTCAAGATCGGTTGGGAGAAGATGCCCATCGAAATCATTCGCGCCTTCGGCGTACTGAAGAAGGCGGCGGCTCTCACGAACGCGGAGCTGGGTGTCCTGAGTGCGGAGAAAGCGACCGCCATCGCCGCCGCTTGCGATCAGATCCTCGCGGGGGAGTTGGACGCGGAATTTCCCCTCTCCGTGTGGCAGACCGGTAGCGGCACGCAGAGCAACATGAACGTCAACGAGGTCGTCGCGCGGCTCACGAACCTCCATCCCAACGACGACGTAAATAAAGGGCAGAGTTCCAACGACACCTTCCCCACGGCCATGCACATAGCCGCCGTAACCATGACGGAGGACTGCCTGTTGCCCGCAATAGGCAAGCTGAGTGCCACCTTTCAGGAACTGTCGGCGCGGTATATGGACATCGTGAAGATCGGACGGACGCACCTTCAGGATGCCACGCCCCTGCGCTTGGGTCATGAGATCGGCGCGTGGCGGACGATGCTTGACGAAACCGGCGATATGATTCACGCCGCGCTGAAGTCCGTGCGGCAGTTAGGGCTCGGCGGGACGGCCGTGGGTACGGGACTCAACACGCACCCGGACTTCGCCGTAAAATCGGCCGCGAAGATCACGGAGATTTCCGGGCACGAATTTACGACGGCGCCCGACAAATTTCACGCCCTCACGTCCAAGGACGGCCTCGTTCATCTGCACGGGGCGTTCAAGGCGCTCGCGGCGGACCTCATGAAGATCGCCAACGATGTCAGGTGGTTGTCCTCCGGCCCTCGGAGCGGACTCGGCGAGCTGATTATTCCCGAGAACGAGCCTGGCAGCTCCATCATGCCCGGCAAGGTAAATCCGACGCAGTGCGAGGCGCTGACGATGGTCGCGGCACAGGTCATGGGCAACGACGTGATAGTGGGCATCGCCGCGTCGCAGGGGAATTTCCAACTCAATGTCTTCATGCCGGTGTTGGCGTACAATGTCCTCCAGTCCATACGACTCCTCGCCGATTCGATCGTTTCGTTCAACGACAACTGTGCCACAGGCATACAGCCCAACGAGCAGGTTATTCGCCGTCATCTGGAAGATTCCCTGATGTTGGTGACGGCGCTGACGCCGAAGCTCGGCTACGAGAAGGCCGCCGAGATCGCAAAGCGCGCCCACCGCGAGGGCATCACGCTGCGCGAAGCGACGACAGCGATGGGCGTCCTCTCCGAGGCGGAGTTTGACACACTGGTCGATCCCGCGAAGATGGTGTGATAGCCGCCGCCACATAGTCACGATCTCGTTTTTTCCACAAAATGGTCCAAATTTATGATATACTATATTATTGTTTCGACATCGGTAAAGATAGCGCAAAGAAAGGGATATTGCAGTATATGGGGGTAAAAGTAGCGAAATTTGGCGGAACGTCGGTGGCCGACGCGATTCAGGTTCGAAAGACCGGCGAGATTATTCGCGCGGATCAGGATAGGCGGATCGTCGTGGTGTCGGCGCCGGGGAAGCGCTTCGATACGGACAATAAAGTTACGGATCTTCTGTATTTGTTAAAAACCCATATTGAACAGAACGCGCCATACGAACAGGTCTTGCAGACGATACGCGACCGGTTTTTGGGCGTGGAACGCGAGCTTGGACTGAATGCGGGCGTCACGGAGGAATTTTTGGAGATCGAGGCGCGACTGTCGCGCGGGGCGTCGGCGGATTACATCGCCAGCCGGGGCGAACACATCAGCGCGAAGATCATGGCGGCCTATCTCGGCTACGATTTCGTAGACGCGGCGGGACTCGTGCAGTTTAGCGCGAAAGGGAAATTTTTGACCGAGGAAACGAACGCGGCGCTCAGCGCGGCGCTGACGGAGCACGAGCGGGCGGTACTTCCGGGATTTTACGGGACCTTGCCGGATGGGGAGATCAAGACCTTCAGCCGTGGCGGCTCGGACATCACGGGCGCCATCGCGGCCAGAGCCGTGAAAGCGGATGTGTATGAAAATTGGACGGATGTGTCGGGCTTCCTTATGGCGGATCCGAGGATCGTCGAAAATCCGAAGTCGATCGGCATCATCTCTTACGAGGAGCTCAGGGAACTCGCGTATATGGGCGCTTCGGTGCTTCATGAAAACGCCATCTATCCGGTGCGAATGGCGGGCATTCCCATCAACATCAGGAATACGAACAAACCCGAAGACAAGGGTACGCTCATCGTAGCGGACGAACAAAAACAGGACAATGGCATCATCACGGGCATCGCGGGCAACCGGGATTTTACCGTCGTCGCCATTTACAAGAATATGATGAGCGCGGAACCCGGATTTATCAAGCGCGTGCTGTCCATATTGGAGGATTACGATGTCTCAATCGAGCATATTCCCAGTGGGATCGATACGGTGTCGATGGTCATAGCCGATCGGTATCTCGAAGGCAAGTTGGACGACATCATCGACGATATTGAGCGAAAGACGCAGGCGGACAGCGTCGAGGTGTTTGAGAAGATGTCTCTGATCGCCACGGTGGGCAGCGGCATGGCGGCGAGGAAGGGCGTTTCTGCGAAGCTCTTTACCGCACTTGCGGACGCAGATGTAAATATCCGCATGATCGATCAGGGTAGCAGCGAGATGAACATCATCATCGGCGTGGAGAATAAGGATTTTGAGAAGGCAATACGAGCGATATACAACACATTTGTAATAGAGCAGTAAGCCCAATATGGGCAAAAAGGAATGGTTTTCACGCAGGACTTTTTGTTCAGATTGGGTGCGCGAGAGGACGGCCGCAGTGCCGCATACTTGACGTATGTAAACAAGGCCGGACGAGCAGCAAGCCCAATATGGGCAAAAAGGACAAGTGAAATGGGGTTTTTGGAGAAAATACTGCCTGACTTGAACAAGAAAGAAGTCGGCAAAATAGAGAAAATAGCGGATCGGGTCATGGCGCTCGAGTCCGAGTATGAAGCATATACGGATGAGCAGTTGCGCGAGAAGACCGCAGAGTTCCGGCAGCGGGCGACCGACGGGGAAGATCTGGACGACATGCTCCCGGAGGCTTTCGCCGTCTGCCGCGAAGCGGCGTGGCGCAGCTTGGGCATGAAGCACTTCAAGGTGCAGGTCATCGGCGGCATCGCGCTCCATCAGGGACGCATTGCGGAGATGAAGACCGGCGAAGGTAAGACCCTCGTGGCGACCTTGGCTGCGTATCTGAACGCGCTCTCAGGAAAGGGCGTCCACGTGATCACGGTCAACGACTACTTGGCCAAGCGCGACATGGAGTGGATGGGCAAGCTCTACACCTTTCTCGGACTCAAGGTCGGTTGCGTCGTCCACGGCATCGTCGCCGAGGAGCGCAAGGCGGCCTACGAGGCCGACATCACCTACGGCACGAACAACGAGTTCGGTTTTGACTATCTGCGGGACAACATGGTCATCTACGAGGAAAACCTCATGCAGAGGCCGCTCAATTTCGCCATCGTGGACGAGGTGGACAGCATTCTCATCGACGAGGCGCGGACGCCGCTCATCATCTCCGGTCAGGGGGAAAAATCCACCGATATGTACAAGACGGCGGACAAATACGTCTCCGGCCTGCGCGCAGATACCGATTTTACGATGGACGAGAAAGACAGGACCATCTCCCTCACCGAGGACGGCATTGAAAAGACGGAGAAGTATTTCAAGGTCGACAATTTCTCCGATCCCGAGAATATGGA
>JAISQM010000129.1 GCA_031274195.1 Eubacteriales Family XIII. Incertae Sedis bacterium
GAGAAATTGTTTGATAGGATCACAGGCGCTGAGGATGCAGCGGAGCTGATCAAGGATGGAATGGTGATCGGCGCGTCAGGATTCACACCTTCCGGATATCCGAAAGCCGTGCCGCTCGCGTTGGCGGAGAAAGTGAAAAAATCGGATAAGCCTTTCAAAATCTCGCTCTACACCGGGGCATCGGTTGGCCCCGAGGTGGATGGCGCGTGGGCGGATGTCGGGATCATTTCTAAGCGTCTGCCCTATCAGACGAACGCGAAAATCCGTGAGAAGATCAACAGCGGCGAGATCGAGTATGTGGATATGCACCTTTCGCAGTCCACGCAATACGTGAATTACGGGTTCATTCCCAAGGTGGATGTCGCGATTGTGGAAGCGCTGGCGATCACGGAGGACGGGCATCTGATTCCGACGAGCGGTGTCGGCAACACCGCAGCGTTTGTCGCGCAGGCCGACCGAGTGATTGTGGAGATCAACAAGAAGAAGCCGCTTGAGATGGAAGGCATGGCGGATATCTATACCACGAAGGCTCCGCCCAACAGGGAACCCATTCCGATCACGCATCCCGGCGACCGCATCGGCGTGCCCTATATCGAATGCGGCGCAGACAAAATCGCGGCCATCGTCATGACGGATCTGCAGGACAGCACAAGACCTTTGGCGGCGGTGAGCGAAGCGGAAAAGCAGATCTCAAAACATATAATCGATTTTTTCAACAAGGAGGTCGAGGCCGGCCGTCTGACGAAGGAGTTGCTTCCCTTGCAATCCGGCGTGGGCAGCGTGGCAAATGCGGTATTCTACGGATTGTGCGAATCGGATTTTTCAAATCTGACTTGCTATACGGAGGTCGTGCAGGATTCGATGCTCGATCTTCTTCGGTCGGGCAAGGCCGTCATAGCTTCCACGACATCGCTTAGTCCTTCGCCGGAGGCGCTGGAGAAGTTCGAACAGGAGATCGAATTCTTCAAGGACAAGATCATCCTGCGTCCGCAGGAACTGAGCAACAATCCGGAGGTGATCCGTCGGCTCGGCGTGATCGCGATCAACACCGCCATAGAGATGGATATTTACGGCAATGTGAACTCCACACACATCATGGGGTCGAAGATGATGAACGGAATCGGCGGCTCCGGGGATTTCACGAGGAACGGCTACATCACCATCTTCAGCACGGTTTCGACGGCGAAGGACGGGGCGATCTCCTCCATCGTGCCTTTCGTTTCCCATGTGGATCATACGGAGCATGAGGTGATGGTCGTCGTGACGGAGCAAGGTTACGCGGATCTGAGAGGCCTCAGCCCGAGGGAGCGCGCGATCAAGATTATCGAAAACTGCGCGCATCCGGATTATCGGGATGCCTTGATGGACTACTATACGAGAGCCTTGGATGTTTCCGCGAAACAGACGCCGCATATTTTGGATGAAGCGTTGAGTTGGCATTCGAAATTCCAAAAAACGGGCAGCATGAAGTAAAATTGCAGTTACAAATTGAGCGAAAGTGAAATATGTTAAAATAGAAGTAAGAGCAGCAGCGCAATCACTTGCGAAAGAGACAGACCAAAAGCGCAAGTGACGGCCGAACAGATAGAGAAAGGAGAGTAAAGACGATGGAAGATGCAATAGCAAAGAGCGAAGCCTACATTCAGGGGTATATCGACGCGGCGCGCAAGGCGCAGGCGGTGTTCGAGACAAAATCACAGGAGGAAACAGACCGCGCGGTATTGGCGATTGCGAAAGTGGTGCACGACAACGCGGAAATGCTCGCGGAATTGGCCATACAAGAAACCGGAATGGGCAACTATGACGATAAGGTTCTGAAAAACAAGAACAAGGCGAAGATCATCTGGCACAGCCTGAAAGGCAAAAAATCGAAAGGGATCATCGACATAGACGAAGCGGCAGGGATCACGAAGATCGCAAAGCCGATCGGCGTCGTCGCGGCGATCACGCCTACGACGAATCCCATCGTAACGCCGATGAGCAATGCCATGTTTGCGCTGAAAGGCGGGAACGCCATCATCATCACGCCGCACCACAAGTCTGTGAAGTGCAGCGGCGAGACGGTTGCGTTGATGCGGAAGGTCTTGGCCGAATTAGGACTTCCAGAAGATTTGATACAGATCATCGACGAACATTCCAGAGAGAATACGAAAAATCTGATCTCCATGGCCGACATCGTGATCGCGACAGGC
This sequence comes from Eubacteriales Family XIII. Incertae Sedis bacterium, assembly GCA_031274195.1. Taxonomy (GTDB): domain Bacteria; phylum Bacillota; class Clostridia; order Peptostreptococcales; family Anaerovoracaceae; genus JAISGB01. The sequence goes on from JAISQM010000129.1 coordinate 2,193, forward strand.
GGAATGGGTATGGTGAAAGCGGCCTACAGTTCAGGACGCCCCGCATTGGGCGTGGGCGCCGGCAATGTGCAGTGCATTATTGACAGGGGCGTGGATATCGCCGCCGCCGTCCCAAAGATCATTACCGGCAGGATTTTCGACAATGGCATCATCTGTTCCGCGGAACAGTCGGTCATATGCCCGGAGGAGTCGTATGACGCGGTTCTTGCGGAATTTGAAAAGAACGGCGGGTATGTCGTTCGGGATGCTTCGGAGAAAGAGAAATTCAGGAATGCCATTTTTGACGAGCAGGGGCACATAAGCCGGCATGTGGTCGGCCAATCGGTTTCCGCCATAGCGGAGCTCGCGAAGGCGGATATTCCCGCGGACACAAAAATCATCGTGATCGAGGCCGATGGCACCGGGAAAGAGGATGTCCTCGGCAAAGAGAAAATGTGTCCTGTGATCGCCGCCTATAAGTATAAGGATTTTGCGGACGGCGTTCGCATCGCGAAAGAAAATCTTGAGGCGGAGGGGAAGGGACACAGCGTCTCCATTCACTCGAATTCCAAGGAGAACATCGAATACGCGGGTCTGGCGCTTCCCGTCTCTCGGTTTGTGATCAACCAGGTGTGCGCGAGCAGCGCGGGCGGCAGTTTCTTCAATGGGTTGGCGCCCACAAATACGCTCGGTTGCGGCTCATGGGGGCACAACAGCATCTCGGAGAATTTGACCTACACGCATCTGATCAATGTTTCGCGGGTTGCATATAATATGGAAAGCAACCATGTTCCGAGCGATGAGGAACTGTGGAGTCTCTGAGGACGCACGAACGACATGAATATCAAAACCCGTTGGATTTCCAACGGGTTTTGATGCTATATGGTCTTGTTGTCGCTTATCGTTTTCACGCCGCTATTTGATCATAGCCGAAACCTGTGCGAGAAACCGGTTTTTATCCTTGACGCTGATCTCATCGTGCAGGTAGAGCACATACAGCGGGCCGCAAAATTTCAGGCCGTTTGCTTTGGCGTAGGCCGTAAGCCTTTCGCCGACATCGCCCATCTCCCCATAATAGCCGCGGACGTAGCCCACAAGATACCGCCCGCTTCTTATCGTCTGTTTCCCATTCGGATCCAAAGAGAAAAAGCGCGTCGGCTGAGAATCCTCATCCAGAAAAGCCTCCATGTTCTCAAAATAGCCGCCGATCGGGTAGCTCGGGCTAAATCGAAACTCCTGCGCTCTCGCGCAAAACCGCACAAAGGGTTCGTAGAACAGCGAACAGTTGCTGAAATCGTTCGGTTCTCCCATAAAGATGGGGCGCGCGTCGAACTTCTGCTCGCATATCTCGGATTCATGCGCTTTGCAACCGATGTAAATCAGCTCGCGCAAAACGTGGATGATGGAGTAGGATTCCTGTATACGAGCCATTTCCGCGTCGAGTTGCCGCTCCTGTGCGCCCAATACGTTTTGGATTATCTCCGGTGTCCGATTTTTCACCATTTCGTTGATCTGTTTCAGCGGAACACCCAATTCGGTCAACACATTGATCAGGTTGATGCTGATGATCTGTTGCGGAGAATACTGGCGATAGTCATTTTCCCCTCGCGAAATGGGAGAAAACAGACCGATTCTGTCGTAGTATCGCAATGTCGAAGCGTTGATTCCCGCAAACTCGGAGAATGCTTTCATCGACATCAGTTTTGTTTCGTCCATAGCAATCACATGTCCTTTCGTATATTTTTGCGTCCTGTCGGACGAAAAACATTTCAGTTGGTAATAAGTTTTGTCCTGTCTTTTTCGGTAAACAATTCATAAAATCCATGTGCATTCACACCGTCTTTCACAATTCTCAAATATAGAAGATGCCGAAAACCCCGCAAAAATCGTTCGTAAGAGCGTGTCTTTGAACATTAAATATTTCGGCAATCGACATTCTATAGCCAAATAAAAAAAATTTTCAACTTCCCTATTGACCTTGAAGTTCATCCGTTGTTTACACTGTTGTTAGGGGCAAAGATTGTAGATCGATGGATCCAATGAGATGAATACTCAAGATCAATATAAGATATTTATAACACAGAACACGATTCGTTTCAAGCCCGACGGCGGAATTGCCGCAGAGTGTGGGCGAATCAATATGATAAAGAAATGGAAAGGTATGGTGATGAAAAATGACTGTTAACGGTTCTGATTCAGAGCAGGTGATTGCGGATGGAACCGGCGGCGGGAAGCCGGCCGGCCCGAAGAAAACGCGACGAGCGCTCAGTGTCCTTAGTTCCGTACTCGTTTTTACAATTGCGATTCTGTTGGTAATCACTTCCGCGATATTCGCGTTCAGCAATGATCCGAAAAAGTCATACTTTGGCTACAGATTCTACAATGTCCTTACCGCCTCGATGACACCGAGCGCGGACAGTCCTCCGGGAGGTTTTAACGCATGCTCTATGATTTTTGTCAAATTGATCGATCCGGCAGATGTTCAAGTCGGCGACATCGTGACATTCGCCACCGACACCGGCGGCAGCAATTATCTAACCCATAGGGTGCGGGAAATCAAGACTGAGATGGATGGCGAAGACGGCCTGTGGTTCATCACGAGAGGTGATGCAAACTCCGCGGACGATCCGCCCATTCCGTCAGACAGGTTGATCGGAAAGAAAGTGTTTTCGATTCCCAAGCTGGGAGGGATCTTGCAGCTGATGCGCGAGAATCCGATTATGACCATCATCTTTTTCGTCGCGGCGTTTGGATTTGTGATCTTACTCAGATCCGTTCTTTCAAAGCCCAAGACGGGAAGAATGCCCGGCTGATCATTTTGCAACTACCTGCTTCCGGAGGAATGCAGTTCACATATTAGATTAAACTTTAACTAGGAGGAAAACAAACATGAAAAAGAACAAGAAGTTAGTTATCTGTACGTCGAGTGCGCTTGCGCTCATCATGGTCATCATGGCTACATTTGCGTGGTTTACGGCAAATGATGCCGT
>JAISQM010000009.1 GCA_031274195.1 Eubacteriales Family XIII. Incertae Sedis bacterium
TTTAGAGGTTTATTGAAAATATGTTGCAATTTCAGCATGTTTGCGGTGTATCTCCTTTGTTCGCATTCGTTTGCAGGCCGGTTTCGTTAGCAAGTCGGCTCTTACGTTCTGCACGTCGGTTCTGTCAGTAAGCCGGTTTCGTTAGCAAGTTGCTTTCGTTTGCAAGCCGGTTCGTACGGCTGTTCTGTTGTTGCATTTCGCAAGCTGTGTACGTGATTATCATACTTTAGTGATGAATGGGTTGTCAAGTGATTTTCAAAAATCCGAAGATTAAATGAGATCGCCGTTTATGCGATCAGCGACTCGAGCCGCGAAGCGGCGCGTTTTAGAACATTGTGAGATACCATGTAAATATGCGCTCGCCCGCGAGCAATGCGGCAAATATGCCGACGGCGAGGCAGGGGCCGAAAGCGAAATGATCTTTGCGGCCTTTTTTGCGCGCCGCCAGTACGATAACGCCGTAGATGCCGCCCAAGATGAGGGCGATGAAGAAGGCGACCAACGCGTCTTGCCAACCGAGAAGGAAACCCGCCGCAAACATGAGCTTCACATCCCCCATGCCGAAAGCGCCGCGAATCGCGAGCGCAATGACGAGCAGCGGCAGACTGACGGCGAACAGGCTGACGACGCGAGAGAGAATATTCGCGTCGGTCAGATGCCAAATGGCGGCGATGCCACCGCAGAGTAGCAGGGCGAGATTCAGCGAGTTGGGAATCTCCTGTGTAGCGGCGTCGATGAGGGTGATACACAGCAGCACAGCGAATACGGCGAAATACAGGATCGCGACGGCCGGGCTGAAATACATATAGCACAGCAGTCCCACAACGCCGCAGAGCACCGCGATGAACGGATGAGGCGACCTGTAGATCCGCACAGTCAAAAAGATACCAAAAGCCGCGCCGATGGCAAAAATCAAAATATGAAGCAGAATGTCAATCGCGTATAACATAGGAGCATTATATCACAGGAATATTTGACAATCAATACGGATTATAGTAAAATATTCAATATTTTAACCGGCGATGTAGTGGGAGATGATAATGCTCTGCGTTAATAACGCTTTACATTAATAACGAGGTATGTTAATATGATCATATCATTTGCGGATCGAGATACAGAGAAACTTGCAAACCACATGCGTGTAAAACGATTCGAAAAGATTGAAAGAATTGCAATCAGAAAATTGCTTCAATTGGAAATCGCGGCCACACTTGGCGATCTTTCTGTTCCACCGGGGAACCGATTGGAATTGCTAACAGGTGATCGAAAAGGCCAATGTTCCATAAGGATCAATGAACAATATCGCATATGTTTTGTGTGGACAAGTCGTGGTGCGAAGGATGTTGAAATTGTCGATTATCATTAAGGAGATTGAAATGAGAGAGGGAATGGGAACGCTAAGACCGGTTACGCCCGGAGAGCTGTTGAATGAAGAATTCCTGATTCCTTTGGGGATCACGAAATACCGGTTGGCGAAAGAAATTCATGTGCCTGCGCAGCGTATTGGAGATATCGTAGCCGGGAAAAGAGCCATCACTGCGGATACAGACATTAGGCTGTGTAGGTTTTTTGGCCTTTCCGCAGGTTATTGGCTTCGCGCGCAGGCGGCGTATGATACGGCGATCTTAAGCGCGAAGATAGAGGCGGATATTCGGAAGATTGTGCCGTGGCATACCGTTACAGCTTAAAGACGACCGCCCTCCGCTTCGCGGAGATGATATAATAACATTCGAGAGTTACATGGAAACAGCATGAGAGGTAGGAGATTTATGAGCGATAAAATTGAGATGCGCACGCCGTTGGTCGAGATGGACGGGGACGAGATGACGCGCGTGATTTGGGCGAAGGTCAAGGAGTTGCTGATCGAGCCGCATGTGGCGCTGAATACGGTGTATTACGATCTGGGGCTGAAAAACCGCGAGGCGACGGGCGACCGGGTGACGACGGAGGCGGCGGAGGCGATCCGCAAATACGGTGTGGGTGTGAAGTGCGCCACCATTACGCCGAATGCGGAGCGCGTGAAGGAATACGGGCTTACGACGATGTGGAAGTCTCCCAACGGTACGATTCGGGCGATCTTGGATGGCACCGTCTTTCGCGCACCGATCATCGTGCGGGGGATCACGCCGTTTATTCCGTCGTGGACGAAGCCCATCACCGTTGCGCGTCACGCCTACGGGGATGTATATAAGAATGTGGAGATGGACGTGCCCGAGGGCGGCAGGGTCGAGCTTGTGCGCACCTCCGCGGACGGGACGGAATCGCGAGAATTGATCCACGCGTTCGACGGGACGGCGGGCATCGTTCAGGGCGTTCACAATACGGACGGGAGCATTTATTCTTTCGCGCGGTCGTGCATGAGCTTCGCGCTGGATACGGGGCAGGACCTGTGGTTCGGAACGAAGGACACCATCTCCAAGACCTACGACCGCAGATTTCGCGACATTTTCGAGGCGGTATATGCGGAGGAATACGCGGACAAATTTGCGGACGCCGGCATTGAGTTCTTTTATACGCTCATTGACGACGCGGTGGCGCGGGTCATTCGCTCGGATGGCGGCTATATCTGGGCGTGCAAGAATTATGATGGGGATGTGATGAGCGACATGGTCGCGACGGCCTATGGCAGTCTCGCGATGATGACCTCCGTGTTGGTATCGCCCGACGGCTATTATGAATATGAGGCGGCGCACGGTACGGTGCAGAAGCATTACTATAAATATCTGAAGGGCGAGCCGACATCGACAAACGCCGTCGCCACGCTCTATGCGTGGGCCGGTGCGCTGCGCAAACGCGGCGAGTTGGACGGCCTGCCGCGGCTTGCCGACTTCGGCGTGAAACTGGAATTGGCCGCTGTAAAGACCATCGAGGACGGCATCATGACCGGCGACCTCTACGCGCTGTCAAACTTGGACCGAAAAGAGAAAGTAGATACGGAGACGTTTCTGCTGGAGATGGGACAACGACTCTCCGCCATCGTATAATGTTAAGGTTCATTTAAGGCGCGGGGGATATAATGGTTACCTTAACGGAGGGTGTGTATTGAGAGTTCTGCTTGTGGAAGATGAACGGTATCTGGCCGAAGCGGTGGCGCGGATATTGGAGAAGAACAACTACGACGTGGATCTGTCGTTTGACGGCGAGGATGGGTTGGACAACGCCCTGTCCGGCGTATACGACATCGTCCTGCTCGACATCATGTTGCCCAAGATGGACGGCATCAGCCTGCTGAAACATCTGCGGGAGAAAGGCATCGCGACGCCCGTCATACTTCTGACCGCAAAGGGCGAAACGGAGGACAAGGTCTTGGGTCTTGACAGCGGCGCGGACGACTATTTGCCGAAGCCCTTCAAGACGGAGGAATTGCTCGCGCGCATGAGAGCCGTGAGTCGACGCCGGGGCGAGCTGCTGCCGGAGGGAATATTGGAATTTGGCGATATCGAGCTGAACCCCATCAAATTGGTGCTGTCGAAGGGGGACAAGTCGTACAATCTGACGCTCAAGGAGAGCCGGCTGTTGGAATACCTCATCTCAAACAAAGGCGCCAGCCTCTCGGTCGATGCCATCATCGAAAAGGTGTGGGGCTACGACAGCGAGGCCGAGGACAATCATGTGCAGGTGTATATCTCATTTCTGCGGAAAAAGCTAACGGGGCTCGGCTCGAATGTCAGAATTAAGAATATTCGGAACGTGGGCTATGTGCTGATTGCGGAAGATCGCGCGCAGGTATAGATCGATGCTGAAAAAACTGAGAAACAAACTGCTTCTGGTGAATATGATCTCCCTCTCTGTGGTGATCCTGTTTTCTTTTACGATCATTTATGTGCTCACCTACAATTATATACAGGGGGTCATCGTCACCGATCTTCGTTCGATACCGCCGGGTGTGGTGACCAACGCCATCGTTGCCGAGCGGGAACAGCAGCCGAACATCGACGGCAGTTCCGAGAAATTTAACGTGAAGGGGATTCCCGACCTGCCTATGGATTACAGTAAGTCCTTCGTGATCAACATAGACAAGAGCGGTGGGGTTCTCGCGGTCTTTTCGCGCATCGAACTGAGCGAGAATGACTATGTCAAGGCCGCCCGGTTTGCGGAGGAATCCGGAGAGGAAACGGGAAGAATCAAACTCGCGGGAAAGCGGTGGCAATACATCATCACGGGCGAACAGCGGGAGAGCATCGTATTCTTGGATGTGGACGATTACGAGAGGGCGCTGTCCCGTCTGCTTTTCAGTATGCTTGTGGTCGGCATTTGCGTCTTGATTCTCATATTCTTGGTGAGCTACCGTCTGGCAAATCGGGCGATACGTCCGGTGGGCGAGGATATCGAAAAGCAACGGCGGTTTGTCGCGGATGCCTCGCACGAGCTGAAAACGCCGTTGGCCATCATCGACGCGAACGCGGAGGTCGCTCTGGCCGATGGCGACGACGGCGAGGAAAGCCGGCGCAAGTGGGTGGAGCGCATAGAGGAGGAATCGGGGCGTATGCGGTCGTTGGTGGAGGCGCTCCTCTATCTGGCGAAGGCGGAGGATGCCGTCGGTGAGAATCTGCCCTTCGAGCTTTCGGCAGCGGCGGAGGAGGAGATCGGCCGTGTGGAGGCCGTCCTCTACGAGCGGGATGTAAGGCTGACGCTGAAGAAATACGCGGAGACCGTCGTCGTGAAAGCGGACGGCGAGAAAATACATCGGGCGATCCTGATCCTGCTTGACAACGCCGTAAAATATACGGATGCGGGCGGCGAGGTGACGGTGGAAACGGGCAAGGGAAAGCACACCGGCTACCTTCGGGTGTCGAACACGGGCGCGGGCATCCCTCCGGAAGACCTTCCGCGGATATTCGACAGATTCTATCGGGGGGACAAGTCGCGCACATCGGCGGAGGCCGCAGCAAACGGCGGCAAACAGGGCGGTTTCGGCCTTGGACTCGCCATCGCAAAGACCATCGTCGAGCGGTCGGCCGGCAAAATATACGCCGAGTCGGCGGACGGTCGGACGACATTCACCATCGAGTTGCCGCTCGGCTGACAATCGGTGAACTTTGCTCCATTCCACCGCAATACGGCGGCACAAACATTGATATAAAATTCGAAACATCTATGGTATAATATATCCAACGAAGCGGCGACTTTCAAAGATTCACTTGAAACGATCGCGGCGTTTGCATGGTCACAGATAAGAGAAGGGGCGGATCTATGGGAAACAGGGTATATAATTTTTCGGCGGGGCCGTCGATGTTACCGCTTGAGGTGATAGACACCGCGGCGCGGGAGATTTTGGATTTTGACGGCAGCGGTATGTCGATCATGGAGATGAGTCACAGGTCGAAGACGTTTTCGCGCGTGATCGAGGACGCGGAGCGCAATCTGCGGACGCTCATGGATATCCCCGACGACTATTATGTGCTGTTTTTGCAGGGCGGTGCGACGCTGCAATTTTCGATGGTTCCCATGAATCTGCTCGGAAAGAGCGGAAAGGCCGACTACATCGTTACGGGCGCGTGGGCGGATAAGGCCGCGAAAGAGGCCGCAAAGTTTGGCGACATTCGCGTCGTGGCTTCATCGAAGGAATCAAATTACGCCTATATCCCAAAGGTGGAAGCGGCGGATTTCAGAAGCGACGCCGATTACGTTCACATCACATACAACAATACGATCTACGGCACGAGGTATCCGTATATTCCGGACACGGGGGATGTCCCCTTGGTGACGGATCTGTCGTCGGCGATCCTGTCCGAACGCGTCGATGTGCGCCGTTTTGGCCTGATCTATGCCGGCGCCCAGAAGAACATCGCTCCGGCGGGGTTGACGGTGGTCATCGTTCGGAAGGATATGGTGGGCGGAGCGCCCGCGAATGTTCCTGTATATTTGGATTACAAAACGCACACGGAGGGCGCGTCTATGTACAATACGCCGCCCGCGTGGTGTATCTATGTGGCGGGCGAGGTATTTAAGACGCTCATCAAGGACGGCGGTTTGGAGACGGTGGAGCGGCGCAACAGGGCGAAGGCCGGTCGGCTCTACGCCTATATCGAAGGCAGCAAACTCTACAGCGCGCCGGCTGCGGAGATTGACCGCTCGCTCATGAATGTGGTATTCGTCACGGGAGACCCGGCGCTCGACAAGCGGTTTGTCGCGGAGGCGAGAGAAGAAGGATTGGTGGAGTTGGGCGGACACAGATCCATCGGAGGTATGCGCGCGAGCATCTACAACGCCATGCCCGAGGAGGGCGTGGATAAGCTCATCGCGTTTATGAAAAAATTTGAGGATGCGAATTTATGAAATATCTGATATTGGTGCCGGACGGCTCGGCGGATTGGCCGAATGAAGACGCGGGAGAGAAGACGCCGATGGAAGCGGCGCATATGCCGCATATAAACGGGTTGGCCGAGCGCGGCGAGGTGGGCATGGTCAAGACCATTCCCGACGGCATCGCGCCGGGCAGCGACGCGGCAAATCTCGCGGTGATGGGGTATGATCCTCGCACGGATTTGACGGGGCGTTCTCCCCTCGAGGCCGTGAGCATGGGCGTCGAATTGGCGGATACGGATGTCGCATTCCGGGTCAATCTCGTGACGCTCAAAGGCGGAGCAGACGCGGACTATGATGACCTTCATATCGTGGATCACAGCGCCGGAGATATCACGAGCGACGAAGCGAAGACGCTCATCGAATATATAGACGAAAAACTCGGTTCCGGGAATCCGGAAAACGGCGGGCGCGTCACCTTTTATCCCGGGTTCAGCTATCGCCACGCCCTCGTCATCAGCGAGGGGGCGCGGATCGCGTCCGGTATCGGCGATGTGTCCGGAGAAGCGGCCGGTTATGCGCTCACGCCGCCGCACGACGTATTGGAGCAACGCATAGGGGAGCATATGCCCAAGGGCAAAGGCAGCGACTTTCTCTATCGATTCATGAAAGAAAGTTACGAGCTTCTGAAGGATCATCCGATCAACACGGATAGGGCGCGCAGAGGTCTGAACGTGGCCAATTCCCTGTGGATATGGGGACAGGGCAAAAGACCCGCGCTCGAATCATTCCGCTCAAAGTTCGGCATAGACGGCAGCGTCATCTCCGCCGTGGATCTGATCAAAGGCATCGGCATATGCGCCGGCTTGGATTCCGTTCACGTGGAAGGCGCCACCGGCACATTGGATACGAATTTCAGCGGCAAGGCGAACAAGGCCATCGAAGCGTTTGAGAGCGGCAAGGACTTTGTCTATGTCCACGTGGAGGCACCGGATGAATGTTCGCATCAGGGCGACCGCGCGGGCAAGATTCGCGCGTTGGAGTTGATCGACAGCGAGGTTTTGGAGCCGATCCTGTCCTATTTGGAGGGAAGCGGCGAGGATTATCGCATACTCGTCGTTCCGGATCATCGGACACCTCTGTCCATACGAACGCATTCGGACGAACCGGTGCCGTTCGTGATCTTCGACAGTCGGTCGGAGAAACCGAACGACGCGAGCCGGGTTTTTTCGGAACGGTCGGGCGAGAAAGGCCGACAGTTTGCCTCCGGCCGAGAGTTGGCGACATGGTTTTTTCGTTATGATATAAAAATTTAATCAAAGCTGTTCAGCGGGTGCCTCACAGCTTCCGGAGTGCCCGTTGAGTAGCAACATATAAGTAGAAAGATATGGAAAGATGAAACGCGAAACTTATATCGGCGGAATGGGATTCAAGCGAATCGCAGCGTTGGCGTTGGCCGCCATCACGATGTCTTCGATTTGGATGGCTTCCGCCGCTTTTTGGGACGAAGGCGCGGTTTACGGTGAGGAAGGTGAACCGGACTACAGCGCCGCGCCCAATCTGACCGCTTCCTCCGCGGTGTTGATAGATATGAAAAGCGGGAAGGTGTTGTTTGAGAAAGAGAAGGACACACCTCGCGAACCCGCCGGTATCACGAAGATCATGACCACGCTCCTTGCGTTGGAAAATCTGCAACCGGCCGATGTGCTCACCGTGGACGAGCAGACATATTCCTCGGATGCCTCCGGCCTGTATCTGCTCAAAGATGAAGAAATCAACGTTGACAATCTGCTGTATTCGATCATGCTTCCCATGGAAAACGACGCGGCCGCACCCATCGCCAAGGCGGTGGACGGCAGCGTAGAGGCATTTGTGAACCGTATGAACAACAGAGCCGCGGAACTGGATATGCTCAATACCCACTTCGTCAATCCGAACGGCAATCACGTGGACGGACAGCAGTCCACCGCATATGATCTCGCGCTCCTGACGCGGGAAGCCATGAAGAATGAGAATTTTCGGCGGTATGCGAGCACCCATGAATATACGTTACCCGCTTCCAACAAGCAGAAGGCGAGATTGATACGCAATGCCAACAAGCTGCTCTATGAGGACAGTCAGAAGGTGAGCGTATATGGGCAAAAGCGGTCGATTCTCTGCGAGGGGATCATCGGCGTCAAGACCGGCTATACCGCGCAGGCCGGCAACTGCATCGTTGCGGCGGTATCGCGCGGCGGCATGGATTTGATCGCCGTGGTCTTGGGATCCGGAAGCAAGATGGTCTATGCGGACGCCCTCGAGATGATCGAATACGGTTTTCATCATTACGAAAACATGGCCGTGTTCACGAAAGGCGGCAAGGCCTCGGAGATTCCCGTGACGGGAGGCAAGGCAGATCTGGTCAACGCCGTATTCACGGAGGACGTGAACGCCGCCGTGCCGATCGGCACCGCACCCGACACGCTCGATATTCGCGTAACGGTTCCGGAGTCTATAGACGCGCCGGTCACGGCCGGGGCGATCGTGGGTAAGGCCTCCGCATATCTGGGAGAAGAAAAACTCGGGGAAGTCAATTTGGCGACGGAAACCGAGGTGGATAAGACGGAGATACGCAAGCTGTTCAACGCATCCGGTAAGGTTTTGTCTGTGGTCGTAAAGGTCGTCATCGGCATCGCCGCCGTGCTCGTGCTGTGGATCGTCATCACGTTGGTGCGTTCCGAACGGCGGAAGCGCAGTCGAAGACGTCGCCGCATGTACAAAGTTAATTCCGGCACGAGGGAAGTGAAGCGCATCAAACGTATCAAGCGCTGATAACGGCAATATACGGAGCGAATCGAGAAGAATGAACAGAAAATACAATCTTAAAACATACAGAGCCTCCATCGCGGTTGCGCTCTGCCTGACACTGATGAGTCTTTTTTTTGCCGGTTGCGACACGGCGGACATACGAGAGCGTATGGACGAAGCGGACGAAGCGGAGCAATATGATTTCAGCGTATTCCTCGGAGACGCCGGAGACCCTGTCAAAATCAGCGAACTGATCAACCGGTATCGAGATGAAAAAGGCGTATCTATCAATCCGATCATCACAGAGGAGGGCAGCGACAACGAGCGCGCGCTGTGGCGGGCTTTAGAGTCGGGCAATCCGCCGGCGGCGTTTCTCATATCGTCCGACGATAATATGGAGAACATCTCCGAAGGCGGATTTTTGGCCGATTTTTCATTCATCGATTCCGCAAAGGCCGGACAGACGATGCCCTATCTTTTTCAGGGCTATGGTTGGGCCGTAGACAAGCGATTGATCGCCGATCTCGTAGGCGCAGGCCGGGCGGACGCGTTCATCGCGGACATACGGAGCGCGGACTATGCGGAGTGGAACACGTTCGTACAAAAACTCAGCGCGTATATCCTCAACGGAACGGCGGAACCCTTCGGCATGAACGGCAAGGAATATAGCTTCCCTGCGGAAAAGGGGGCGTATGCTACGAATCTGAACGGGGTATTTGCGGTCGCGGGCGGCGATCCCGAATTTTGTGTGGATACGCTCCTTGCGCTTGCGCTCTGCACCTCCGACCTATCCGCGTGGGAGGCGCTGAAGAAACTTGCGAATGACAATGCGGAGGAGGACGCGGAAAAAGCGACGCCACCGGCCGTCAGCGAGACCCCCGAAGAAGTCGCCACGGACGAGGCCTTCAATCTGCCGCGTCCGGCATTGAGCGTATATACGAGCAGTCTGAACGACATTACCACGCATCTGGCGGGCAGATACGCGCCGGGTATCAGAAGTAAGGGTTTCGTCAACGCCAAAGTGTACGGGCAGAAAAACGCACGCGAGATATTCGCGGAAGGCAAGGCGGCTTTCGCCGTCGTAAACAGCGAGGATTTCAGTAGTCTGAGCAAGCTGAACGCTGTGCAGGCGAATAATTTGGTTTTGTTGCCCATCAAATTTCCCTATGCAGAAAACGGCGTGTCCGGCGTATTCGAAGAACGACCCGTCAATCGCTGCATACCCCTGCGCGTCACGCATTCTTTCGCCGTGAATGGCAAAAGCTCTCCGGAATCGCAGAAGATGGCACTCGATTTTCTTCTGTGGATGGACAACGAAGACAGAACGCTGACCGACGCCCTTGAAAATTCGGTGCGTGAATACTATGACAGAGGGGATGTCTTGCCCTATGCGCCCCACGCGCAAAGTCTGCAATCGTATGCAGAGGCGTTGCGGGAGAAGAATCTCTCGGAATATCTGACGCACGCCAACTGGGATGATGTATATAAGGAAAACCTGCTAAATTTCATGTTTACGACATGGTATGAAAAATAATTCAGTGTTTGACATTGAGGAAAATCTAAAAAAATTACCCGACAAACCGGGCGTCTATCTGCACAAGGATTCCTACGGCGAGATCATCTATGTGGGGAAGGCCGCGTCCTTGAAAAAGCGCGTGCGGCAGTATTTCCGTTCCCACGGCACCGCCGACCCCAAGACTGCGCTGATGGTGACGCACATCTCCGAGTTTGAATACATCGTGACGCAGACGGAGATGGAAGCCCTCCTGCTGGAGAACACCCTCATCAAGCGCCATCTGCCCCGATACAATGTGATGCTGCGGGACGACAAGACCTACCCCTACATTAAAATCACGATGAACGAAGAATACCCCAGGCTCCTGAAGACGCGGATACTCACAAACGATGGCAGCAAATATTTTGGGCCTTACGCCGATGTCTCCTCCGTGAACCGGATCATCGACCTGCTGTGCGATATATTCCGGCTCAAGCGCTGCACCTATGCGGAGTTTCCCGAGGGGTTTCGGCCATGCCTCAACTGGCACATCGACAAGTGCAGAGGCATCTGCCGCGGCGATGTGGATCGGGAGGCGTATCTGGAGGATATTCGTTCCGTCATCGCATTCCTCAAGGGGCGAAACAATGAGGTGATCGCCTACCTGAAGGCGCGGATGAAAGCGGCGTCCGAAGCGATGAATTATGAGGAAGCGGCTCGATATCGCGACTATATCACCGCCGCCGGCTCCGTCATCGAGAAACAGCGGGTGGAATTGCTCTCGTCGGGCAATATGGATGTCATTCTGTCGACGGAGGCAAACGAGGCTTCCATGGCACAGGTCAGCGTATTCTTCGTGCGAGACGGGCGCTTGACCGGGCGGGAAATACACCATTTGGACGCGCTATCAGGCAGCGGAAAGACCGAGATCGTTTCCGCTTTTCTGTCGCAATACTACATCAATCAGACCATCATTCCCAAAGAGATCATATTGGAAGATCACATCGCGGACGAACCGCTCATAGAGGAATTGTTATCCAAAAGTTTGGGCAGCGGCGTGAAGCTCATCGTCCCCGAACGGGGAAAGAAAAGAGAGCTGCTGAAATTGGCGCAAAACGACGTCAATGAATCCGTGAAGCGCATGGACGAGCGCATAAACTCCGAGCGGGAGAAAGAGCGGATGCTCACGGACGAACTCTGCCGCGCGTTGGGCAGGGCGGATATCCAAGGCAGGCCGCTTCGACTCGAAGCCTATGACATCTCCAACACCTCCGGCGCGGGGAATGTGGGCGCGATGGTCGTCTTTGAAGGCAGTCGACCGATCAGGAGCGATTATCGGAGATTTAAGGTGCGAGGGGAGGACGGGAGCGACGATTACGGCAGTATGCAGGAAATTCTCTATCGGCGCCTCAAACGCGGTATCGCGCGGGATAAGGGATTCGAGCGGATGCCGGATCTGATTCTCGTAGACGGGGGACTCGGCCACGCGCACGCGGCGGAGCAAGTGGTCTCCGCGCTGAAGCTGAGACTCGACGTGGCCGGCATGGTGAAGGACGACAGGCACCGCACGCGAGGCTTGGTATTCGGCGGGAAGGAGATCGATCTGAAAGCGACGCCGGAGCTCTTTCATCTCATCGGCGGTATTCAGGAAGAAGTTCACCGGTTCGCCATCGACTATCACCGGGGTGTGCGAAAGTCGGCGGCCACCCGTTCGCAGTTGGACGAGATTCCCGGCATCGGAGAGAAGCGCCGAAACGCCCTGCTGATAAAATTCGGTAGCATCGACGCCATCAAAAAAGCGGAGGAGGGCGATCTGGCGGCCGCCCCCGGTATGAACGCCGCAGCGGCGAAGCGCGTGAAGGAGTACTTCGCGAAATAGGACGGGAGAATTGCAAAATGACGGCACATTTGTTAAAATGAATGAGTAATGAATAAGAAGATATTATCGCTAATCGCAATAATCGTACTGTTGCTTCCGAGTTTCAGCGGTTGCGTTGCGTATGAGAACTTCGTCAATACCTTTTTTCGGGACGACGGGGAGTTGATACGTATCGGCGTATTCGAACCGCTGTCCGGCACGTATTCAAAGTATGGAGCGCTCGAGCGCACGGGCATCGAACTTGCGCATGATCTCTATCCGGAGGTGGACGGAAAATCCGTGCAGTTGGTGTTTTCGGACAACGAGTCCAATATCAAGCGAGCGCGGTCGGTAGCCAAAGAATTGATAAAGGAAAATGTTTCGGTGGTTTTGGGCAGCTACGACAGTACGCTCTCCATCGCCGGCGGCGAGGTATTTCAGGAGGCCGGCGTTCCGGCCATCGCGATCACGAATACGAATCCCGTCGTTACGGATGCTTTCGACATCTATTGCCGCGTTTGTCCGGTGGAGTCCGATCAAGGTGCGGCGGCAGCGGCCTATGCGGTGGACAATCTGCGCGCGGATACGGTGGCGGTATTCAAGGAGAAGGACGACGATTTCAGCGATACGTTGGCGCGCACGTTCAGCGATGCGTTTACGGCTGCGGCAGGCACGGGCGGCGCCATCGTTTTGACAGAGGAATACGAGAAAGGGCAGACGGATTTTCAGGATCAGATGATGGCCGTCAAGGCTTCCGGCGCGACGGCCGTATTCTTCCCGAGCTCATGGCAAATGGGGATAGATGTGATGGCGGAAGCCGAGAAAGTGGGCGTCACCGCTACGTTCCTCGGGACAGACAAATGGCGGACGGACGAGATGCTCGCATCCTATCAAAGCGGCGCAATGCCCCCGATGGCGTTTACGACCTATTACAATGAGAGTGCGCGCATGACGAAGATGTCGACAGTCTTTCTTGACGCGTATAAGGAAAAATACGGAGAGGACTCCGTGCCGGATCCCGCGATAGCCTTGGCTTTCGACGCATATCTCGTCGCCTTGGAGAGCGTTCGTGCGGCCGGTTCGTCCGACGATTACGGGAAGATTTTATCGGCGCTTCACGCCACGAAGTCGTTTGCGGGAGCCTCCGGGGAGATCACATTTGACGATGCGGGAAATCCGATCAAACCCATTACGATGGCCACCGTCATAAATGGGAAGTTTGTTTCGATAGACTCGGTTAAACCGGGAAAGGAGAAAGGTGATTCATAATGGAAAAGAAACTCAAGGAAGCCTTGGAAAAGATAAGACCCTATCTGCAGAGAGATGGCGGAGATGTGGAATTTATCGATTATACCGACGAGCAGGTTGTGCAAATTCGGTTGCTCGGCCATTGTGCGGGCTGTCCTCACGCGCAGGCGACCATCAAGGGCGGCATTGAGCGGCTGCTGAAGGAGGAATATCCCGAAATCAGCAGCGTCGAAGCGGTCAAGTGAGCCGCGCGACATTTGCCGGAGAGGGTGGGATGGAATACAGAGATAAAATCGACGCATATAAAGACGAAATCGTCGCCATGTTCCGGGAACTGATCGCCATAAAGAGCGTGCGAGGCGAACCTTTGGATGGGCAGCCGTTTGGCGCGGAGGTTCACAGAGCCTACGAATACATGTTGGCGCGGGGTCGGGCGGACGACTTTGACGTCGCAGACGTGGACGGATTTGGCGGCCACATCGAGTGGCAGGGTCTGGAGCTTGACGAAAACGGGGAGATCATTGCCACCGCAGACGAGACGTTGGGGATTCCGGTTCATCTCGACGTCGTGCCGGAAGGTACTGACTGGACACATGACCCATTTGGCGGAGAAATCGCGGACGGGAAGATCTACGGCAGAGGCGCCACGGACAACAAGGATGCTGTCGTAGCGGTCTACTACGCGCTGAAGGCGCTGAAAGACAGCGGCTATATTCCAAAGAAGAACATCCGAATCATATTGGGACTCGACGAAGAAACGGGTTGGTCCGGCATGGATAAATACCTAAAATCCGTCGGCAGTCCGGACTTCGGTTTTGTGCCGGACGCGGATTTTCCGGCCATCAACGGCGAGATGGGTATCATCGATTTTGAGTTGGCGAAGAAGTTGGAAAAGACCAACGAAAAGGGCATTGCGTTGCGGAGCATCAGCGGCGGCAACGCATCGAACATGGTACCTGATTATGCGAGAGCCATCATCATGGACGATGTCAACAAAAACTACGATGCCGTCAAGGAGAAGATCGCCGCGTTCCGGGAGAGAACCGGATATAAGGTTCGCGGGAAAGGCGTCGGCAGAGCGTTTGAGATTTCGGTTCGCGGCCTGTCCGCGCATGGCGCGCATCCCGATTTGGGTCTCAACGCCATTTCGATTCTCATGGAATTTCTCGACGAGATAGGGCTTGCGAATGAGAGCATTCGTGACTTCATCGCCTTTTACCGATCGCATCTTGGTTTTGAATTGGATGGCACGGGATTGGGGATCGGCTTCAGCGACGAGCCCTCGGGCAAATTGATTTTGAATGTCGGCATGATCGGCATGGACGCCGAGGCCGTCATCGTGACCATCAATGTGCGTTATCCCGTCACGATGCGCGAGGAACAGATCTACGAGGCGATGTTGCCGCTGATCCATCGGTACGATCTGGGCATCGTCAAAGGCGGTTCCAAGCCGCCCATCTATTTCGCGGCGGACGACCCCTTCATCGAAACGCTCATGGAGGTCTACCGTGAGAACACAGGAGATGAGGAGAGCAAACCGATGGTCATCGGCGGCGGAACCTACGCCAGAGCCATCCCGAACGCGGTCGCCTTCGGCCCGCTGTTTCCTGACAGTCCGAACCTCGCCCATCAGACGGACGAGTATGCCACCATAGACGCCCTCATGAAAATCACGCACATCTATGCCGACGCCATCTATAAATTGACAGGCGGCGTTTGACGGCATATAATAAGGTTTATAAAAATCTGTTTCGGGGCGGGGCGCAATTCCCCACCGGCGGTGAAGGGCAGGGCTTGGCCGAGAGGCGATCCGAAGTCACGAGTCCGCGAGCAGGACGCGCAAGAGCACGCATCCCGCAGAATCGGTAAAATCCGATACCGACGGTTAAAGTCCGGATGAAAGAAACGAGCATTCTATATGAATGACGATGCCCCCTTGAAGCGGTTCGGGGGCTTTTTTATGTCCCCGATGTACGAAAGGGAGGAATTACAGATGAAAATCGAAAGAGCAAGCGAACGAATCAACGAAACGAGACACGGCGCGGCACCGTCCCGCGGGCGGACGGTCAAATTGACCAAAATGGGTATGCTGGTGGCCATCTCCGTGGTCTTCTCCTTCATACATTTCCCGATTCTGCCGACGGCGCCGTTTCTCGAATACGAATTGTCGGACATCCCGATTTTGGTCGGCGGCTTTGTCTTTGGCCCCGTTGCCGGACTCGTCATCGCCGTGGTATCCATCCTGTTGCATGACCTGATCGCCGGCTCGAGCAGCGGCCCCTACGGCACGATCATGCACATCATCGCGGTGGGCGTGTGCGTGTTGGTCTCGGCATTCATCTACAAAAAAAAGAAGACCAAAAAAGGCGCCTGCATCGCTCTATGCGCGGGCGGATTGGCCATGACCGCCGTGATGCTGCCGGCCAATCTCGTCATCACGCCCCTGTTTATGGGTCTGCCCATCAGTGCCGTGCGGGAGATGCTGCTGCCCGCCATCCTGCCGTTCAACCTGATAAAGGCGGCGCTCAACGCCGTGATCGTGTACATCTTTTACAAGATGGTATCACCGTTTTTGCACCGCTGGTGAGGTGATAGAGAACGTGTCAAGGGGACGTATAATTTGACACACTGACGCCCCCGTTATGTCTTACAATCCCCACATCCGTTCAATGCGTAAAGCCGTGAATCTTCCGCGCCGGCTCGTCGGAATCCAGAATGCGGGCGTGATTCAGTTCGTCG
Organism: Eubacteriales Family XIII. Incertae Sedis bacterium; assembly: GCA_031274195.1. GTDB lineage: Bacteria > Bacillota > Clostridia > Peptostreptococcales > Anaerovoracaceae > JAISGB01. The sequence goes on from JAISQM010000009.1 coordinate 16,374, forward strand.
ACCGCCTGCCGGAAATCCTCCGCAAACTCATACGCCATATTCATCGCGAAATCAGCCCTCACCACATAACGCTGAATAATCGTATCCTGAAGGGCTTCGGGCAGCGGATAGGCCGGAGCCTGCCAGCCCTTCATCTGCAGACGATCCGCCAAATCGTAAAGCGTCCACCGCACATCCGCGCCGTCCTTCAATGTATAACACACGATGGGCAGTCTGCTTCCGTCATTGTAAATCTCAAAATACCCCGTGTCCTCCACGGTCTTGGCCAGAAACACAGCCACATCCTTGGTTCTCTCGTGAATCTTCCTGTAGCCCTCGTGACCGTATCGCAAGAAATTGTAGTACTGCCCCAGCACTGGACTGGCGCTGCGCGAAAAATTGATGGCCATCGTCGGCGTTTCCCCGCCCAAATAACTGACCTTGAAGATCAGTTCCTTCGGCAGATACGCCTCGTCTTTCCAGACAATCCAACCGATTCCCGGATAGACCAGTCCGTATTTGTGGCCGGAGGTATTGATGGAAATCACATTTTCCAATCGGAAATCCCATCTCAGCTCCGGTTCCATAAACGGCGTGTACAGCCCGCCGGATGCGGCGTCTACGTGTATGGGAACCGTAATTTTCGCACGCTCGTTGTAGACCCGCAGCTTTTCGTCCAACGCCTCTATGTCGTCGTATTGCCCCGTATAGGTGATGCCCAGAATACCGACGACGCCTATGGTGTAGTCGTCCACCAAGGCCATCGCCGCATCCGCGTCCACACTCATACGCTCCCTGCTCATGGGAACCGTCCGCAGCTCGATGTCCCAATAGACGCAGAACTTCTCCCAACAGACCTGATAGCCCGACGATATGACGAGATTGGGTTTCCGCGCGGAGACATCGATTCCGGCCGCCGCAGCCCTGTTTCTCCAACGAAATTTCATCGCCATGCCGCCCAACATGCAGGCTTCGCTGCTGCCCACGGTGGATGTCCCCAGATAGTTCGCGTCATTCGGCACATTCCACAGATCCGCGATGATATTGACGCAACGATTCTCTATCTCGGCGGTGCGCGGGTATTCGCTCTTGTCGATGGCGTTCTTCTCCAGCGTTTCCCCCATGAGCTTCGTCGCCTCGTCCTCCATATAGGTTTGGCAGAAGGTGGCGAGATTCTGACGGGCCACGCCCTCGTCCAACAGCTCGTCCTTCACGAGCCGATAGGCTATCCTCGGCTCTATGGACTCCGGATTGAGCTTATACTTGGGAATATCTCGATCCGAAGCGGGCGAACCGAATACCGGATTCACGTAGCTCCGCGCCTTGCTCTGATCATCTTTGCCGTATAGCATCTGCTTTCACCTCCGCACTATTTCAAATCTCCGCGCCGGCCATCCGTATCCGTGGGCGTGATGGCGTGTTCTCCTTTGCATTTTATTTATCATACCATACGGCGACGAGCCGCAACAGGTCCCAATTCCCTGCTGTGAAAATAGCGTAACAAATATTTTCGCAAAGTGATATACTATTCACAAAGGAGTTTCGAGTTAATGAACATCTACTTGGATAATTGTTGCTATAGTCGGCCGTTTGACGATCAAGGACAAGACCGCATCCATCTTGAAAGTGAAGCGGTGCTTGCAATAATCAAACGGGGAAGGTTAAAGCAGGATAATATTTGGGGAAGCCCCGCGCTGAAACTTGAAATGGATGGGATAAACGATATTACAAAGAAAGAAAAAGTGGAACTGCTTTATCAAATCGCAAGAAATGAGATAACTTTTTCAGATGACATTGCGTTGCGGGCGAGCGATATAATGGGCCTTTCTTCAATTCGCTCATTTGATGCTATCCATATAGCAGCAGCGGAAAAAGGAGAGGTGGACTACTTTCTCACAACAGATACCAGACTTGAAAAAGCATGCGAAAAATTGTCGCTCAAGGTGAAGGTGATGAATCCATTGAAGTATATTGCGGAGGTGATTGAAGATGAATGAAGATTTGGCGATAAATGTAAATAGCCCAACAGAAATAAGAAAAGCCGGTTTAACGGCGCTCAACGATGCGCTCGGTCCTGCGGGAACAACCATATTCATGCAACAATTCGAAAATGGATCCGGGGATTATACAAAAGAGAAATATCAAACCCCGGATGTTCCATTGGATGCGTTGGTTACAACACTAAAATTGCGATAAGAAGAAGACGAGGGGGCGGTTCATGCATCCCCTCGTCTTATGACGCCTAAACGCTCAACGCGTTGGAGGGAGTCAAGGGGACGTATACCTGGCTCTCTGAGTCACCCGCCCCTATCACCACTAAATTTCAACGTTTCTTACATAACCCGTATTTTTCCCGTTGCCGACTTTACGAATCATGCCTTCTTTTTGAAGCGTGGAAAGTGCGCGTTCGACTGTGGATTCGGAGACGTCGGGCAATACAGTCAATAACTCTTTCTTTGTCACCTTACCCGGCTTGTTGTCAAAATAATCAAGCATTCTTTCTCCGGCGGTCATTTTAAGCGAAGCTACTTTTTTCACTCGATTCGCAAAGTCTTTATATGCGCCGCAGATTACCCATAGGTAGTACTCAACAAAGGCGTTATATTGGTTTTTACCTGTATGCCATCCGGCGGAGCTTAACTGAAGTAAATATACCTTCAATACGATTGGAATGGTCGGCGCTTTGTATTTTTGCGATTTCAATAAGCGTTTCCAAAATATCAGATTTCGCTTTTTTATACAACGCCTGCTTGCCTTTATATTCATGTATTAACGCAATCATATTCACAATATTTGGTGTCAATAGTTCATCCAATTTATCGTAATACTCAAAAGTTTTCATGACAGGTCTCCTTCTGCATCATAGGCACTTGCTTCTGCCTCATTATAGCACAAAATGATGCAGAATAATTAGAGAGTCAATGGGACGTACCATCAAGCTTTCAAGCACCCAAGCGGCACGACCCATACACCATTCTTCATCTGAAAGGCATATTCTGTACCCGTAAGCACCATTAAAAAGGACGGTGCCGGTGTTTTATCCGTGTCGATGTTATCGCGAAACTTGATGAGATTTTCCGCAGCCTTTTCGATTTCACCGGCGCCCATTTTTATTTCTATTGCCGCCCAACGTGCATCCCGCAATTGAATAATCGCGTCCACTTCAAAATTAATTTGGTCGCGGTAATGATAAACCGATCCGTCTAATGCGTCCGCATAGATGCGCAGATCCCGAATGCACAGAGATTCAAACAGGTAGCCAAATGTCTTAAAATCGCTGAGCAATTTATCACTGTCCGCGCCCAACGCGGCGGTGGCGATGGAAGGGTCGGTGAAGTGCCGTTTTGCGGTGGTTCGGATGGCTCTTTTAGAACGCAAATGCGGACTCCATGCGGGCAGGTCTTCCACGACATACAGCTTTTTCAACGCAACGATATAATCGTTAATGGTCTTGTCCGACAGCCCTTCGTCGTTGGAAATCATATCCCGCAACAATGTGGCCGTGTTTGCCTGCGTCGATATATTTCGAGCGATAGAGCGCATGAGCGCATAAACCCGATCAGGATTCCGGCGGGCATCGTCAACGCTGGACATATCCTGATTGGCCACGGCATCCAAATAGTTGTATACCATGCGTAGCGCATAGGTTTCGTTTTCTTCCCCAACAGCTTCCGGCCAACCGCCTCTGGTGAGGATATGCGCAACCTGTTCGATGCTAAGCTTGTTTTGGTCAAAAAGATTCGACTTTCCGGCGAACAGGTCTATCAGCGAAATTCCCCCTGTGGATTCCCCCGATTCAAACAGCGACATGGTGCGCATAGTCATGCGGCTGATTCTGCCGGTGCCGGTATGCATATCTTTTGTATCCGGCGGTACGACTGAACCGGTGAGGATAAACTGACCTCGGGTACGGCGCTTATCAACGGCAAAGCGCACTGCGTTCCACAAAACGGGTGCTTGCTGCCATTCGTCCAGCAACCGCGGTGTCTCGCCATCTAATAATTTCGAAGGTTTTGTGTCCGCAAGCAGCTTGTATGTCTCTGCGTGATCCGGATCTTGCATATACAAAATGCTTTTTGACACTTCCTCGGCGGTGCGCGTTTTTCCGCACCACTTGGGTCCGACAATCAACACGGCTCCCGAGGTGGCCAACATCAGTTTTAATTTTTCATCCGCAATGCGCGATAAATATTTTTCATCCATGATTCTGCAAACCCTTTCAAGTGAGTTTAACATATCATGAACTTCCGTATTTGTCAACCATTCGGTTCCGGATTTGTCATGTATTCGATTCCGGATTTATCAAACATCCGACTCTTTACTATTTTGAGATGTAGCTGTCAATAATTTGACACACCGGCATCCCCTCGTCTTCTATTTATAATCGGCGAAAAATTGTCTCACGTGTGATACAATAATAGAATATGAATGAAAACGCGAACACAATCACATTAAACGAACAGGAGCTGCGAGCCTATGGCCGCGCGCTCGGCGAGAGTCTGGAGCCGGGCGCGGTGCTCGCGCTCGTCGGCGACCTCGGCGCCGGCAAGACCACGCTCACGAAGGCGATCGCCGAGGGTCTCGGCATAGAGGAACCTGTAACCAGCCCCACTTTCACGCTCATAGGCGAGTACGCCGGCGGTAGGCTTCCGCTCTATCATTTTGATGTGTACCGCATAGACGACCCGGACGAGATGAACGTGCTGGGCTACGAGGAATACTTCTACGGAAACGGTCTGACCGTCGTAGAATGGGCGGATAAGATATGGGAACTCCTTCCCGCGGACGCGATCGTCATCGAGCTTTCGTACGGGAAGAATGAAAACGAGCGCATCCTGCGCAAAAGGAACGCGAAATGACGACGAAAGTCGATAAACTGAACAGACTATTGGCGGTGGAAACGACGGGACAGGTCGCCTCCGTCGCTTTGGCGCTGAAAAAAGACGACGCGTTTGACATCACGGAGCGGACAGCGCGGGAGCGACTGAACCATCTGACGGAATTGATACCGATGCTGCGCGACTTGCTCGCGTCGTCAGGACTTTCCCCCGCCGATATAGACGCGATCGCCGTGTCCGCGGGGCCGGGCTCTTTCACCGGAATAAGGATCGGCGTCTCGGCGGTACGCGCCTTGGCGCAGACCCTGAACATCCCCGTCGTCAAAGTCCCGACGCTCGAAACTTTTGCACATAAAGAACACAAAGGGGACGGTTCTTTTTGTGTCATAGAAGATTCCGCGCCCCCTGTCGTATGTCCCGTATTCGACGCGCGGCGCGGGCAGATGTACGCGGGCGCTTTCCGCCGCGCGGCGCACGGGGAGATCGAAAGACTCGTGCTGGGCGGCGCATACGACCCGCAGGCCTTTTTCGCCGCCCTGAGCACCGTCTTGTCGCAGTCCACCGCGAACCGAGAAATCACGTTTTTCGGCGACGGACTCGACGTATTCAAAGACGATATATCGGCGTGGCGACCGCCCGGCGGCGCGAAAGTGCGGCTCGCACCGTCGTCGCACAGACTGCAGACGGCCTCACAGGTGGCGAAATGGGCGCTGTCGCACGGCGTATTATCCGATTACCGCCGGTTGGAACCCATTTATATGCGTCAGGCGGAAGCACAGCGCAAGTTGGAAGAAAGGCGGGCGCGCGGTGAATTGGATTAGAATCAGGCGGACGACGCCGGACGATGTGGATGCCATGTCCGACTTGGATCGGATATGTTTCGCGGCACCGTGGACGCGGGGTGATTTTGAAAAAGAGGTTGGACAAAATATTTTGGCTACCTATATGGTGGCGGAGTCGGGCGGGCAATTGATCGGATACGCGGGCATATGGGTCGTGATCGATGAGGGGCATATCACAAATGTAGCCATCCATCCGGACCGGAGGGACCAAGGCATCGCGACCATGCTGCTCTCGGAGCTTCTGGAGGCCGCGCGCCAAATGGGAGCGCGACGTTTCACGCTTGAGGTGCGGCCGTCCAACGCGAGCGCCGTCGCCCTCTACGAAAAGTTCGGATTCCGCACGAAAGGTTATCGAAAAGGTTATTACGGGGACAATGGGGAGGATGCCGCGATCATGTGGCTGTTCGAAGATGAAGATTGACAGGGAATTGCTCACGTTGGGCATAGAAACAAGCTGCGATGAAACGTCGGCCTCCGTCACGCGGGGCGGCCGCCATGTGCTGTCCAACGTGATATCGTCTCAGATACACGTGCACGAGGCCTTCGGAGGAGTGGTGCCCGAGATCGCTTCGCGCCACCATTTGACACAGATCAACGCCGTGATAGACACCGCCATGAAAGACGCCGGCGTCGCCTTTCCCGATCTTGACTTGATCGGCGTCACAGAAGGACCGGGACTCGTGGGTGCCGTGCTCATCGGCCTCTCCACCGCGAAAGCGATGGCGCTCGCGTTGGACAAGCCCTTAGTCGGCGTACACCACATCAAAGGCCACATCTGCGCGGCCTATCTCGAACACGAAGAACTCTCGCCGCCGCTCCTCTCTCTCGTCGTCTCCGGCGGACATACGTATCTGATCGATGTGCGCGATCACCAAAATTTTGAGATTCTTGGGCGAACGCGTGACGATGCCGTCGGCGAAGCCTTTGACAAGGTCGCGAGAGTGTTGGGTCTCGGCTATCCCGGCGGTCCCAAGGTGGACGAGGCCGCGCGCCGCGGAAATCCCGAGGCGGTCGCTTTCAAGCGCGTCATGCTGGAAAAGGACAGTCTCGATTTCAGTTTCAGCGGCATCAAAACGGGCGTCCTAAACTACGTAAACACCGAAAGACAAGCCGGTCGGCCGATAAACCTCGCCGATGTCGCGGCGAGCTTCCAAGCCTCCGTCGTCGATGTCGTCGTCGCCAAGACACAGTTGGCTATAGATCGGGCGGGGTACAAGACGCTGACGGTCGGCGGCGGCGTCGCCTCAAACAGTCTCCTGCGCCGGCGTCTCACCGAGGCCTGCGATGCTGCGGGCGTCAAGCTCTATATCCCGTCGCCCATCTTCTGTACGGACAATGCCGCCATGATCGCCTGTGCCGCCCACTGCGACTATATAGCCGGCAAAGTCTCCTCGTTGAATTTAGACGCCAAAGCGAACTTCCAACTGTAATAAAAAATCACAAGTCGCAAATCACAAAAAAGTTGTAATATTTTTTAATTTCCGCAGTACGTATTATATATAACGATTGAACACCCCATAGATACCAAGGGTTCAATCGAAACTACTCAATCGGTGTTCCCGCAGAAGCCGCTGAGTGGCAGTATTTTGTATCTGCTATTGCAATTAGAATTGAGATATTATATACTCTAAAGCAAATAATGCCGTGCGACAAATACGCGAAAAAACGGTTTGTGGCAAGGTTGCAGGAAGTAGCGGGAGGGAAGATTATGAGCGTTGTATTGATTACGGAAGAACATAAGTTGGCGTTTTCCGGCTATGCGCCGGAATATCTGAGAGAGGATATGCTTCAAGACGAAACGGTTTCTCTGGGAGCTGTCGATGATGAGACCGGCACGGCTGCCGGTGTACTCATTTCCAATGTGTTCAATAATTGGGTTGAGATCGTCTGGGTCTATGTGGGAGAGGAATACCGCGGACGCGGGTTTGCGCGTGAAATGCTCGAAAAGCTGATGGCGCAGGCCGTCGCTGTTCCGGATCTGGAGGGCATCACGGCGCAGCTCGGCAAGGAGGATACGTCTAAGGCGTTTCACGACCTTCTCCGCAGCGAGCTTTTCAGATTCCGCGATGAGGAGGATTCGATCTATGTCCTGACTGTCGATATGTTGGCGGGAAATTCTTTCTGGAAGGATTCGGTCGGACGCGAAAATTCGGCGGCGGTGCCGGTCGGAGAGATACCGACTTTCGTCCGCGATTCCTTTGAAAAGCACATCGCGTCCTTGCCCGAAGGCATCCCGATCCGCCGTCCTGTTCCGTGGTCGGACTGCGATCCGAATTTCAGCATGGGGTATCTCAAGAACGACAAGTTGGTCGGACTTCTGCTCATTACCCGTGACGGAGACGATGTCGAATTGTCATTCGCGTATGCCGAACCCGGTGAAAATCTCGCGCTCGCGTCGATGTTGCGCGCGGCGGGACATAAGATAATGCAGACCATGCCGAAGGAGACTCAGATATCGCTGATGGCGTTAAATGATACTTCCGCCTCGCTTGTTGAGAAGTTATTTCCGGAACTGGGGCGCGGGACGATGCAGAGGGCAGTCTATCCATTCTATAGAAAGTGAGGACGAAAAATGAGTGTGACACGAAGTGATTTGACGGCGGGACGGGGACCGGTCCCGCATGATCCCGTACAGCAGCAACAGGAGGAGGAAGCGCAACGCTATTTGCGAGGACAGTTGTTGTCGACTGAAGCGCGAGAGGCAGACGCTGATGCTTTGGAAGTCGCTCGAAGAAAGGAAGTTTTACTGGTCGACAAGGCCAATGCCGAGTTATTGCGTCGCGGCTTAAACGCGGATACGCATACCGCGGGTTACGTAAAGATAAGCCCTCCGGATACACAGCCGCAGATATCGAGCCCATACGGAAAATTGACGGCGCGGCAGAAACGCAAACTCCGAAGTCGGCAAGAGGATAACGAGAGAAAAGCGAGACAAAGCGGTGATCCAAAAGATCCCCTTACCGCTGTTACGGTGTCGGGCGAGACTTTACCGATGCAACGCGAGATCAAACGTCTGAATCACAAGGATAAGACGGCCAAACCGATCGAGGTGGGTGATGATTACGTATCAAGAGGAATGCAACCGCAGTATGACGCCGCTCTGTTTGATCGGTCGTTCTCCGCGAAGACGGACATTGCGATCGATATCGCGGCCATCCGGTCTCAAATTAAAACCACCGAAGCGATTCTCCAAAAAAGAACGCAGGTCGGAGCGCGGTTGACGATGGAAGAAGATGCCACATTCGAGCATCTCGCGAAGACGAATGCCGCGGCGAAGACCGCTCTGCGCGCCATAATTGGATCCAATGGCATAGATTCGGAGACCGGGGACAGATTGTCTCCGAGGGACGCCAATCGCTTTGGGGCGGAAAAAAACAAGGCGATTGCCGAATATCGCAGACTCACTTTGAATCGTTCGAACTTGATAGCCGATATCTTACTCGAGAAGTTGCAGCAAGATCCGAGGTTTACCGGCGCGGTGGCGGAGGAGGCAGAAAAGCGAGCGTGGGCTGCCATTGCGGAAACAGAAGGTCTGGACGAGGAGACGAGAGCGAGATTGGTGGCTCGTGCCCAAAACGGCTCTACCCAGAGGGATCGGGACGGGGCAACGCACGATCTTGCCAAGAGAGAGGAAAACCAAAAGTATTACAAGCTCATGCAAGAATCCGACATCAAATTCTGTGACCTCGCGTCGGCGGGGGCCTATATGAAGTTACTCAAGTTCGTGGATCAGAATCGGACAAGATACGAACAATATAAAAAGCAGTTTGACTTGATGTTTCGTGAGTATTCCGACCTTATGAAATTTCTCGAAGCTCAAAACAGACTGGGTTTTCGGCTTCAGCAGGTCGGCTCCCACTTCGGGATTCAGGCGGGGATGGTGACTCAAATGAACTGGAACGTCAAGGATGAGAATCCCCGGTATAAGGTTGCGCAGGTGCGAATCAGAGACTTGGGCCAAGCCATGGAGCATCTGTTGACAGGGGAGAAAACGAAAAATACGAGAGCCGCGATGTTGCTCGAAGATGAACATAATATCGTCACCGATCAGCGCCGAGAGGAAATCGAGCACGCCAAATGGAATACACCTCCGACGGATCCTGAGCAGTACGCCGAGTTTGCGGTGGCACATCTGTCGAGACGTCACCGGATGACTGCAAATGCGAAAAAGGCGGGGATTGACGCCACTGCCGGACACAGTGCTTCGGATCGCATGAATCGCGATCTTGGTGTGTTATTGTGGAATACGGGTTTTGAGACGGACAGCAGCGGAGAGCCGCTTACCGAGCAGGATAGGACGAATAAGGGACTATGTGAACGTAATGCTCGATACCTGCGCGATAAGAGCGTTAGTGTAAATTTTGCGGACACGGTACTGAGCCCGATATTTACGGAAATCGCCAATTTTGTGCCTACACCCGAGATGTTTGAGGACTCCTATTTTTACAGTCACATCGAACAATTAATCGGTTTCACGGAAAAGGGTCTCTCATTTGCGGATTATTGTACGGAGTATCCGGGATATGTCTCATATTTGCAAACGAACAGAAAGGCTCTCTACGAGAAGTATACGCGCCTTAGAAGTCTTCACACATGCGCCGCGTCTCTGTGTAGAAGCAAGCTCGGAATGATTGGCGTGGATATCCAACATGGGACAATGTTTTCTGAAGAGGCGAGCGAAAGTCAGAGCAACGCATCACGGGGACTCTTTGCTCTGCAAATGGATATGTTAAAAGAGGCATTTGCTGCCTACAACGCCGCCGGTTGATGATGTTTCCGTGCACGGCGCGACAATTTTCGCCGAATCGGCGACAGATTGTTTGACATCAATGTCATATCCTTATATAATTTGGCGTAAGGCTTTAGTGTAGATTGAATATTGATTGGGAATATGGAGGCAATTATGGCATTTGATAAGGTTAAGGCTATCATCGTTGAGCAACTTCAGGTGGAGGATTCGGCTGTCACACTCGAGACGAGCCTGATGAAAGATCTGGAGGCGGATTCATTGGACGCTGTTGAGATCATCATGGGCATCGAAACCGAGTTTAGCATCGAGATACCCGACGAGGACGCGGAGAAATTTCAGACCATCGGCGATATTGTAAAATACGTTGAGGAACACAAAAACTGATCGATGAAGACACCTACCAAGATTTCACCGGCGGTCATCAAAAGACTTCCGAGGTATCGACGGTTTTTGATTGATTTGCGGAAGAAAGGTATCGAGCGGGTATCCTCAGGGGCGCTCAGCGAGCTCATGGGATATACCGCTTCCCAGATCAGGCAGGATCTCAACAATTTCGGAGGGTTTGGGCAGCAGGGCTACGGCTATAATGTTGACGCGCTCAGCGAAGGGATTGACGCGATTTTAGGACTCTGTGCGCACTATCATATCATCATCGTCGGCGTCGGCAATCTCGGTCGTGCCGTGGCGAATTACACCTATTTCTACAAGAACGAATTTGAGATAGGAGCGATGTTCGATATCGATCCCGCTGTAATCGGGACGCAGATAGGCGGCGTCACGGTGCAAGGCGTCGATCTGTTGTCCGACTATCTGTCCGGACACGATGTGGACATCGGCATCATCACGACGAGTCGCAGTAGCGCCCAGAGCATCGCTGATGTCATGGTGGGCTGTGGCGTGAGGGGCATCTGGAATTTCGCGCCGACCGATCTCGAAGTGCCGGAGGGTGTGGCTCTGCAAGCCGTGCATCTGAGCGACAGCTTACACGAGCTCGTATACTACATCAACAATCAAAAATAAAACGATTACTGCCCGTGCGCAGTAATATAAAACGACCGCCTCCTGACAGAGACGGCCGTTTGTTCTTGTAGGTGACGCTTCTTACGCTTCGACAGGCGCTTCGACGGGACACGCGCCCGCGCATGCGCCGCAATCGATGCACTTTTCCGCGTCGATTGCGTAGGGTGTTCCCTCGCTGATCGCGTCGACGGGGCATTCCGCAACGCAGGCTCCGCATGCGATACAAGAATCTTGGATTGTATAAGCCATTTTCATCCTCCTTTAGATATGATATAATAGCCGCAAAATGGCTATTATCGATTTGATGCCTCCCGCTTCGCGGAGATGGCACATTATAACACAACTCCTCTGCATTTATGCTATAATATACAGTCAAATCGATTATACCAGAACCCCGCGAATAAGTAAAGACGAAGAAATAAACGATGAAAGTATACAGTTTGGTAGGAAAGAGCGGCACCGGTAAGAGTTTTCAGGCGAACAGCCTCTGCAGTGTGCGCGGCATAGAGAGCATCATCGACGATGGCCTCTTTATCGAGAACGGTCGCATTCTCGCGGGCACGTCCGCGAAACGGCAGGAAACGAAGATCAAAGCCATCAAGACCGCACTGTTCAAGGACGATGTCCATAGGAACGAGGTGATGCGGAAGATACAGGAAGTAAGACCCGCGTCCATGCTCGTCATCGGCACCTCCGATAAGATGATCGACCAGATCACAGACAGGCTCGGACTCCCGAAGCCCTTCGAGCGCGTCGACATCGAGCAACTCACCACGGAGGAGGAGCGCGCGTTGGCCTACAGGCAAAGGTATGAGCTTGGCAAGCACATCATTCCCGTGCCAACGGTGCAGGTCAAAAAGGAATTTTCGGGATACTTCATTCATCCGGTTCGCAGGTTCAAGGACATACGGAATGATCTGCTCGGGGGCTTCAATCCGTTTACGGATCGGGATATCCGGCATCCTTTCGCGGAGCGCTCCGTCGTCAGACCGACATTCAGCTATTTGGGGAGATACGCCATCTCCGATAAAGCCATCGGAGATATCATCACATTGGTGGCCGGCGATATCGCGGAGGTTGATTCCCTCCCGCTGATTTTCGTAAAGAATCGCAAGGAAGGCGTCATCATCGAGATAGGCGTCGTCCTGCGCTATGGCAGCCGTATACCGGACGCGGCGCGGAAACTGCAGCGCTTGATCTCGGACAAGGTGGGGCAGATGACCTCCATCAACATCCTGTCGGTAAACATCGAGATACAGGGTCTGATGTGGGATAGATAGAGCGGTGCGGGCAACATATCGGAGGATGCGTTATGCCGGGGGACTTGGTTAAACAGGTATTTGAAAACGTGGGAAATTTCAAGCTCGCCGGTATCTTTGACTGCGGCCAGTGCTTTCGGTGGAACAGGGAAGCGGACGGCAGCTACAGCGGCATCGTCGAGAGCGCCTTTGCCAACATCTCGTTTTCGCCATACGACGGCAAGGAAAATGAAGGAATCGTAACGATCTGGAGCAACCACCTCGCCCAATTCCCATCCCTGCGGGAAAAATTCTGGCGTAACTATTTGGACTTAGACCGGGACTACGCCGCCGTCAAGCACCTATTCCCTGCCGAAGACCTCGTGACGGCCAAGGCCGCCGGCGTACTCGGCGGCATGAGGATACTGAATCAGAACAAATGGGAGACGCTCATCTCGTTTTTGATCTCCCAGAGCAACGATCTCCCTCGCGCAAAGTCCTGCATCGAGCGGCTGTGTGTAGAACACGGCAGGAGGATAGGGTGCCTCAAAGGGAGGGCGATCTACACATTCCCTTCCATAGACAGACTGTCCGTGCTCAGAGAACACCACCTCGACAATTGCCGGCTCGGATATCGCGCCAAATACATCGTGGAGACCGCGCGCCGGATCGCCTACGACGGCGGAGCTTTCCTCGAAACGGGGGAGAGCATCCCCACAGCTAAAATAGAAAAATATCTCCTGTCGCTATCGGGCGTGAGCCCCGAGGTCGCGAACTGCGTCATGCTCTTTTCGATGAAGAAAATCGAAATATTTTCGCGAATCGCCTGTAATGTTTCCGAAAATCAGAAGTATATGTTGCTGTAAGCTTCTCGTCGAAGTATATTTTTTGACCGAGATGTGAAATTTGTACAGATAACATACTTGCATTATATGTCGAAGCCCTATATACTTTAAGTGAAACTTAAAGATTAAAGTGTTGAAAGGTGTGCGCATTCGTAAATAACCGGGACAGTGTTCTGTTTGTGACTCCGCCCGGGGTGGTAGAAAGGAGAAAATATGGGTTTGATCTTACTTACGGAAGAAAACAAGTCGGCGTTTCTCAGTTATGTGCCGTCATATCTCCACGCGGAATTATCCGAACCGGAGTCGGTATCGATCGGCACCTTTGACGACGATTCCGGCATCGCGACCGGCGTGCTCGTGGGGAACGTATTCAACAACTGGGTCGAGATACTCTGGGTATATGTGGCGGAGGAATACCGCGAGCACGGTTTGGCGCGGAGCATGCTCAGAGAGCTGATCGCCCATGCCGGCGATGTCCGTGATATAGACGGCATCACAGCTCAGCTCGGCGACAAGGACGCGCACATGCCGCTGTACAATCTTCTCCGAAGCGAACTTTTCGTCTTCCGCAACGAGGAAGATTCTATCTACACGCTGACCGTCTCGATGCTGACGGGCAATCCTTTCTGGAGCGACGCGGCGCATAAAGGCGGCTCGGAGGTGATGTCGCTCAAAGATCTGCCGACGTACATCCTCGATTCTTTTGAAAAGAACATTGCCGCATTACCCGAGGGCGTGCCGGTCAGCCGGCCCGTACCGTGGGACGACTGCGACCTGAATTTCAGCGTGGGATATCTTAAAGAGGACAAGATGAAAGGCCTGCTTCTCATCGCCCGCGAGGACGAGGATATGGAGCTGTCGTTCGCCTATGCCGACCCCGAGGAAAAGCTGGCGCTCGCGGCCATGTTGCGCGCGTCGGGAAACAAGGTGATCGAATCCATGCCCCCGGAAACCATGATATCGTTGACGGCACTGAACAGCGCTTCAGCTGCCATCGTTGAAAAATTATTCCCGGACATCGAGCGCAGGACAGTACTGCGAGCGATCCGGCCATTCGGCGTGAGAGGAGATATGCAATGATATCGCAAGAAGAACTGGCACGGCAACAGCAGGCGATCTTTGATGAGGTGCGCGCCCGTGAGAGGGAGCGAGGGCCGGACACCGTCCCCGACTTGACCGAGGATAATTTGTCCAAAATACGCTCTGACATGGTTGGGATAATTGACCGTCAACTCGCCGAGGAACTGCGGGCGGGTATGACGATGGAGCAGATGGAAACGCAAAAGCGCCGTGACGTGTTAAACCTAAAGCCGCCGGCCGAGTTGCCCGAGCTTCCGGAAGATGAAACTGTGAAGCTGTCAGCGTCAAAGCGCAAGAAAGCCCGCAAGAGACAGCGGGACAACGAAGAAAAAGCGACGCGCTTGGGCTATGAGGCGGCGACGGGGGAAACGCTTCCCATGAGAGCGCAGATAGTCAAATCGGATAAAATCAAAAGCAAACAAAAGGATTCGGCTGCCAAGGCGCAGACCGAAGCCGCCGCGAAAAGGCTCGCCGCGAGCGCATTCTTTGACGTAGATATGTTCAATCCATCGTTTAGCCTAAAGACGGATACGTCAATAGATATAACCGCGATTCGGCGAAAAATCGATGAAGCCGACTTGACCGTGCGTACGTATCGGGAGCTCCCCGATTCCGAGGCGGGTACGCTGGAAGTGAAAGCGCAGTTTCTCCATCTCGAAGAAACGATGAAAGCGGCGCAGGCTGCCTTGACAGTGATACTTGGATGCAATGGCTTAAGCGATAAGGGAGAGAAACTTTCCCGAGAGCAGGCCGGCAAATGCAAAGAGGAAAAAGCTGCGGCGATCGACAAATACCGCAGCCTTGTTTCAAATCGCCGGGAGTTCTTGGTCAAAGCCACTTACGACGAACTGTCTCGCAACGAAAAATTCACCGCCGCACTGGAAGTCCAAATCCTAAGTGCTAAGGCATCGAGCCCCGGTGAAGTATTTGGAGATGATGCGCTCTTGGATGAGCTTAGAACAACGATTGCCAACCCTGAAACTTCGCAAAGAGACAGGGCGGATGCGGAGAAGGAGCTTGCAAAATTTGAAGCGGTTCAACCCTACAAGGAATGGTATGAAAAGACAGGCATCGCCTATGGATATTTCAATATCTTGCAAATGGATGTGGAGCTCCGCAAGTCTTTGGATGATTATCCCGAAGCATATGCGAAGCATAAAGACGCAATCGATCAGATGTTTACCGAATATCTTTCCCTCCAAAAGTTTGTATGCGAAAAAAATGCTATCAGGAGAGCGATCACTTTCGGAGGACTGAATCCCGATCTCTATTCTGTGAATATGGAAGTCGCGTTGAGTAACTATATTACTGAAGATCCAAAATATAATGCTGCGCAGCAGAAAGGTGCTGCCTTGCGTGGGGCTATAACGCATCTTTTGACCGGAGCGAAAGCATTTCCGGACGCTCTGATACTGCTTCAGGAGGAATACAGGATCACCACCGATCAGCGTCGGGATGATCTAAAGGATATCGAAACGCTCGAGGGGATGAAGAAACAAAACGAAGCCTACGAGCAGGAACAGCGTGAAATCAACGAGAGGAAACAGCGTGAAGCGCGTGAGTGGACGGAGCGGGAGACGTCCCCTACGGATCCGAATGGATACGCCCATTACATATCTAAGCGTGGGAAAGAGCAACTCCAAAGAACCGGGAATATATCTCGGTTTGTGACAAAAATTTACACCGCGCACGTTGGTGGCGATAATTTTTCGAATCAATACGTGGTAGATGGACACCAAATAGATCCACGTATATTTACTTCCTATTTGGAAGGGTTCGATCTGGATGAACAAGGAGAGCCCCTCACCTTACGTGACGCGCACGCCCGGGAGAAGTGCCGTGACTTTGCCGAGGCTGTTTTCGCAAACGACCATGAGAAAACAAAATCCCATCTTGATGCTTTCATACAAGAGCTGACCGCTTTCAACTTAACCCCCTCAATGCTTGAAGACGAGGAATATCTTGTCCGTCATAACCACGAACTCATGTCTCTTTCGTTGAAGCATGGGTACCTCGAAAATCTTGAAACATCTTTTCCGTGGTATTTTGAGAGCTTAAGCGCGCCCATCAAAGAGTGGCTTGCCAAAGTCCGCGACCTATATTCCTATGCCATCATGCTGATAACTGCCAAACGAAACATCCTCGGCGTAGACCATGATTCGGTACTGAAAGACGACGAGTCCTCAAAAGCCATAGGGCAGGATGGGCAGGAGGTATGGAATACGTGTATGCCGCGGTTCAAAGCGGAGTGGGAAAGAATTTATGGAGGCGGCACGGCTGTGTAGACGCGCGTGGGTAAATCCCCTCGAAACAAGCGTCGGGAAAATGATCCAAGACGGATAAGTGTTGCGTTTTTCGCCAAATCATTATATACTTTAAGCGCGATTATAGAGTAGTGTGTTGAAGCAGATTGTTCTTTTAATAACATCCGTCCGGGATAACACTCTGTCTGTTATGATGCCGCAGTGTGTGGCGAGAAGGAGAAACTATGGGATTGGTTTTGCTTACAGAAGAAAATAAATCGGCGTTTATCGGTTATGTACCGACATATATACAATCGGAACTGTCCGAACCCGAAACTGTTTCGATAGGCGTCTTTGACGACAATTCCGGCATAGCGACCGGCGTGCTTGTGTCGACGGTATTCAACAATTGGGTGGAGATCATCTGGATATATGTGGCAGAGGAAAGCCGCGAGAGCGGTTTGGCGCGGAGTATGCTCAGAATGTTGTCGAGCCACTCTTTCGATGTCCGGGATATAGAGGGTATCACAGCCCAGCTCGGCGACAAAAATACACACATGCAGTTGTACAATCTTCTCCGCAGTGAGGGCTTCACTTTTCGCAATGAGGAGGATTCCGTCTATATCCTGACCGTCGGTATGCTGACGGGCAATCCTTTCTGGAGCGACGCGGTAAACAAAGGCGGACCGGCGGTGATGGCGCTCAAGGAGTTGCCGTCCCATGTTCGCGACTCCTTCGAGAAACATATAGCCGCTTTGCCCGAAGGTGTGCCGGTCGGCAGACCCGTTCCGTGGGATGAATGCGATCTGAACTTCAGCGTAGGATATCTCAGAGAAGGTAAGATGACGGGGCTGTTGCTCATCGCCCGCGATGAGGGGGATATGGAGCTGTCGTTCGCCTATGCCGAACCCGGAGAAAAGCTCGCGCTCGTGGCCATGTTGCGCGCGGCGGGCAACAAAGCGATCGAGACTCTGCCACCGGAAACCACGATATCGCTGACGGCGCTGAATGATGTGTCGGCAGCCATTGTTGAAAAAATATTCCCGGATATAACTCGCAGGACAGTACTTAGAGCGATCCGGCCATTTGGAGCGAAAGGAGATGCGAAATGAGCATGACACCTGAAGAATTGCAACGGGAAAGGCAACGCCGGGACTCATTGACGGTCGCTGAGCAGCAGGTGCAACAGCAACCTGTACAGCAATACACTATTCCCGATCTGACCGAAGAGCAGCATGAGGCATTACGGAAAAAAACATTTGAATTGAAAGACAGCGTCATCGCCGAACAGTTGCGTCTCGGCATAATACAAACCGAGAATGTGAGGGAGATGAAAGCGGAACTCACCCTACTTTCTCCCCCGGCGAGTACTCTGCCCGCGATGCCGGTGGATGATGAACAAGCCAAAATGCTGAAACTGTCGGCGTCGAAGCGAAAGAAAGCTCGCAAAAGACAAGAGGATAACACGAAAAAAGCGCAGAGGCAAAACTATCAGTCGCCGACGGGGCAAACACTTCCTATGGCGGAACAGATAAAAAAACAAAAGCGTCAAGAAGCGAAACGCGGCCCGAGAGAAATAGAAAACTGGAGAGAGATTGGCTTAGATTCAACGGTTCTATATCATACCGATCTGTTCGACCCATCGTTCGACGTGAAGAAGGATACTTCGATAAACGTAGGCCAGATTCGGCAGGAGATTCAGACAGCCGAGGCGGTTTTGCGTCAGAAGGCCGACAGCAACGGGGAAGCTTTCAATCCTGAGGGAGAAGCCCGTTTCAGCGTTCTTCAGCAGACGACCGATGCGGCGAAGGCGGCATTGTACGCCGTCGTCGGCTCGCATGGCGTAAATTCAGACGATGGAACGCCCCTTCCCGAGGAGGAAGTTCTCAGATGTCGCGAGACGAAAGATGCGGCGATCGCCAAATATCGCGAGCTTGTTTGGAATCGCGGGATGCACGTAGCAAAACTCACTTACGAGAATCTGCAGCAAAACGAAGCTTACCGGGAGCAGTACGCTTATCAGGTCGAGAGCTCGCGGTCAGGTTTATCGCGGGAACACGGCCTGTCTGAAGACACGCAAAGCAGGCTTGAAGCTGCAATAACGACCGCCAATACGGAGACAGACAGGACTCAAACGCGGCA
The DNA here is from genome assembly GCA_031274195.1 of Eubacteriales Family XIII. Incertae Sedis bacterium. Taxonomy (GTDB): domain Bacteria; phylum Bacillota; class Clostridia; order Peptostreptococcales; family Anaerovoracaceae; genus JAISGB01. The sequence continues at coordinate 35,351 of JAISQM010000009.1, forward strand.
CCAACTTGATAAGAGGAGAAAGAACCTGCCATATTTGGATGAGTTGCGAGATTCCGGTATCGAGTACTCCTCTTACGGAGCAGCGGGGGTTCATATAGATCTCCTTCGGCTTAAGGCGGAACACGCTGATCGATACGCGGCGAATAAAGCCTTGTTCGATCGGATGTATGCGGAATTCCTCTCCGCTGAAAAGTATGTGCAGGAACGCGAGATGGCTGTAAAAGCGGTAGGGGGTGCGACCACGCTTGATGATGAGCTCTTTTCGGGTCAGACGGAAAACAATCTATATAATTACCTGGTTGACCGCAATCCCAAAATGGCTGCTGCGGATCATAGAGCCTCCGTCCTAATGCAAGCCATGACATATCTTCTGACCGGAAACGAAGATGGACTGTCTCCGGAGGGTAGGATTGCATTGGAAAGAGATTTCAATATCGTTACAGCGAAGCGGCAGGAGGAGAAAGACGCGCTCGCACGGCTTCAGGAGATGGATGAGCACAACGATCTCATCGCGCGCGCGGAGCGGGAGCGGCTCGAGCGGGATGCGCGGAAGCAGACATTGCCGCCCGAATAGTTCTCGAAATAGATAAGATCAGGTTTGCATACAAAGTAGCACAGCAGTTAGGACATATAGGATGTAAAGGCGGTGGAGAATTTGAACAACATCAATTTGTTGCCATTTGAGAAGAATCGATATTATCCCGGAAAATTGCTCACCTCGGTCGATTTTCTTTCCGAGCAGATGTACATGAGTAATAAACGGCGGTTTATGAACGATCTGTTGTACGGAGCGGGTATCATATGCGGGTTGAATGTGAACAACCTCGACGATACTTCGCTTATGGTCGAGTCAGGCGTGGCGATCGACGGACTTGGACGTGAGATCGTTTTGGAAAATTCCGTTGTGCGTAAGGTTTCGGCGATCGATGGCTATGATGAGACAGAAAGCGGCAGGTTGTTGCTCTGTATCCGGTACGACGAGGAAGATATCCAACCGGTATACGCGATCGGCGCCGCGGATAAGGCGAGCGGGCATGAGATGAACCGCACTCAAGAGGGCTGTAAGCTCTTTTTGACGGATGCGGATTCCCGGGTGTTGACGATTCCCGAATCCGGATTTTTGAGCTCCGCGACGATTTACGCCGATTCGGATTATTCCGTGACGTTGGCGTGTCCGTCGGTCGTGCCGAGCGGGCATAACGTCCGCGTCGCGATCACCGTTGAGAAGCTGTCCAATGAAAATTCCCCGATCGTCTTAAACGGCCTATTTGGTACACCGGCGTTCGTCGGTGCCGACGGGAAGCATGGTTTTGTGGCCGATATCTCGGAGTTGATGTTGCTCGCGGGAGAGCGCAAACAGTTTGAATATCATTTGACCGCGAGAGCCGGCGGTAAGGCCGACACGATGATACTGGGAAAGCCGGACGACATCGAGGTCTCCGTGAATAGTGAAAAGAAGACGATCTCCGGGAATATCATGTTGCACCTGTCCATTTCCCCGGAGAGCCCTCGGGAGATCATTGAGCGTGAATTGGCCAAGACCAGTCTGGAGGAACGCGCGCTCCACCGTTCGTATGAATATGTGACGTTGGCTGAGGTGACCATCGAGCGCAGCAGCACCACGGCCATCATCAGCGACATCCGGGATGACGCGATCAGATACTATATCCCGACCATCGCGAATAACGCGCGTAGGCACGAATATTCCGAATGGTTTGAGACCGCGAAACACAAGGAGCGGGTGGGGGTGAGTGCCGCTACCACGACGGAGGTCGATCATTATCCGACGGTTCGGGAGCCGATCTACGCGACCGGTGTGTGTGAGATACCGCTTGGCACTGAGTACAAGAAAGGCGAGATACATCTTTCCAATGAGGTGATTCACGGACTCGGCGGCGGGGATGTGCACGTTGCGGTCGGTTGCGAGTGTCTGGCTTACGATGCCAAATTGGATAAACAGGCCAAAAATACGGTCTATGGCGATTCGACGTTTTTCAAGGCGGACGCACTGCCCATTCCAAACGCGGAGTTGGCTGTGCGCGTGATGAACGACCGCGGGAGCTTCATTGTAGGCGCGAAGCTGAACGCGCGCACGGATTTTGTCGTGCTGCTCGTGCGCTGGACGGCCACAAAGCTGCCGAGCGGCGAGGAACGCGGCGCGTTGACCAGATTCGGGAATGACGCGGCCATCATGCCGGCGGAGCCGACGATCGTCGTCGCGCCCAACGAGAGCCGGTTTATCGACGTCAAGTTCAAAAATATGACGCCGTGCGCGTTGGAATATCAATTGACGGAGAAAAATTCAGGTTCGATCACAGTTGATGGCATCTACACGGCTTCAAATAAAGAAGGGGTATATGAGATTCACATCTACAGTGCGGACAATCCATATATCTCCACATACGCTTATGTCGTGGTGAAGGAGAAAGACAGCGAGGATGGGAAGTAGCAACGCGGCCACCGCAATCAATGACTGCGACCGGGAGAATGTCGTCAGGGTTGACGATATGATGCTTAAATGCGTTTCGGTGATTCTTGAAACCGAGGCGAATACCGTCTGGAGTTGTCGGGATATGCAGGCGATCGGGCAACCATATTATACCTTGCTCATCGTCACGGACAGAGAGATCGCGCGCGTATTGGTCTCCGCTTTCGCCGCATCCGAGAAGGAAACGGGGGAACGCGCGTATCTGCGCAGTTTCCTGTGGGGCGAGGATATCTGCTATCTGTTCCCGTACCGCAGGGAGCGGCGGCTCGCCGATTTCGCGGCCGGACAGATCACAAACCCGACGATCAGCGAGGAGATATGCGTCAACATCCTGCTCGCCTGTATGGAATCATCACTGCCGTATCCGCTTCTGTTCCTCGAATTTGAGCAGGAGCTTGTGCATGTCGAGAAGGATAACAGCGTATACCTGACGACGGACTTCGATGTCTCTAAGTTGGACGCTTCCATAGATGAGTCGGATTGCGTGGTGCGGTGCGCGCGTACCATGCTTGACATTCTCAACATGAATCGCAAGAAGCGACTCAAAAGCCGCAAGCTGCTCTCTCGGAAGATAGAACGACAGGCGTATGCGCGGTTTTCCGAAGTATATCACGACATCAAACTCACGGTTCTGGCCGAGAAAAAGATGTCCATTCTTCGGCGGTTTTTCAAATTTTGCGGCGTACACAGGGATCGGATATTTCGGATCATACTCGTTCTCAGCGTCATATGTTTTGTGCTTGCGCTTGTGATGCTCATCAGCTACTTGATCTTCGGGGACTTTGGTCTCGGAAAAATTTTCGGTCACAGTTTGAATACCATCGGAACCGAACGCTTGAACGTGAAATGAAAAGGAATTGACTCTTGAAAAAAAATGTAATTTCAGTGCTCATCATATTGATCGTAATCGGGGTGTCCGCTTTTGCGCTGTGGCCGTTCTTTACGCCGGATTTGAGCAAAGCGGGTATTACGTTCGCGAGCGATGAATCCGGCGACCTGTACCTGTCGGAGCGGCATGCGAATCATTCCTTTCTGTATAAGCTTGACGACCGGGGCAGGGTCGAGCATATGTTGCGGTCGACAGATATGATCTATCAGGCCATAAATCTGGGAGATAAGATATATTTCCTGACGCTCCTGGGCGATCCTGCGGACAAATGGGAGCTTATGGAGACCGACACGAAGCTCAAAGGGGCGCGAAAAGTCGCGTCCGGAGGTTTTGACTTGATCGGCGAGGAAGTATCATTGTCGTCGGGCAACGGACGGGTGTTTTTGTCGGGTACCGGCACAAATGGCAAATCGCTCTGCGCTCTGATCTACACGCCGGATATGCCGATCGCCGAAAGCGACGAGACGCAGACGAGCAAAGTACCCCTTAAGGGCATGGAAATCTTTATGCAGCCGACACTAACCGGTAATGAGGTCGCCACCGTTACTGTCTGTGACGGGGAGGCCATCATTGCGTTGCTCTCCGACGGAAGGATTGCGCGAATCACGAAAGACGATATACAATTCACGGAGATTATGTATTCGGATTCCCTGCTGAGATGTGAAGACGGCACCGTTTCCGTGCTGAATACGGAGGCGCATGAGCTGTATACGATGGACGCTTTCCCGCAGTTTGACGTGAGCCACACCTACGATAGATTGGAGCATGTCCGGGGTTTTGCCCTGTGGGGAAATAATGCCTCCATCATGGCGGCCGATTCGGACGGGACGACCAACCTGTATCTTGCGGGTGCCGACACGCAGAGCGAGTGGAAGACCATGCCGCCGATAGAGGTGTCTTTCTCTGAGCGTATCCTCTTTGTCGATCACAAGCCGCAAGCGATCTGGATCACCGTCGGCGTGATTGCCGCGGGGCTCATCCTGTCCGCGATGCTTGCGATTTATGTGCGCAGACTCATCATCCGGGTGAGCGCGACATTCGCCGCGGTGGGTTGCGCGATGCTCGCGGTCATATGTTTCCTCGTGTTCCAATCGACAGATGTGGTCGCTTCCGCCGTGCTCGATGCCGTTTCCGGAGAGGCGGTGCAAGAATACATCGCGCTCGAGGACGCATTGGCAAGTGTGACATTTTCTGCATTTCTTTATGGTCTCGTCACGCTTCTCGTCGCCATCGGGATCGCTTCCCTCTTTACGGCGTTGTCGCTTTGGCCCATGCGCGACCTGACACGGCGGCTCAACCGGTTTACTGAGGGCGATTTCTCGGTTGACGGTATCGTTTCCATAGAAGGAGATTTGGGTAAAATGAGCCGCGCTGTGATGGAGATGGGCGTATCGCTCTCCATCAAGCAATACGAAACGGATCGCATGATTTCTTCGTATTCGCGCTTCGTGCCGAGGGATGCCGACAGGTTGCTCGAACGGGCGGGGATTATGGAGGTCTGCACCGGAGATGTGGCTGAGATCAACGAATACATCGCCATCGTTTCCGTCGAAAATCGCAACGCCGTCATGCACTCTATGGACAGTCACGGTTTTATGGCCTTTGTGAACAGTTGCTTCACCTCTATTCTCGAATTTGCGAACAAGCGACGCGGCGCGTTGCTCTCCAGTGAATTTCTGACGACGCTTCCGATCCTGTTTTCAAAGCATTTGGGCGCGAAGGATGGGGATTCGATCCGCTTCGGTCTGGATCTGATCGATCGTATGAGCGGCGCGGGCAGCGACCTTCCGACGCCCGATTTCTTCATACTGCTCCACAAGACGGATTTCCTTTACGGCATTGCGGGCACGGACGATAAGGCGTTTCCGTTTATCTCGTCGGCGGAGTTAAATTTCCTGTCCGGTTGCAACGCGCCGCTTCGGAAGCTCGGCATCCGCATGGCGGCCACCGAGCAATACTTCCACAGACCCACGGACAATGAATCCGAGAATCTGGAAAGTTCATGTACAAAACGTCACATCGGTTTGATTTCTTTCGCGGACGAATCGCGTGACTACAAGATGTATGAGATACTCGACTGTCTTTCGGATAAGGAGCGCAATCTTCGTATAAGCTACGATGAAAGACTGCAGAACGCGATCGAGATGTTTTATCGCAACGATTTCTATCCCGCGATGGTGGAGTTTTCCGCCATTCTGAAATTCAATCCCGGGGATGGACTCGTGCGGTGGTACGCGTTTGCCTGCGAAAAGTATTTCAATGAGGGAGATCGAGCGGTGGTGAAACATCAGCTATTGGGCGTTGAGAGGATATAAACGGTGAATGGGTTTTTCGGACCACTATTAAATGCGATACAAGTACGATTCCTCTCGGTACTGACGAGGGTTCGTGTTTTAGTAAGCCCAACATGGTGGAAAACGAAGGGGACGGTCGCGCTTCGGGGTTTCTTTACGAAGTTGCTCGACATCAAGCCGCGCGACACGTCCGATTATTATTCCGTTCTGCGGTGGCAGATCAGCAAACGTCTCGCTTTCGCCCTGGTGGTCGTAATCGGCGTGGTCAGCATTTATTACGTGCTCGTTCTGTCTCCGATCGCGATCACGGGCAAGGCCGCCGGCAACGCTTCACTGCGCGTATACAAATACAATTCGCTCGCGATCCGTTTTTTCAGCGGCTCCTGCCGGATTGAGGCAAAGGGCGATTACATCGCCTATGAGGGCGCTGTCAAAAAAGGTACGGTGACGGGCAACGGACGTCTTTTCGACAAGGATGGCCGGGTGATCTACGACGGCGAGTTTGATAAAAATATGTATAACGGCACGGGTAAGCTGTATTATCCGAATGATGAGCTGAAATATACGGGCGAGTTCACAAACAACGAGATGAATGGCAAAGGCAAGTTGTATTCTTCCTCCGGAGCGATCTCCTATGAGGGGGAATTCCTCAAAGGCAAGAAAAACGGCGAAGGTGTCCTGTATAATGCTTCGGCAAATGAGGTGTATCGCGGCAATTTCGTGTTAGATGAGATTCAATACGAGGAATTCGTGGGGAAGACTGCGGAGGAAGCCGCGAAGATGTATCCCGGCGTGCAGGAGGTGTACTCGTCGGAAGATGAATTCACGATTTTGATGAAGGAGATCGGTGCCGTTACCAATATGACGAGCGGAGACTCCAATCTCGAGGGCGAGGGGAAGATCAGCGGCATTACCGTGCTGAAAGACTATTTCGCGAAAGGCGGCAAATCGTACAAGAGCATCGCGGCCGTCACGGAGCTGCTCGGCCGGCCGGATTTCACCGGATACACCTACTGTATGCTGTCTGACGCTATCGCGATCAACGCGCTTTCGGACTCGCAAGGCATCGGACCGGTTTCCCTGAGCGGCGTCAGCTTGTTTGATGAGGTCTACAATGTCGAAGATTACGACAAGAATGTCGAGATCTATATATATGCTTATAAAGCGGGAGACATTCTTTACACGTTTTATTGCGGGGATCCGCAGGATAAGAAGTTTCTCATGTATTCCGTCGAGGTGGGGAAATGAAGCTGAAAAAAACGTTCAATCGTATAATGGTCACGCTGCTTGTCACAATGCTGATCTCGGGCATGGCGTTGCTTGCTCCTAAACCTGCCTACGCCGCGACGGGCAGTCCTTTCACGCTCGCGATGGCGGAGCAGATGGCGCTTGCGTCGAGCTCGGAGATCAAAAAAATCTACAATCAGATACTGTTGAAGAAAATCAATTATACGGATGCGGTGACGTCGATCAACGCCAAGATGCGCAACAAGCGGACGCTCAGGTGGACGCCGTTGCTCTCTTTCAAATTCCCCGAGAAGCTCACTTTGTCGGATGAATTTGAGCTTAACGTGAAGCCGCAGGCCATGATGTCTGAGATTACGACTTTGCAGCATCAGATGAATGACGAGAGCTTTGCGGTGATCGCAAATGTGCGCACCGCGTATTTCAAGGCATACGTCTTACAGGAAAAAAATGCGTTCACGCAGGATATGCTCGATGCCGCGACGAAGAATTTGGCGCGCAACAAAGCCCGTCTGCTCGCAGGGCAAGCGAAGCAGGCCGATATCGACACGATGGAGAAGACCGTCAAAAAACTGACGGAGGATGTCGCAAGGCAACTGCGCGAATTGCAGCTCGCCAAGCAGACGCTTTCGGACACCGTGAAGGTGGACGTGACCACGCAATACCGCTTTCTGAATCCGCTGAAGGACGCAGATATCACGCGCGATCAGTTGGAAGGCTTGATCGCGTATACGCTGTCCGTCGATCAGGGCGTATATGAGGCGCGAGCCGCGGAATCCATCGAGCTCATCAATCTCAATGTTGCGGAGAGCTTGATGCGCGGCAAATACGGCGGCGCGATGAATCGTCTCAATTCATTCATCACGGCCGCGCGGCAGGGGCAGGATGTCGATTATGCCGCATTTCAAATCCAGTACATGGCCATGCTGAACGATATCGACAGCAAATGGCAGGGCAAGTACAAGATTCTTTTCATCAAATTTCCGAAGGAATACCTGAAAGGGCAGATCGACGGTATCCGTTATATCGAGGACGAGCCGTATGCCCTCTACACGGCCTGCATGGAATACGCGGCGGCGAAGACCGACCGTATCGCCGCGGAATCCGACCTGACGAAGAAGATCACGACGGACTTTGAGGCGCTTGTGACTGCGAGAAACGCGTCACAGTCCTTAGCCGATTCCGTGAAAGACGCGGAGACGGAGCTAAACAGACTCACCATCCTGAACCGAGTCGGCAAGGCCGAGTATGAAGAAGTGAAAGGGCAACAGGACGATTATCAGGCGTTGCAGATCGACGCGTTTGATTCGCTTGCGACGTATAATGACCTGTTGATCGCGTTTGATCGGCTGTGTTGCGGCGCCGTGTCGGTCTATTTTACCGGGACGAGCTTCAACTACGACGCGTCGGATAGCGGGCTCAGCTTCCCGACGGCGGATGGGCAGATATGGTATTACATCTACGGAGATGTGGCGGACATGACCTTCGTGTTCGGGTTGGATGTGCCCGATGACTTTGAACCGGATGTGTCGGAATACGAAGTTTGGTATGAAAATCAGAATCTGAGCGGTCGCGTGGAGGCGGACAAGAGCTTCCGTCATCTCACGCTCGATTACGGTGATTCACAGACCTTGAAAGTGCGATTGTTCGGTTCGGACGGCTTTGTCGCGGAATGCGAGATAGACACGACCGAAGCGCGCGGCGTCTTACCGTTGGAAAACGGAGCGTCCGAGGAAGCTCCTGCGAATGCGGAGCAGACCATCGGCAGCTATACGGTGGAAACGCAGATTGTCGGTAACGCCAACACCTCTACGTTGTTACCGGACTTCAATGCGGATATCGGCGTTGCTTCGTACCTGCTTCAATATAACGGTACGAATATCGGCTCCGATACACCGGTCGCGAAGGGTAAGAGCTTCAGCTACCTGTCATTGCTCGTAGGTGATCTCGCGGATGTCGATCTGCTCGTATACGATGCGAGCGGAAAACAGATTTGCAAAGCGTATTTCGTGGTGTCGGACGGAACGATCCGAACAACGGACAGTATATGATAAATAAAATCGGCGGAGATATGTAATGTTTTCGGAAATTCGCGGTATGTATTATTGATTGAAAAGGAGAATGGCAGTGAATCATTCTATGACGAAGAAAACGAATAAGAAGAATCGGTTGCGAAATCTCGTCATTTCGGCGATTGTGGTTGCGGCTGTCGTGATCGCGTATGCGGTGCCGGGTCTCATTGAACGATCCAGCGCTCTGTGGAACGATGAGACCGCGGTTCACATCGATCCCTCCACGATCGAGAATGGGACGCTGATTATCGGTACGCATCTGGTGCATATCAGCGCGCTCACTGATGATATTTACGAGATGGCGATCGAATCGGCCGGCGAATCCTCCCAGAGTCGGATCTATTACAAATCCGAGCTGAACGACGGCGCGTGGTGCGATATCACGGAGGCAAATTCGCTCGCGGCGATATCCTCCGGTTATACGGATCCGACCGGGATGCAGCCACCCGTTGTGGCGAGCAACGACGATATCGCCGCATTGTTCTTCGAGTATCACACAAAATCGGACGGCATCACGTACGATTTACGCACAAACGCGGCGGTCAATATTTTCGATACAAGCAATCCCTACGATTTGGAGTCCATGACCGAGCTTGAGCCGCTGAAAATGCAGTATGATCTGTATACGAATTCGCAGGCCGATACGGACGATGGCGAAGAACGAATTGACCGGATCGATAAATTCTGGGCGACGAATGTTCGCTCGGCTGTGACGGACCGGGCGGATCAAAATATGTCTGCCCTGCAGCAGTATTTCCAGATCATCAGTCAGGAGGAGGAGGCCAAGGATCAAATGTCGGCGGTTCAGGGTGTCATGGGCGCCGTGGACGCTACGCGCCGCGCGGATGTGTTCTCGACGGTGGATCAGGCGCTGGGCGGCTTTATAGAAGAAATCGCGGGATACACGGAAGGCGGTCTGACCGACGCCGACCTTAAGAGTGCCTTAAATGACAGTCTTGCGAATGTTCAGGTCTCGCTGAGCGAGCAAGAGGGCAAGCGCCTCGATGCCGGCGTTACGGTGCTTTCCTCCGTGCGGTTCGATGCCTCAAACAGTTTGATCAGCAACGCCGCCGCTCAAAATTACGCGGCCTGCGATAAAGACGTATCGACGCTGACGGATCTGTCCAACATCGAAAACGGCTCTATTCTGAATCAGGCCTCGGAAGCGGAGTTGCTCAATACGACGCTCATTCCGAACGCGACCAACCGGTTGACACAGGGGCTTGAGGCGGGCGAGAACGCGCAGTACAAAGCGGCGGTTTCCGCCAACTCCGCAGGCGCGACACTCAGAGGGATCGCTTCCGACAATCGTTCCACCCTAAATTCGTCGCGCGGCGAGCTCGAATCGTTCATCACCGCGTATACCAAGCGCATTGTGGCGGAGGATAGCATCACTTTCATTGATGAGCGTATCGACATGACGACGAGTTGGCTCGGACAGATTCCAAACGATGCCTTTTTGTCGGATGCGGAGACGTGCGTAAACAGCCACATCGAATTCCTCAGCACGCTGAAACGCCAGATTGAAATAGCGCTCGGCGGCAGCGAGCTCGACCAATTGACGGAAGAAAAAGCGGCGCTTCAGACGGATTATCTGGCGGCGCTCGACGATAACGATCTGACGGGTGCCAAAGCCGCACAGGACCAAATCGCGGACTTGGACGCGAAGATCGCAGCGGTTGAGAGTGAAACAAACGCGCAGATCTCGGATCTGGAGCAGCAGATTGCCGATCTCCAGGCTCAGATAAATCAGACGAGCGATGCGGACGCGCTCGCGGCTCTGCAACGCGCGTTGGATCTGTTGAAAGCGCAATTGCGGGCGCTCTCGGCGACGCTGTCGCCGAATTCCGTCGGAAGTCTCGCGTCGTCCCTTCGCAGCAGCGCGTTGGGTATCATCGAGAACGGCGGCAATCTTACCGATCTCGATAATGCCATCGCATCTCTCGGGGAAATGATGGATCTGAATTTCAAGGTGATATTCCCCGCACTGAAGGATCTCTACGATGCGATGCAAAAGAAATACGCGCTCGAAGGCAATACCGCGTATGCCGATCAGATCAAGGCGGTAGAAGCGTTGATTATCAACAATCAGTCCGCTTACGACGCATCGTTGGCCGGCGGCAAGAGCGATTCGGACATAGGCGATATCGTCGGTGATTACTTCGATAATGCGGCCGCCGACGGGGCGGGACTCGGCGCGGGCACGGATACGGGAACGACCGGCTCGGGTCTCGGAAGTGCCGGAACCGGATCGTTGTCCGGCAAGGGTGCGATCGCGTACATCAACGCACTGAAGGAATATGCCGCCGCGACCGGCAGCGATACCGCTACGCAACTCATGAAAGCGGAAGCGCAGAAGCAGCTCGGACTCGGCAACAAGCTCGTATACAAACAGTTCGACAATCCGTCCGTGCAATATCTTCCTGTCACGGCGGTCAGCTACTGGTGCGGTCTGCGCTATGTGTGGAATCGCAACCTGAGCGAAGCGACGCTGACGCGCGGCACGGATTATTACGCGTTCACCATGTGGTCCGACACGGTGGTTCGCAGCCGAAACAAGGCCGATTCGGACAAGATGGACGCGATAACGGGCTTCCTTGGCGCCATTTACATTCCCGGTAGCTATACCGCCGCGACTTTCGAGTGCGAGCCCGTGTATTTGCCGGATTCCGATCTTGGCATCCTCATGAGCAAGGATATACAGGATACGTCGGATGAAATATTAGCATTGCTCATGCAATAGTCGTTGTTGAAAGGGCGAAAGCCTCAAAGGGAATTAAATGGCGGATTATTCAATCATATCGGATATCAGCGCACACATCGTGCGGACGCTCAGAGAGAAGATGTGCCCCGAGCCCATCCCCTCTCCGAACAACATCGATGTCTCGTCTCCGGCGGAGCAGGATGTTGACTACATTCTCGGTCTCTATCTCTACGATATCGCCGAGGAATTGAGCCTGACGACATCGCCCTTGGTCAGAGCCGGAGGGACGCGCCTGACGAAGCCGTCAAAGCCCTATGCGCTTTACTATATGCTGTTTATCAACGGTTCGTCGCAGATGGGACTGAAGGCGCATGACATCCAAAAGATCATCGGCCGGGCGGCGCAGATCGTCAATGACGGGAATGTGGTCGAACCGAGGGTCGTACAACCGTGGCTCGAATTCGATGAGGCGCCGATCATAATTACACCGGCACGGATGCCGCTCGAGGAAAAAGTCCGCGTGTGGTCCGCGATCAATAAGCCGTATCAGGTCAGCATGTTTTACAAAGTGGCACCCGTGATGCTGTCGAGCGAAGTCGTTGTGGATCCGCCGCGCGTAACGGAAGCCTTGTTCAATATCGATATGGGGCAATAGGAAAGGAAGGAGTGCAGTCATGGCAGATGTGACAATAACGCATCGAATAGATTTGGCCGTTTCATTTGTTGACAACATCTCGGGCGCGCCCGCGCGCGGGCATGTGTTGTTGAGCAGGAACGGCGCAATCGTGCGTTATCTCATGAGTTCTGATGGGATTGCACTGTTTTCGGATGTCGGTCGCGAAGACTTCGTTTTGGGCATAAACGTATCGGGCTATGAATATGAGGAGTTGCAGGTTGAATACGCAAATCTCGACGAGGGCTTTCCGCTGATAGAGGTATCGCTGATTCCGCAGGACACGCTCGGCGACGTCTATACGACGATCGACGGTACGCTTTCCGGTCTTATCGCCGCGGATGCGGTGTGCGTCGAAAGAACCGTGTGGTCTGTTTTGAGCGTCGATCAACGCAAAAGGTTGCTGACGGTGGAGAGCCAATACAAGAGAGAGATAGGCGGGAAATCCTATGGCATCATCGCGAAGGACAATGAGAGCTATGCTCCCATTGCAATTATTAAGAAGATATCATACGGTATATATAAGATAGACTCCGTGCCTACGGAAGATATATTGGGGTTGCGTTTGGCATATCGCGTGGCGGGTCGTGTCCGCGACGGGACGTGCTTGCTTCGGCTCCCGCACAGATCAGGAAACGCAAATTGGATCATTCGTGCGGAGACGGAATCGGGAAATACATTCCGGACATTCGACCCGAGCGAAGCCGAACTAAGCACGGCCGGCAGGCGAATCGGCATAAGCGACATCATGAGCCGAGCAGCGCCTACCGCGAAAAACACAGATAAACACGACGCGGAAATGAAAGGAGGATAGCGTTGGGCAAACATAGAGAAGTATACGTTAAAACATGTTTACTATGTGCGACAGCACCAAGTTATATCGTAGTTGATTAGAAGGGAGGAAGGTTTGGATTTTTTCCAAACCGGACAATTATGGCTGAATATTTATCACCGGGAATCTATGTAGAAGAATATGATTCTTCGCCGCGTTCCATCGAGGGCGTAGGCACAAGTACGGCGGGCTTTGTCGGCATTGCCGAAAAAGGGCCGACAATCGGCGAGCCGCAGCTCATCACGAGCTTTGCGGAATATCAGAGACAGTATGGCGGCTACCTGAGCGTACATACGCATGGCGAGTATCGTTTCCTGCCCTACAGCGTCGAGCAATTCTTCGCGAATGGCGGTACCAGGTGTTATGTGAGCCGCGTCATTCCGCAGGACGCCAAGTCCGCAAAGGCCTCGCAGGGTATTCTATCCTTTGAGGCGGCCAATGAAGGCAAATGGGGCAACCGGATAACGATTTCCATCACCGGTACCAGCAAGCGCAAGATGCAGCTCGTTGAGGCCGTGAGCGACAGGGCGTACAAGGCGAAAGCCATCGTCGGGTTTGGAAATGGCGACATCGTGACATTTGCGGGCGAAGCAAACCGCATCGAGTCCATTCTTGAAAACGTCATCACTTTCGAAAACGCGTTCAGCGCGGACCCCGTGGATGACGCGCTCGTGCCCAAATCCCTCGTATATTCCGCGGAATTGGATATCGCGGTGCAGAGCGACGGTTATGTCGAGAACTTCAGAGGTGTTACGCTGAATGTCGATTCCGCCGACTATGTTTTGCGGCGGCTCGCGAATAGCGCGATCATCAAGGTCGAAGCGAAAGCCTCCGATGCGATTGTTCCGCCGATTCAACTGATCTTTGACACGGAAACCGACAAGGGGACGATCACGTTCTCGAGCGGAAGCGACGGCACGATCGCCTCGGCGAATGCCGGAACGTTCATCGGCGTCGATAAGGGACCGGGTCAGCGCACGGGCATTGCAGCCTACAAGGAAAACAATGTCGTGAGCTTGCTTGCTGTTCCGGGCGTTACGATTCCCGAAGTACTGGTCGCGCTCACGACACATTGCGAGAACGAGCAGAACCGGTTCGCGGTAATCGATGTTCCGATCGATACGGTGAATACGGGAGAGATCGCGGAGTATCGCGAGATCATTGATTCCTCTTACGCGGCGGTCTATCATCCGTGGGTGCAGGTCTATGATCGGCTTGCGCAAGCGCCGGCGTACATCCCCCCGAGCGGTGCCGTACTCGGTGTCTATTCCCGTACGGATGTCGAACGCGGTGTGCATAAAGCGCCCGCCAATGAACCGGTTCGCTGCACCGGTCTGTCGACAAACTACACGGCGAAGGAGCAGGACATCCTGAATCCCATCGGCGTCAACCTTCTGCGCGCACTGCCGGGACAGGGTATTCGCGTTTGGGGCGCCAGGACGGCCAGCTCTGATTCGCGCTTCAAGTATGTCAATGTACGTCGTCTGTTCATCTATGTGGAGGAATCGATCAAAAATTCGACGAATTGGGTCGTTTTCGAGCCCAACAGCACTGACCTTTGGGGTCGCGTGCAGATGACGATCACATCGTTCCTTGAGGGGCTTTATGCCAGCGGCATGCTCGCCGGAGATTCATCCGCGCAGGCGTATTTTGTTGACATCGGTCCGTCTACGATGACGCGTGACGACATTGAGAACGGGCGTCTGATCTGCAACATCGGTATCGCGCCTGTCAAGCCCGCCGAGTTCGTGATCTTCCGCGTGACGCAGTTTACGGCGGAAGCGGGCGGAGCCGGAGCGGAGGAGTAATACCCCTTAAGTATAGTTTTGACGGAGTAATCCGTATTTGAAAGGAGAACAACCATGGCATTTGGAGCTACAACACCGCAGAACCCTGCCGGAGGCGCTGGCGAATATCCATATACAAAAATGAATTTCGCTGTCTCGATTTCAGGGAGTCCGGGAGAGGCAGCGTTTAGTGAGATAACGGGACTTGAATCAACAGTTGACGTGATCGAATTCAGACAGGGCAATTCGGGCAGTCTTGCGCCCACGAAGATTCCCGGGCTTGTGAAGGTCGGAAATCTCAGCATGAAGTTCGGTATTACCGCTTCGACAAACTTTAGGAGGTGGATAGCCGATTGTATCCATCATCAGCGGGTCGGCTCAATTCGTACGCAGATCATTATAGAGCTGATCGACATCCGGATGTCTTCACCCACCGTGCTGGCAGCGTCCGGCAACGCGGGTGAAAAGGCATGGGTTCTGGAAAACGCATGGGTCACGAAGTACTCCGGTACGGATCTGAACGCGTTGCAGAGCGAGGTCGCGATTGAAACGATAGAGATCGCATACGAGTATATGACTTCGATCCCACTGCCAGCGGCAGTATCCGGCGGTGGTGGTGCGACGGCATAGAAGCTATGATATGGTTATTGCCCGCGGAAGCCGTGCAAAACATGCGCGGTTTCCACGGGCGTAGGAGATGAGAAATGCAGACTGTATATGATTTTGAGTTGCCTAAGGGATATTTAGACGAGAAGGGCGAGATACACAAGCGCGGCAAGATGCGCCTCGCGACAGCCGGCGACGAGATCGGAGCGCTGCGCGATCCGCGGGTCTTATCAAATCCGTCATACCTCTCCATCGTGGTACTTTCCTCCGTGGTAACGGAGCTTGGAGAATTGCCGGCGGTCGTAGCGAGCGTGATCGAAAATCTTTACACGGCGGATCTCGCTTTTTTGCAGGATATGTATCAGCGCATCAATACGATTGATACGCCGACGATGCAGGCGACCTGTCCGGAATGCGGACATATATTTGATGTACCCATAAATTTTACACGAGAGGGATAACGCTCTATCCCGAGCGAGAGCTGTATCGAGAAATGTCTTTCATCTCATACTACTTTCACTGGGGGAGTGACGAGGTATTGGCCCTTGACCATACTGCCCGCAGGCGTTGGTGTGAGGAAATCTCATCGATCAACGCGGATCTCAGTCCCTCCGATGCAAAGGGCAAGAAAGAAAAGAGCATCACCGAAATGAAGCTGCCGTAGTAGATGTTCGGAGTTAAAAAAGGATGGAATAAATGGCTTTTGGCACTACATCGAGAAATGTCACCACAGATAATGTCCTCGCGCTGAACAAGGGATTGGCGCCCTTAGTCGGTTACAACTTTATGCTTCGTGTGGAAGGCCTGTATGACCTGCCATGCAAGAGCGTCAAGGCTTTTGTGCGCGAAAATGAATACGAGCTGATTCAGGAAGGCGGTCTGAACGACTATGTCCATATGCGGCGCAAGCCGATCAGCAAGCCTTTCACATTGGATGTGGAGCGCTATGTCGGCATAGATTATTTCGATCCGTTGCCGAATGGGTCAGAACCCGTCCTGCCGATTCTGCTTGCGGTATCGAGAAGCGCGGACAACTGGAGCAATCCGGACGGTTGGGTGCGCACATACACATTTACCGGTTGCACTGTCATGAAGAAGATGTATGGGGATCTCAACGCGGAACAATCGGGACTTCTTGTGGAAACGACCACGATCGCGTACAGAGAAATGGTCTGTCTCGATCTGCCGCTTGGTTCGGCCTGATGGGTTGACGCGAATGGGAAGGAAGCGATGTTAACAATCGGTTCGCCGATAAAAATGAATACGGGAAGACCGTTTACGACGATTCCGGCGCCGAGCGCGTCGTGGGAAAATGCGTTCTGCGAGAGTATCGCGGGCAGCTACGATCTGATGGCGATGGATTTTACGCCGAAGGATATGTTGCTGCTCATGTTTGCGTCTCCGGAGATTCCCGAGTTTGGAGGGAGCTTCACGAATATTACGGAGGTCGAGCACTCCGTCAATTCGAGATACGCCCTGCTGAATATCGTCAATAACGTAATCAACCGCATTCTGCTGACGGAGGGTTACGACTTTTCATATAGGGACGAGGTCTATCTTTCAACCGTTCTGAGGCGGTTGGGCATCACGGACGCGCGATCCTTCGTGCAGGAGGCCATCGCCGCCGTGAACGAGAGCAAAACGACCGAGCGTTTGACGGAGCGATACGAACGGGACGGCGCGATCCTGCGTGAATCTGCGGTGGGAGAATCCGCCGAGTTTCCCGAAGCGCCGAAGACGAAAAGCGCGGAGCTCGCCGCCGCCGGCGCGGAAGCGTCCGAAGCGGCGGAGCCGTTGTTTAGCGAGATCATGCACAGGCTCGGCGTCGAGCGGATCGTGTCGCGTATGCAGTCGTACGGCTCATATTCGGTGGGCGAGCGCGTGTCGAGCGTGTTGGAGCTCAATTCCTCCGAATGGGTCGGCATGATGAACGCGGTCAACCTGTTCGATCATCGAAGAGATATCTCCGTTTCGGCGTTTTCTCCCGTGCATCGGCACTACAATGCCTACGAAACGGGACTCGCGCTGAAGCCCGACGCCGAAGACGATGAGGTCGTCGGTTCGGTCGTGGCGGCAGCTTGGATCAACATGGCGCAGAATGCGTTCTTATCGAGAATTGCCGGTGCCGCGCATACGGACGTCAATATCAGCGTGGATGTTTCGAAGGTACTCCCGGATGCGGCCGCGCGTACGCTTGAACGCTTTCGCGAGTGGCATACGGAACGCGGCGAAAAAGTGTACGCGGAGAGCATGTTTGAACGCAGTCTGCAATCCCTCGACCGTCTGGAGGAACGGGTTCTCGCGCAGCTTGGCGGGGAGAGCGGCGATTTCACGGCGCCCGCGCGGATCATGCTGGAGGAAGGCGAGACGGAGGAGGCGCGCGCGGATATGGACGGCGTCGAGCCGGAAACTCCGGATATGGCGCACTATCTTGACGTATTCCGAAGCATCCGGCAAGAACGGTCGAGCGTGGAGCACCTGATCGAATTGGCGAAATCCGCGAAGGGTTCTGATACCATTCGGCAGATACTGGAGCGGGCGCGCACGACTGAGACATCGGAATCGACATTTACGGAAACCGCGTCCATCCAATATCTGATGAACGAATTGCGCGAGGTGGAAGAACGCGGCGAAGACGCGCCGGTAGGGCGGCCAATCACGCGAAACATGAACGAACTCATATCCGAGCTGATCGAGCGCAGCTCCGGAGATGTGATATCCCTTCATCCCACAGAGTTTGAACAGGCCGAGACGATCGCGCAGACCTACGATCTTTCGGAGGAAGCCGCCGCCGCGGAGGATGAGAGGACTTCGCGGGAAAATCTCAAGGCGGAGCTGGACGAATACGATCGGCGGAACAAGGAAATCGCGCGGGAGCTCTCGAAACGCACCGAGTCGATAAAGCGCGACGAAAAGAAGACTCCGTCGGTCGCGGATGTCGAAAGACGCGGTGCGCGCGAAGCGCTCGAAGGTCTTTCCGACTCCGGCAAGTTGCTGAAGGATCTGCGGGAGGCCGCCGAGGAGGTGCGGGACGGGGGAACGGTATCTCCGGAGCTTACATTGCTCCTTTCGTCTGTCGCGCCCGAATACAAGGAGATATACGAACGTCTGCTGTTCGATCTGCCGGGCGCGGTGAAGGACGAGGACAGCGGCATCCGCGCGGTGAACATCTCCGATCTGAACGCGGACATTTCCTCGGTGCGCGAACACAGCGAGACCGAGTTGCGGCATTTGGAACGGGAAATCCACGACGATACGGAGGTGCTGCGCGAGCGTGTGGAACGCACGATAGAGCGCGTGACTCCATCCTCGCGCGCCGGGCGGACAAGGGGAGACCCTCATCCGTATGAGCCGGTGCGGATGCACCACAGACAGCAGGATGACGGTGCTTTGCCGGACGGCGTGACGGCGGGCAGAGAGACGGCCGACACCGCGCGGACAAGCCGCGAGGTTACAGTCAAAAATATCGCCGTACAGGAAAACGTGATCGAAACTGAGGTCAACAGGGCCGTCAGAGAGCTGGAGGCAAAGAGCGCGAGGGACATCGAGGGCGTGATCAGCAAAGCGCTTTCCGAGCAGATGCAGATGATCGAAAGCCGCGTATACAGCGGCGTCGAGCGCAAGCTCGACTTGGAGCGTGCGCGCAGGGGTAAATGACATTTTATATCAGGATGAGAGATAGAAAAGGGACACGATGAGTCTGAAAGAATTTGCGGAAAATAAGCTTGGGCTGGTAGACAGCGCGATCATCACGGCGATAGACCGCCGTGATGATACCGATCAAAAAAAACACAGCTATAAAGTGCAGTTCAATCCCAGCGAACTCACGATAGATGCGTCGCTTCCCGTGAAGCTTAGTGCCACTGCTCAGGCACAGGCGGCTGAGCACCCTGAACTTAATATGAGTATACCGATAGACGTAGGCACTCCGAGAATCGTTTTCACGACGAGGCTTGTATTCGACGAGGTGAATACGGCGGACGCGTTTGCGTCGGGAAAGGTTGCTGCTGCTGCCTCGGTATCGGGAGCCGCGAGAGGGATCGGCGTCGCCGCAAAGAAAGCCGGTCTGACAGGCGGTGCCGACTCGGATTGGTCCGTGCAGCCCATTGTAGAGGGATTTATCGGTGCGCTCAGAAATGTCAATACGCGTTCTATCAACTTTGCGTGGGGAGAATTCTCGCTTACGGGCATACTGGAGCATGTAAACGCGGAGTATGTGATGTTTTCTCCGTCGGGAAATCCGATACGCGCTTTTGTCACATTGCGGCTTGTAGACGATTGGGCTGTCGATACGCCTGCATGGATTAGCGGCATGCAGGCTAGCCTCAATACAAATCCGGATACGTTAGCGAAACTCAACGCAAAAAAGAGTGCGGTCAGCAATGTGCTGAACGTCAGTTGGTAAGGAAGGAGATTCGCGATGGGAATATCATTGCTTGGCGGCTTAGAAAAAGCGAAGTTGCAGTTAAGGGCGACACCGTATATTCACATTAACGGGATGGAGATGGAAAGCCCCATAGCCGGTGAATTTGACGTGCAATTCAACCCGAGCACCCTCCGGCTCGAGACAAACGCAAAAAACTACCAGATCAAGGGGATGATGGCCAATCTTCACGATCTTCCCAATCAGGTCGATCGTAGCGCTTCGGTCGTTCTCGGCGTGGATTTGATTTTTGACGCTGTTCAAAACGCGGACGCTTTTCATGGGGATGCACTCAGGGTGTCCTCGCAGGATGTTATTTCTCAGGGGGCTTCCGCCGCTAAATCCCATACCGTGTTGCCGCAGACAAATGGGATGATCGCCATCCTGGCTATGCGGATGTATGTTGTTTTCAATTGGGGTCGCCAGTCATTCTCGGGGATGATTACGGAGTTGCAGGCGAAATACCTGATGTTTTCACCGTCGGGACACCCGATCCGAAGCAAGGTTTCGATTCGCATTCAGCAATTGATAGAGGGGAACAAGGACATGGCATACTGGGACGATGCCTACGACAATCTCTTTACGGACGATGTGGTGCGCGCGTCCCACGAAAAGAGCTCGTTGCAACAGCAGTCATTTATAAATCTTAGCGGGTATTGATGAGGATGTTTATGAACGTATTGAACAGATATAGGGAGCGTGCGCGGTAATGGTGGGACTTACGGACATTCCGGGACTGTCCGCCGTAAGCGGAGCGGGCTCTTATGAGGTTACATATGATGCCATGTACAAGAAGTATGGCGGCTTTGATTTCCCCAGCGTCGCAATCGAATTGAACGGCGTCGAGTTTTCAAAGAATAAAAACCACATGCTTGTCAATGACATTCGCGTTGAGCTGACTTCGGGATTTGAAGCGTCGATCGCCTCGTTCCGCATATACAACGCCTATGTGATCGGAGAAGAGGGCAGTGATGAATCGAAATATCTGTTTGAAAATCTGAAAAAGCAGACCATACTCGGTGCGTCCGCGAATATCAGCCTCGGATATGGCAGTGAGGTGAAAAGCGTGTTTAAGGGCTTCATCGCGTCGGTCGATTTCTGTTTTGTCGAGGATGAACCGCCGTATATCGAGGTCACGGCGATGGATGTCAAGGGTATCATGATGGCGTCGTCCTACGCGACGCAGGTTGCGGCGAAGTCCTACGGCGAAGCCGTCCGCGAGCTGCTTAAGCGCGTATATGACAAGACGAGCACGGCAAATATCACCGAGAAGGTCACGGTGACGGACACGCCCGACAAGAAGCCCGCGTCCGCCGGAGATAAGGCGAGCGCGGAGACGATAGAGATGGTCTCGGAGAGCGATTACGAGTTCGTCGTGAAGGCGGCCAAGAAATTCAATTACGAGTTCTTCGTCGATCGCGGCAATCTGCTCTTTCGCAAGGCGCGCAGCGAAGTACGTCCGCTCACCTCGCTCAGTGCGAACGGCGGCATCATCTTCTACCGACTCGGATACAGCTTGACGGGTATGGTGGAGCGCATCGAGGTGCGAGCCATCGATCCGGGTACGGGGAAGGTGCTCATCGCGAAGGACAAATACAATGAAAAGCTGTCGACGGCGAGCAAGGCGAAGGCGCTCATCAAGGGAAGCAGCAAGGTCTACATCGATCCGACGATGTTCTCGCAGGCGCAGGCCGACGCGCGGCTCGAATCTCTCATGGCGCAGATGTCTTACAGGCTCGGAAGTCTCGAGTGCGAATGCGTCGGAATGCCGGATCTGATCCCGGGACGATTTATGGATATCTCCGTCGGTTCGCCGGGAGACAATCTTTTCTATATCACAAATGTCGTGCACGAGCTCAACAGGAACGGCACGTACAGGACGAAGCTTACGGGTTCGGTCGACAAGGTTCGGGCGGGGAAGGTATAAAGACGCATGGCACTGTATGATATCATAGACGAAATAGCAAGCCGGCAGGTCACGAAGACGGAGACGGGTGATACGCGCGCCTACGGCGTGATGGTCGGTGTCGTCGCGAAGAATTACGACAAGGATATGCCGGGGCGCGTCTGCGTGACCATTCCGACGCGCGACAAGGAGGCGAACGAGCTGCAGTGGGTGCGTCTCGTGCAGCCGTCGGGCGGCCCGAAGTGGGGGCATTACTTCCTTCCGGAGATTGGCGATCAGGTGTTGCTTGCTTTCGAGAATGGCAATATCGAAAAGCCGTACCTCATCGGCTGTGTTTCCAAGGATCGGGATCAGTTTCTCAGCCGATCCGTCGATCCGGACAACACGGTCAAACGCATCGTTACACGGAACGGGAGCGCGCTCACATTCGAGGATAATAAAGAAGGCGAGGGCGACAAAGATTGCATCACGCTTTCGACAGCAAAGTCCACGCATACGCTGAAATTGGACAATGAAAACGGACTCATCTCGCTGACCGACAAGAAAGGCGAAAATTCCATCAACCTTAAGACGGTCGACGGAACGATGAATATCAAGGCGAAAAGTCGTATTACCGTGGAGGTAGGGGACAAGATCAAGCTCATCATGAACGGGGAGACGGGTGCGGTGCGGTTGGAATGCGACGCGCTGAACCTCCAAGCCTCACAAAAGGTGAGCGTAAAGACGGATGGAATGATGAAGGTCGACGCTTCGCAGATCAGCGAGAAAGCCTCGTCTATGTATAAGACAGAGAGCGGCGGAATCGTGAGTATTTCGGGCAGTCCGATCAAAATGGGATAACGAGGGACAGGAAGGGCATATGATGGAAGACAAAAGTAATTCTTTTCTGGGAAGCGGGATGAAATTTCCGCCACAGGCCAATAAAGCGACGGGGCGGTTCTCCGTTTCCGAGGGGGAACAGAGCGTGAAGGAGTCCGTGTATCTGATCATGATGACCGCCGTTGGAGAGCGGGAGCTTGCGCCGCACTTCGGCAGTAGGCTCACGCGTTACGCGTTCATGGACATCAACCTCACTCATTTGAGCATCATGCGCCGCGACATAGCCGAGCTCGTCATGAGTCAGGAACCCCGCATTTCGAATGCGGATGTGGAGATCGACGCGGACAGCAGAAATGACTGTTTGATTGTGAATATTCGGTATAGGGTGGCACAGACGAATTCGGTGGACAATTTCGTATTCCCGTTCTACCTGAAAACCTCGGCGGAGGAGGAAGAATGAAGCAGACGATACCATACAAGATTGATTCGCGCGTGAAGGAGGATCTCTACGCGCAAATTGAGGAGTTTGCCGCGTCCTATACGCCGGAATGGGTGTTCAGCCCGAACAATCCCGATCTGGGTTCCGTGATCGCGATGCTCTTTGCGGAGCAGCTTGAGGGCAGCATCGACCGCTTCAACAGCGTTATCGAAAAATACCGGGTGGAACTCGTCAACTTGCTGAATATCAGTCTTCTTCCTGCCTATCCGTCCGAGGGCATATGTGTCATGAATCCGTTGCAGGATACGATCCCCGGAATAGATGTACCGGCCGGCGTCAAGTTGCTCGGAGATAGCGAGCTTTCGGAAAATGCGATCATCTTCGAAACGCAGGAACCCTTGCATGTGACGAGCGCGCACATCAGCGATATCATCGAGGTTTCGGGTTGCTTTGGCAGAATATTGCCGATTCGCGGAGATGCCGCGCCGATTTATCCGACAGGCATACCCGCTCCGCCGCCGCCGGATGTCGAAACCGGAGACCAAACAGAGATACGTCTGTTTGATTTTGAGAAAAAGGGCATCGAAAGCAATTCCCTGCTTCTCTATCATGGGGATGTGTTTGATGTGCCGCCGGGTACGAGCGCAATGATAGAAGTGTTTTCGCCGGACGGCGCGCCGCTCGCGAAGGCGCTCGCGGACAGTGAACGATACCGATTTTCGTATTATGACGGAGAAGATTTCGCGGATTACAGCGAAGTGACAGCGCGCGAAAACGTCCTCTATCTGCGCCGCGAAGGGGAAGCCGAGAAGGTCTCCCTGCCCGACGGGCGCTTGTGCGATGTGGTTCGCATTGACGCGAATGGCATCGTGCGTGAGGATTTCGATATCGGACAGCTGTCGATTCATTCGAGCGCGGAGAATATCCCCGCCGATTTTATCAATAACAACGACAGCGATCTGCCGACAGACACCTGTATGCCATTTGGGGAAACAGCCTCCATCTTTGATGATTGCTATATCGGCAACGACAACATCTTTTCCCACGGCGGCGCGGAGGTGACGCTCCGATTCTCTCTTGATTTTCGCGAGAAATTGGTTACGTTCACGCCGGAGCAGGAGGAAAAGACGCTGAAGGTCGTCAAGCGCAAACCAAGGCGCATCCAATTTACGACCGCGCATACGTGCATTGAGCGAATCGCGGTGGAATATTTCAACGGAATCGGATGGCGCAGATTGATCGACGATGCGCAGTGGACATCGATTTTTTCCGGAGAGGTGTTCGGGGAGATCGAACTGAAATTCACGTGTCCCAATTCGTGGGAGCCGGTCAACATCGGTGCGAATACGGGTCGCTGCATCCGCCTGCGCATAGAGAGTGCGGACAACTGTTATCTCCAGCCCTGCGTTCATCGCATGCCGGTGATCCACGGGCTTTCGATCTCGTATCGATATAACGAGAGCAAGACGAAGCCCGTTTATGCGGAACGAATCAGCGGTGCCGACAAAACGGACATCACAGACGCCCTGCTCCGCGCGGAAGCGGTCGCCGCTTTTCATCCGATCAAATATGTGGATAATTCGCTCTACATCGGCTTCAACAAGAAGGTAGAGGGAACTCCGCTGAGTCTGTACTTTGAAACGCGCGACAAAGTCAGCGGTCATGGGCCGGCTCTGCGCTTTGAGTATTCGACGCGCCGGGGATTTGGTGCCATGCGCGTCATAGACGAGACGTGCGGATTCTCAAAGAGCGGCGTGATTATCATGGAATTCGGCGAGGATTTTTCCCGGCATGAGGTGGAAGGGCTCAATCGCTACTGGATACGCGTCACCGATGCGGACGGAGTCTTTGACGACCCAAATCGGATGCGCCCCGTGATTACGAACATTTTGCCCAATGCCGTCACGATTCGCAACGAGCAGACGTTGGATGAGGAAGACTATTATATCGACGAAGCCATGCCGAATATGGCGTTTGTGCTGACAGCCGACAATATTCTGTCGGCGGAGGTCTATGTCAACGAAATCAATTTGCCCCGCGCGGAGATTCAGCGTATGCTTATGCGGTCTCCGGAGAATGTCAGGGTTACATATGATCGGCGCGGGGACATCAGCGAGTTCTATGTGCGTTGGCAGGAGGTCGAAAACTTCGACGCGTCGACATCCATGGATCGGCATTATGTGATCGATCGCTTGCACAGCGCCATTTTGTTTGGAGACGGCGTGAATGTCCGCATTCCCGAGGCGTCCTCCGATCCCGCTTTCACGGTGAAGCTGAAGCGGTGCGACGGCAACAACGCGAACCTGATGGAGGGTGA
Organism: Eubacteriales Family XIII. Incertae Sedis bacterium; assembly: GCA_031274195.1. Classification (GTDB taxonomy): domain Bacteria; phylum Bacillota; class Clostridia; order Peptostreptococcales; family Anaerovoracaceae; genus JAISGB01. The sequence continues at coordinate 60,845 of JAISQM010000009.1, forward strand.
GATCAACGGTATTCAGGATCGGATTTTGTATCTTGGAGATGTCTACAATCCTTTCGCGACAAGTGGCGGGCGGGATATGGAGAGCGTGAGCGCGGCGGTGGATCGCGGTGCCTGTATGCTCAATTCCGGCGGCCGTCTCGTCAGCGAAGCGGATTATGTGCGGGAGGCGGAGAACTTTTCGGACATGGTTGGCAGGGCGCATTGCATCATAGAGGAAGAAAACGAGGCACCCGGCTTGATGCGCAAGGTGCATATCTCCTTGCTGATGCGGGACTACGTGGAGGGCTCATGGTCGTTTGATAATATCCGCGATCGGCTCAAAAGCAGCATGTTGTGCAAGTGCGAAGCGACGCTTACGGCGGAGCATATCGAAATAACGGAACCGTTGTTTGTGACGATCAATGTAGATGTCTGGGTGTACACGAAGGATACAAAGCGCAGATTTGAGATTGCGGCGCTGATTCGTGAAATGATCGCGGAGCGTCTTGAACCGCTGCCGAAGGAGGACAGCAACGGCAACCGTACACGGGGATGGTTTATAGGGGAATTGCCGACCGCGGAGCAGATCGACATCCTGCTGCACGGCATTCGAGAGAATATCTCAATCAAGCGGCTTTCCGCGACGGTCACCTATGTGGACGCCGACGGGATGCACACCTGTGAGCTGGGCGAATTGCAGAAACAGCCGTTTATGATCGGCATCAACGGACAGCACAAGGTTCATTTTGTTTAAGGGGCCGATTCCAAAAGGAGGACACATTGCTTGACAGTATAAATCTTGCAGACAAAACCTATGATGAAATTTTGACGGAAGCGATCGGGAAGATTCCGATGTATACGGATGAATGGACGAATTTCAACATCTCCGATCCCGGCATCACAGTTCTTCAGAATCTCTCGATGTTTACGACGCTCATGCGCGAAAAGATCAACGACATCCCGGAGTTCGTACGGCTCGGCCTATTGTCGATGCTCGGATTTTTTCCCGGCGAATACGGCGCTTCGGAGGTGTTTTTGAACGCCGGCGGATTCGAGTCGCAGATCACGCTGCCGCCCGGCGAAAAGCTCATGGCAGAGGACATCTGCTTTGAGGCGGACGGCGAGGTCACGCTCAACTCGTGGGGCGTGAAAGGGTTGTACTGCGAGAGCGATGGCGAGCTGCGGGATATCACGTATCTGCAGAGCGGTGCGTCACGTTCGGGCATCGCCGTGTTCGGCGTACCCGCTACCGTTGATGGCGAGTTTTACGTGCTGTTGGACGATATACCGGACGATCACGATCGGTTGATTCTGCTCGTGCGCGTCATGGATGAGGAAAGCCGCAATCCGTTCGGTGACTCCGATCTGTCCCTCGCGGAGATGAAATGGCAGTTTTACACAAAGTCGGGCTGGGTAGATGTGGAGGCGATTGACGGGACGCGAGGTTTCCTTGAAAGCGGGTCGATCAAGATCGCACTGAACGCTTCGGAGAAGGCACTTTGCGAGGTCGGCGGCACGGAAGGTTACGCGTTGCGCTGTATCCTCAAAAAGGAACACTACGACATTTCGCCGCGGCTTCATTCCATCACCGCCAATGTATTCAAGGTGCGTCAAAAGGACAGCAAGATTTCAACGTCGTCCATGCGCGGGCGCGGCAAGGTCGTGTACCGCGACAGGGTTGGCATGAACGGCTATTACACGGTATTTTGCGACGAGGACGGTTCGGGTGTCTACCGCAAATATACGCCATTTGACGGAAAGAATTCTCAGGGACGTTTCTACGAGGCGGCGCAGGAACCGGACGGCATTCGGATTCGTTTCAATCAGAAGCTTTTCGGTTTCGGCCCGGCGAAGGGCATGGATACCGTGCGCATCATCGGCTGTGATGTGGTCAGCGCGGAACATCTGGTGCTCGGCCGGCTGATGGGTTATGACGATCAGATATTGCGCGTCGATGGGTTTGATAATATTCTGCCGGATTGCTTCTGCGTCTTGGCCGAGGGACAGGATCGAGACGGGATTCCCACCTATCATTTTGTGAAGCCCGGCGACAAGGACGAACACAGATTTTGCTATCGTGTCGCGACCGACGCTTCGGAGATACACATCAGCGATCCCGGCGGCATGGACGGCTTCCTGCTCCACATCGCGTCCTGCGCGGTTACGGAGGGTGCGCGCGGCAATATTCGCGAGGGCACGGTATTTGAGCCGAAATTCATATCTGCCGAAGGCGCGCAGCCCGGTCTCAAGATCGAAAACGCCCTGCGCAGCCGCGGAGGCACGGAGAAGGAGAGCTCGGAACGGCTTCGCCTGCGTTTTCTCGCCGATCTGCGCGAGCCGACCGTGGCCGTTACGATCAGCGATTATGAGTATATCACGCGGACCACGCCGGGATTGTGCATTCATAAGGTGAAGGCGGTGGCGAAGCCAGACGACAACCTTGTCCGCATCGCCGTCAAGCCCTACGGCGAGGATGAGCGGCCGATGTTGTCGCCGCTTTATTCGGATATTATCATGCGGCGTCTCTGCGAGCGAAAGATGATCGGAACGAGGATCGATCTGTCCTCTCCCGTGTATGTTCCCATCGACGTTTGGGTGGTCGTATACGCGAAGGGCTACTATGAAAATGTCGATGAAATCATTGAAAAGTATCTGCGCGGCGAGCTTAACGGTCTGTCCGGGGAGATGCCGTTTGGCTCCACCATTTCCTACAATCAGATATATAAGGGGCTCGAGGCGCTTGAATGTATTGAAACGCTCTACAAATTCTCGATTTCGCCGCGAGACTGGAAATCGGCGCGGCCGGATGGCCCGGACATCATCATGGACGACGACACATTGTGCTATCCGGGAGAGCTTTCGATTGAAATACGCGGATGAATATCCTATGGTTAATCGAAACTATTAATACGCGGCTCCGAGGTGGGAGGAACATTTATGGCTTATGAAATCAAAAAATACAGGATCAGCGGCGCGAAGCTCCGGAGGGCTTTCCGTGACGCGTTCGATCTGACCGACGAGGGCGTCCTCGTTTCGGCGGGACATGGGCGGATTGCCGCGGTGTTTTTCGCCGCGCTTGACGGCGTAGAGGAAGGCTGTCCGTGGGGGCGCTTCGTGTTTGAGGCGACCGTCGGCGCGGATACGGTTTTTAATGTGAAAGCGATCGCGTCAGACGACGCGCAGATCATCTATAACGGTGAAGCGGTCGATATGGACAAGGTGCTGAGCGATCCCGACATTTCCTCCGTGGAAAAGCTCAAGCTGTTTGAAAACGCGCCGGCGATGCGTTCCTCCGTATACAGCAATATGCTGTTGCACGGCTTGAACGGGCGGTATCTGTGGATATGCCTGACGGCGCAGGGCAGTGAGGCGTCGTTTTGCGACTTTCGCGCGTTTACGCCCGGAGATCGATTCCTGCGCACATTCCCGGAGGTATACCGTGAGTACGGCGGATTCTTCCATCGCTATTTATCCGTGTTCGTCTCGCTTTACGGAGATCTGGAGGAAGAAATCACGCACGCGCACAATCTGCTCAATTTGGATGTGTGTCCTGCGGAGTTGCTTCCGGTATACGCCTCATGGTTCGGCATCTCTTTCGACGGCGATTATATGGACGAATTGCAGTTGCGCGCTTTCCTGAAAAACGCGTATTCCCTGATTCGCAAAAAAGGTACGAAGGAGGCTCTGAAACAGCTCGTGGGCATCTTCGTGAAAGAACCGTTTTATATCATAGAGCACGCCGATGTGGCGAGCGGAGCGGAACAGGGGAACGGACGCGTGTTGGAATACCTGTACGGCGACGATCCGTACTCTTTCACGCTCATGCTGATGCGGAAGCCGGACGAAAGATTGCAGCTGCGCCTTTCGCGGCTTATCAACCAGTTCAAACCGCTGCGTATGAGTGCGCGGATACTGTTTGTTGAGGAACAATCCACGCTCGACAGCGGCGCGAATCTCGATGTGAACGCATCCATCGTCAACCCGGAAGCCGGGGTGCTGAACGAAGGCGCAGCATTGGATGGAACGGATTATCTGAACTGATACGGAAAGAAAGGATCATCGCATGGAGGAAGATAAAGGCCTAAAGCCCGCAGATAAACCCTCGAAGCGGAATGCGGACGACGACGATGTTGAGATCGATATCCGGATCGAAAGGCCGCACACAGAGCCGATCGACCGTGCGGGCGACATCTTCGGACAGGATCGGGAAAAACGATTCGGCGGCATCAATACGGCATCCTCCGCATTGAGCAAGGGTGTCCTGTTCAAACCGCCGACCGAGGAATAGCGCGGCGCTTAACGAGTAACCACTATGATTGGAGGGAGTAGATGAGTTTTTTTAAGGATGGCACGGAGAAAACCCCGTTTAAGAGTTATGATGAATACATATCGTTTCTCTTTGCTTGCGTAGACCGTCAGCTTCACGCGTATCTGAATTCACTGATGGACGTATTCGCCTCAAAGCAGGGCGGTTATAAGAATGTACTCTATCCCGACATCGAGGTCGCGCACGGACTGACCGCCAAGCACCTGTGGGATTTTTCACTGAAAAGCGGCAGCTCCCCCAAACCGGTCAGCGCCAAAGCGCCCGTTGCGGACGATGGCGACGCCGCTGCCGAGAATGAGCTCGACAACGATATCGTGAATTTGATGAGCGAGTTTTCCGGGGAGTTTGAACCGACATCCGATGCGGTGAGCGTCGACATGAGCCAATCCCCGCAGGAGCTGATGGCGCAGATCAAAGAGCGCGCGGATATGACGGATCCGGCCGCCGTGCCGATGCCGATGTACGAGCTGTTTAAGGCATCGGCGTTTTCGGATTTCACGATGTTTTGCTTCGCCTGCGCGATTCTTTCGTCCATGCAGACCGGCTATGCGTCGATCTTTCAGGTGATCGGGCAGAACGGCAATCTATCTTCGCCCACCTTCGAGTCGGCGGCGCGCGCCTATTATGGGACGGATTTCTCCATCACGAACGCCGCGGGTCCCATGTCGGAAGCGCTCGAAAAACTACAGCCGTTGTTCGATCTGCGTGTCAACAGCGCCATGCCGTTTTCGACGCAGATATCCCCCGACAAACGCCTGATGGACTTCCTTTTCGGCACGAATGCGCGCCGGACGGATGAAACCTATCGCCGGTTCCTGAAATTGATTACGGACGATAAGGAGCTGGAACCGCTGATTGCGAACAAGGAGCAGCTCGATTCGATAAACATCGCGTATGAGGATGGATTCCGCCTGTTCTCCCTCTACGGGGACGAGGGCAGCGGCCGCAAATTCACCATTCAGCATTTTTGCAAGAACCGCGGAACGGAGTGCGTCAGCTTGGATTGCGGCAAGCTCTTTTCCTACGACTTCGCCTTTGTCGAAAAGGCGCTGTGGGCGCTAAACCGCGAATGTATTCTGCTCAACGCCTGTTGCAGTCTCGACAATCTGTCCTACCGCGAGGAAGAGAAAGAAAAATTCTTCGGATATGTGGATCTCGCGTTCGGCAAGCTCACGGAGGGCGGCGTCGCCGTCTTTGCGCTGAGCCGCGACAAGATGCCGATGAAAGAGATGACGACCCTCGAATATTCGCAGGTGGAATTGCCGACGCCCAACAACGGAGAGCGTGAATTGCTCTGGAATCATTACGCGAAAGGCTATGAATTCGACGACGATGTCGATCTGACTGAAATGGCCGTGAAATTCCTGTTTACCGCCGGAAAGATCAAGAGCGCGCTGCGCATGGCAAAAAGTCTTTCCCTGATGAAAAAGGAGACGAAGGTCGCCAGACTCACGCTTTTTGAAGCATGTTACAATCAGATGAGCCACGAATTGACGCAGAAAGCCACGAAGATCAAGGCGAACTACACGTGGGACGATATCGTGATGTCGCCCGATCAGCGTCAGGCGCTCGAATACGCCTGCGATCAGATGCGCTACCGCAAAACGGTGTACGAGGATTGGGATTACAACCGGAAGTATCCGTATGGTCGCGGTCTGTCGGTCTTGCTGTTCGGAGCACCCGGAACGGGTAAATCCATGTGCGCGCAGGTGCTCGCCAACGCGCTGAACCTTGAGCTTTACCGCGTGGACCTCTCGAAGGTCGTCGACAAGTATGTGGGCGAAACGGAGAAAAGCATCTCCATGATCTTCCGCGAGGCGAAGAAGTGCAATGTCGTCCTCTTTTTCGATGAGTGCGATACGCTTTTTGCGAAACGCTCGGACGATGGCGGCAGCAACCAATCCAGCAACAATAATAAGACGGCGCTCCTTCTTCAGGAAGTGGAAGCCTACGACGGCGTATCCGTGTTGGCGACCAACTACAAGCACAACATCGATCCGGCGTTTTTCCGCCGTATGAAGTTCATCGTCGAGTTCCAATTCCCGGATGTCCAGACGCGGAAAATCCTGTGGGACGCGACGATTCCCAAGAATACGCCGTTGAATGAGGATGTCGATATCGACTTTCTCGCGGAGCGGTTTGAGTTCGTCGGAGGTAATATCAAGAACTGCATCCTGAATGCGGCCTTCCTCGCTGCGGGAGACCCGGACGCGAAGGGTGAAGTTCACATGAAACATTATCTGCAGGCGATACGCTACGAATTCGTAAAGACGGGAAAGGTGTTTACGCGCGCCGACTTCGAACCGTATGCCGAGTTGATTTTATAAGCTGAGAAAGGAATGTGAATGTCAATATGCGTATGCACCGGTGCCGGAATGCTCTGCTCCTTTGGCATGGCGCCCTCCACCTTGGTCGTGACATCCAATTCGAAGGTTTTGGCGCCCGCGCCGGTTGCGACAATTATGGATAAGAATCCGATGGTAAATGTGCCGCCGTTCGGCATGTGTACCTCATTGGCCAATCCGGCCGTCGCCTCCGCCACAGCCGCTGCGCTCGGCGTCCTCACACCGCAGCCGTGTGTGCCGGGACTCGCGGCGCCGTGGGCGCCCGGAAGCCCAAAGGTTCTCATCGGTTCGTATCCGGCGCTGTCCAATACTTCCAAGCTGACCTGTTCCTACGGAGGCATTATTTCGATAACGTCGCCGGGTCAAACGAAATTTCTTGTACCATAAACGAAAATTTTGTACTTATGTTATCTTATTAGGTGATATAATACTTCATGGCAGATATACGCGAGTATGGAGGAATGAGAATGAAAACAAATGTTAAAGAAAACGGAAATGAGCACATTATTGAGGTTGAGGGGCGACTCGACACACTCACCTCTCCGGCTCTGCAGGAGCTGTTGGTCGATTCTGTTTCAAAGTTCAAGACGACGGTGCTCGACTTTTCTGCGTTGGAGTATGTGAGCAGCGCCGGTCTGAGAACCTTGCTCATAGGCGAGAAAACGGCGAAAAATCGGGGTGTTTCATTGATTATAAGGCATGTGCCCGATTCTGTTCGCGAAGTCCTCTTTATGACCGGATTTACCAAGATACTTACGATCGAGTAATTACGGAAGCCGAGGGTATAATGGACGAGATTCTGTATAGAAAAGCGAAAGAAAAAGACTTGCCGGGGATCACGGATTGTATTGTGAGCGTCTATGGCGAAAACAGCTATTACGCCCGATTTTACGATTCGCATTATCTGAACGGCATGCTTGACCGTATCTTCATCGCCGAATTGGACGGAGAGGTGGTCGGCACGCTTGTGCTCTCGGATTGGGGCTATAAGGGTCTGGATCGCGAGCTCAGCACGTTTATTGTGCGCAAGGGCATAAGGAGCCGGCATGTCGGTGCCGAGTTGCTTGCCTATACGCTGGACGCGATAAGCCATCTCCCCTCTGTAAAAGGCGCGAATGTGACGCATCACACATACTCACAGATTCTCACGGAGCGCAACGGCTATATCCCGACGGGGCTTCTGTTTGGCGTTTTTCGTGAAAAGTCCGCGCTTGTTTTTATCGTACGCAATTACAATGTCCATGATATCGGTCAGATATTCGTCCCTGAAGCGTTGCTTCCCGCGGCGGAAGCGCTGTATCGGACGCTCGGTGTGACGTTTAGGAATGCGGTAGGCGCCGCCGGGAACATTCCGGATCAGGCGGATATTTGGTATGACCACGACGCGCATTTTCAATCTGTGGAGATATACATATTGGGATACGGAGCGGATTGCGCCGATCGGATATCTGAAATAGAAGCGGCCTGCGCATCGCCGGATTTGACTTCGAATGTATATATCGATATGCGAAGTCCAAACGCGCCGGCGGCTTATGAGGCGCTTGCCGGAGCGGATTGTGTCTACACGGGTTTCATGCCTTTGAGCGAGGCTCATGAGTATATCATTCTGCACAGGGCGGCCGGTCGGCCGATGGATTATGACGCGCTAAAGCTCACGACGTACACCGAGCAGACGCTTGCCGAACTCGGTGCTTTGGGCGGTAACGGGCAGACTCTTTGATGATTATGAAAGAAGTGGAGTAATGAAAGATAAAAATTATAAAAATTCCATTTACGCGAAGGTTCGGGGCAAGATGCTCGCGGCATCGTTGCTCTCCGCAGTTGTGATATTCGTAGTCGCAGCCGCCGCGATCTTTATTATCCGCATCAGCGTGGCGGATATGAGCAAGGAGCTTGGCGATCAAGCGACGAATTACAGTACGGCCGGAATGACGGAAGTGACGCATGAATCACTGCAGAGCGTAGCGACGAATCGGGCGATGCTCAGCGATGCCAAGTTGCAGACGGTCAGCATGGCGGTCAATATGATTTCCGCTAAAGCGACGGAGATCATGTCGCACCCGGATCGGTATATCGGGCGTGAGGTGCTTCCTCCCGACCCGAAAAACGACGGGACGATCGTCGCGCAGGTGTCGTATGCCGAGGGTTCAAATCCGTCGGCGCTCAGTCATGAGCTCGGCTTGCTCGGAAATCTGCAGGATATACAGATTTCAAGCTTAAAGACGGAGAATACGATCGCATCCATGCAGATCGGCAGCGAAACGGGCATTATGATCATGGTGGATGATATGTCCGGTACCAAAACCTCCCCGTATGACCCGCGTGTGCGTCCGTGGTATGTCGAGGCGAAGAAAGAAAACACGTTGATCTGGACTGATGTCTTTGACGATTCGTTTGGGCGGGGACTTTCCATCACCTGCGGTATGCCATATTACAATGAGGCGGGACAGATTCAGGGGGTCGTGAGCGCGGGGATGCTGCTCGCGACGCTGAATGAGACGGTCATCGATGCCCGCATCGGCGACGGCGGAAAGACTTTCATCGTAAACGAGAACGGCGAAGTCCTGATTTCAGAGGATATTGCAAAGGATAAGGACGGCAACATCGTCAAGGAAAATCTGCTGAAAAGCGACAGCGAGACCATGCGCGCCGCCGCGGAGAATATGACAAAGGGCGAATCCGGCATCGAATCCGTCACGTTGGACGGCAAGAACTATTTCATTTCCTACGCGCCGCTTACCGTGCGACCGTGGAGCTTCGCTGTGCTTGTGAAAGAGGACGAGGTTCTCTCGCACGCCACGGCTATGACGAAGCAGATCTCCAAATTCACCGATGAAACGCTTACCAAGATTGAATGGATATTCCTCATCACATTGGGCGCATTCGCCTTCTTGTTGCTCGTGATCGCGCTCATCGAAATACGTCATTCGCGCTCGGTGGCTTCGAAAATCACCGCGCCGATCATTTCACTTACGGATAATGTCCGCGCGTTTGTGAGCGACGAGCATCAGGAGATCGATTTCCATATCGATACGGGTGATGAAATAGAGGAACTCGCGGATTCATTTGCGGATATGAAGGTCAGGCTCAATGATTATATAAAAAATCTCACCGTGGTTACGGCGAAAGACGAGCGCATCAGCACGGAATTAAATGTAGCCAAAAGCATACAGGATTCCATGTTGCCGTGCGTATTTCCGCCGTATCCCGACCGCACGGAGTTTGCGCTCTACGCGAATATGCAGTCCGCCAAGGAGGTGGGCGGAGATTTCTATGACTTCTTCCTCATCGATAACAATACCTTGTGCGTCGTCATTGCGGATGTTTCGGGAAAAGGTGTGCCGGGCGCCATGTTCATGGCCATCTCTAAGACCCTCATCAAAAGTAACGCGCAGTCCGGCCTGCTTCCGAGCGAGGTGTTCGGCATTGTCAACAATATGCTGTACGAGAACAACGAGGCGGAAATGTTCGTGACGGCGTTCATGGGATATCTCGATATCCCCACCGGCAAATTCTCATTCGTCAATGCGGGCCACAATCCGCCGATCGTGAAGCAGGGCGATCACTTCCGGCAACTCGCGATAGAGCCGGGCTTTGTGCTCGCGAGTTTCCCAAATGTCCGTTATACGGAAGACTCGTTGATGCTTCGGGCAGGCGACATGCTCTGCATGTATACGGATGGCGTGACGGAGGCGACCAACAGCGCGAAAGAGTTTTATTCCTTGCAACGGCTGATTCGTGTCGCAAACGCGCAGAACACATCCGATCCCGAGACCTTCACGAAAGGTATCAAGGAGAGTATAGACCTGTTTGTGGGTGACGAGGAGCGCGCGGACGACATCACGGTTCTCACTCTGAACTACGCCGGTGCGGACATGAACGTCGCGTACGATGTGCCGACCTGCATACGCCGGGAGCTTGAAGTCGCCGCGGAAATGAAAAATCTCGAACGCGTATTGGACTTCATAACGGCGCCGCTGCGCGAAAGGGGCATCAATGAAGGCTTCATCTCGCAGGTGGAACTCGCGGTGGAGGAAGTGTTTGTGAATATCGTCCACTATGCCTATGCTCCGCGCCGAGGTTCCGCGAAGATAAAGCTTTTCTGCGGTGAGAACATGACCTTGATCTTTGAGGATGGGGGCGCACCCTTTAACCCGCTTTCGGCCGTGGAACCCGATATCGATCTGCCCATAAACAGGCGTAAGATCGGCGGCCTCGGCATCTTCATGACAAAGAAAATCATGGATTCCGTGATGTACCGATACGAGGACGGGAAGAATGTGCTGACGATCAGCAAGAAGCCGCCCGGTGTGAGTTGACGGGGCAGGCTTCCCGCGCGCCTAAGCGGACGCTCGTTAATAGACGATGAACCCCATCTGTATTCACAGATTCAGCGATATCGATTCGATTCTGTAATGATCTGATCCGGCGGCACATCCCATTCATCGTGACACAAATTTTCGATCTGCTGGCACTCATACGCGATTGCGATGCTCACGGCATTTTCGCATAAGGGCAGATATCTGTCGTAATACCCCGCGCCCCAACCGACGCGAAGTCTTCTGCGTCCCTCGAACGCGACGCAAGGAACGATCACAAGATCGATGTCTGCCGGGTCAAGTATGAAAGAGCGTTCTTTGATCGGCGATTTTATCCCATATCTCCCGATGTCCCAATCCTCGGAGGTGTGCGGAATTGCCGCGATCATGACGCCATCCTCAATGCAGATCGGAAACGCGAGTCTCTTTCCGGCTCGAAGCGCACGTTCATTCATAAGCGACACATCCGCTTCGTCGTCGAACGGCTGATAGGAAAATATCGTCCGCGCTCTCTCAAACTCGGGCGTGCGCATCACTTTTCGTGAAATTTTCGCACTGAATTGGTGCGCCGTCTCTTTGTCCAACGACCTGCGCGCGGCCAAGGCGGCCACGCGCTGAGTAGATTTTGTACAGAGCGAAATCCTCACTCTGCTTTGATCGCGCCCCCGCTGACCGCGCCCCCACTGACGGCACCACCGGTGATGGCTCCGCCCGTAACATATTCATCTCCGAGATAGACTTGCCGCAACATGTCCTCTGTCGCCTCGTCGCCTGTTGGTTTCCAGAATGACAGACTGCTGCCTTTGATGCTGCCGGAAGCCCCCGGCAGTAAAAACGATTTTACATTGGCGGAATCCATACCAATGGCCTTGCCCGCGAGATAGAGGATTGCCCTGTTCGTGATATCGGAATCCACATTCTCGACCACGGTATTGGCCACAGTAGTCAGCTGCATCTCCATCGCCTGTTTGATGGCGCTTTTGACGAATTCCTGCTGCGCCTCGACTCTGCCGAGATCGCCATTCACATAGCCCGACCGGAAGCGCAGATATTGCACAGCCTTATCGCCGTCCAGCACCTGTTCGCCCGCCTTGATGTTGATGTAGAGGTCTTGGGACTTGCTCGTATAGCGCATGTCCTTTTTTATATTCATCGGAACGCCGCCGATGGAATCAATGATATTCTTGACACCGTCGTAGTTTATGATCGCGTAATAGTTGATGGGAATGCCGAGCAACACCTCGTGTACGGCTCGCGCCATTTCCTCCGGTCCCTTGTGGGCGATCGAATTGATTTTCAGAAGCTCACTGCGGTATCCGGGGCGCTCATAATAGGTATCCCGCGGGATGGAGATGATGTCCGCCACCTGTTTTTCCGGGTCGAAACTGGCGAGCATGATGGTGTCTGCCAGACCTTCATCCGTGGTACCCATCAGCAGGACATTGACGCGTTTTGAATCCTTAAACTCGTCGGCAAATATCCCTTCCGCCGGAATGAGAATGTCCATCTTTTCTTCCGTCTGCTCCCGAATTTTCTGTACTTCGTTGTTCTTTTCCATCGGACGTTGATTGAGTATCGTGGCAAAGATTCCGATGCCCGAAGTAAATACAACAGCGCAGGCGATGAATGTGATTACGAAGAACTTAGCGAACGTCTTTTTCGTCGTCGTTGGTTTTCTCTCTTTTTGTTTCTTTGATAATTTAGCCAAGAATCTATTTCCTCCTATAAAATGAGTCGCCCAATTCGTGTCGTGAGCTCGGTCGGTTCGTTTGGGCGAGCCTCTGTATCCCCCGTTTTGAAGTGCCGATATCGTTTATTCTTCCGGCGGCACCATACTGTAGATCGTATTCATCATCTCAGCCGTCTTACCTTCGTCGACCAAGAAGTATGATGCTCCATTAAACGTAGAAGATTCGCCGGGTGTCATATATGTGGCGATATCCTCCGTGTCCATTCCCACCGCCTTGCCGGCGATCCGCACGGCCATTTTTAGCTTCATATTGCTATCGACTTCCTCCATCACAGCCTTTGCCACTTTCGGAAAGCCGAAACCGATACTCTGCTTGAACGCCTCCTTGATGAAGTTTTGCTGCGCCTCCACTCTGCCGATATCCCCGGTGGGATATCCTTTCCTGAACCTGAGGAACTGCACCGCCTGATCTCCGGTCAGAACCTGATTGCCCTTTTTGAGATCGATATACAGATCCTGATCCAAATCCGTATATTTCATGTCCATAGGGACATCGATCTCCACACCGCCCATAGCGTCTACGATGTGCGCAACCCCGTCGTCGCTGATGATTTCATAAAAATGGATGGGAACGCCGGACAAAACATTGCTCACCGCCTCCGCCGCTTTTTCAACGCCCTCTGTCTTATAGACGGAATTGATTTTCTGATACGCGGCGCCGGGATAATCAGGCCGCTCGTAGTACGTGTCGCGCGGCACCGAGATCACATCCACTCGCTGCAACTCCGTATCAAAGCTTCCGAGCATGATCGTATCGGTCAATTCCTGATTATGCCCGAGAAGCAGGACATTCACACGTTTTGAATCCTTGTACTTTTTCGCGAATTCACTGTCGCCTCCGGCAATCGGCGAGATATCCTCCATGATATCTCCGCCGAAAAGACCGAAGAATCCATACTTGTCTATAACGAACAGCCCAAGCGTGAATACGATCAGTAAAATCAGAAAAACCGATAAAAAAATCTTCCCAAATGACTTCTTTTTTCCTCTTTGTCTGTTCGTCATATTCGTTATGAAAAATTTTTCTCAATCACCGTTTTACTGATAATCGAAGAAACCTTTTCCGCTTTTCCTTCCCAATTCACCGGCGCGAACCTTCTTCCGCAGTAACGGATGAGGTCTGTACTTCGTATCGCCGAATTCCGAGTAGAGCACCTCCATGATGGCGAGACATACGTCCAATCCGACCAGATCGCCCAAAGCAAGCGGACCCATCGGATGATTCGCACCGAGTTTCATCGCTTCGTCGATTTCCTCCGCCTTCGCGACGCCATCCGCCAGAATGCCTGCCGCCTCGTTAATCATGGGAATCAAAATCCGATTTACCACAAATCCCGGCGCTTCCTCCACCTCGACGGGTGTCTTGCCCAGCGTCCGTGTCAGTTCCACGATGGTGTTCTTCGTTTCCTCCGAAGTGGCAAGCCCCTTGATGATCTCCACCAACTTCATCATCGGCACCGGATTGAAAAAGTGCATTCCGATGATCTTATCCGCCCGCTTCGTCGCGGCCGCAATCTCCGTGATGGAGAGTGACGACGTGTTTGTCGCAATGATCGTGTCCGGTTTGCACAGCGCATCAAGCTCCGCGAACAGCGCCTTTTTCGACTCCATTTCCTCTGTCGCCGCTTCGATGATCAGATCCGCGTCGGCCACGATGGAAATATCCGTAGAACCCTTGATTCTGCTGAGTGTTTCATCTTTATCCGCGGCGGCGATCTTCTCTTTTGCCACCAACCGATCCAAATTTTTTGTAACCGTCGCGATACCCTTCTCGACGGAGGACTCACGCCTCGCCCTGAGTACCACTTCAAATCCGTTTTGCGCCAATACCTGAATGATGCCCGCGCCCATTGTTCCTGTTCCGAGTACGCCTATCTTTTTCATGACAACCTACCTCCCCGGTTCGCTACCGCAATTTCATTAGTATTACCCTGCTTAATGTTAACCTGTTGCCCCTGTGCAATCTTATAACAATAGAAAGAAAGCGCAGAGTGTCGCACACCTATTTTCTCTTAAATATCGGTGTTTTTCAAGTTAAATTTCTATTTCATTTTCATTTTAACGCGGACATCATTTCCGCTTTATACGCTTCCACACCCGGCTGATTGAAGGGATTTACGCCCATCAACAGACCTGTGACGCCGCAGGTCAACTCGAAGAAATAGACGAGAAGCCCAAAGCAATACGCGCTTGTGTCTGACACCTTCATCGCGACGATGGGAACGTCGATGGACCGATGCGCCCGAATCATACCGGTGCGCACCGCCGCATTGAGCGACCGCATGTGCTTGCCCGCGTAGAAACCTCCGTCCGCGCCCACGACGATATCCTCGGGCATCTCGGTGATGTCGATGAGCGTCTCGCAGAATATCTGATTCCCCTCCTGAAAGAATTGGCCGAGCGAATGCAGATCACGGCTCAATCCCACGCTGACCGGCAGCATACCCTTGCCGTCCTTCCCCTCACTCTCGCCGTAGAGCTGCAAAATCCACTCGTTGAAAGACGCCATACACGGCTCGAAATAGCCGATCACTTCGACCGTCTTTCCGGAATCCTGCAAACTGCGCCTCACGCAGGCCAACCGCTTTGCCGCATTCGTCAATTCAGCGGAGGCCGCCGCCTTCGCGCCCTCGAGCACTTGCCGAATGTCTATGCCGGCCACGGCCATCGGCAGTAACCCCACCGGCGTCAGCACCGAATATCTGCCGCCCACATCGCCGGGAATGACGAGACTTCCGTAGCCTCTGTCTGTGACTTCCCGGCGCAGCGCGCCGTTTTCCGCGTCGGTGATGGCGTATGTTCGCTTGTTTGCCTCCGTCTCTCCGTACTTCTCTGTAAGCAGCTCGCGCAGCGCGAGGAAGGCGATGCTCGGTTCCACCGTGCCGCCGGACTTGCTGATATTGCAGAGGCATATCTCCTCATCCTTGATTTCCGCGAGCAACCGCTTATGATAGGTGCCGCTGAGGTTGAACCCCGCAAAGACGATCCGAGGCGAGCCGCTTATGCCGCCGCCGATAAACTCCGTGGCGGCTTTTGCGCCCAGATACGAGCCCCCGATGCCGATCACCACGAATACCGTGCATTTGCCCCTGATCTCCGTCGCAAGCGATTCCACCGCCGTCAGCTCCGCCTCCGTCAGGCGGGACGCGTACTCCACCCAACCGGTATACGGCATCTCCCGCGAAAGCAGTGCCGCATAGTGCAACTCCGCTTCCGCTGCGTACCCATCGGCTCCGCGCAGAATGTCCGCGTTCATCTCATAGTCTACGGTTATTGTTCTGTTCATCTTCGTATCCTTTCTATATTTAATCAATGCGACTATTCATCTTCGATTTTCACGCCGCGTATCACGGAGCGTTTTTCAGTCTCTTTATATTCCGGCAATACGCTGTGCAACCATGCTTTCACCTCGTCCTCGGTCATCAAGGCGAGATGTCCCGCAATGATCTTTTCGAGGGATTCTCCCTTTCTTTGCAGCGCGGCCGACAGTTCCGCGGAAGGCTCCGATGCCGTTCCGAGAAATATCTTGTCGTGCGCGGTCTTGCGAAGCCGCTCATTGTCATAGCTGAGTTCCTCGTAGATCTTTTCTCCGGGTCGCAGCTCGGTGATCACGATGTCGATGTCCTCGTAAGGCACGTAGCCCGAGAGTTTGATGATGTTCTCCGCCAAGTCCAATATGCGCACGGGTTCGCCCATGTCGAGGATGAATATCTCGCCGCCTTCCGTCATCGCGCCCGCCTGCATGACCAACTGTACAGCCTCCGGTATCGTCATGAAATAGCGCGTGATGTCCTTATCCGTGACCGTGACCGGTCCGCCGCGTTCGATCTGTTTCCGGAAGATAGGGATGACGCTGCCGTTGCTGCCCAGCACGTTCCCAAAACGTACCACGGCAAAGGCCGTGTGCGAGTGCTTGCTCTTTTCCTGAACGACCATTTCCGCGAGACGCTTCGTCGCGCCCATCACATTGCTCGGATTTACGGCCTTGTCGGTGGAGATCATCACGAACCGTTCCACCGCGTACTCGTCGACTAAGTTTACGAGATTTTTCGTTCCGAGCACATTGTTCATGACCGCCTCGCTCGGATTGAACTCCATGAGCGGCACATGCTTGTGCGCCGCCGCGTGAAACACCACGTGCGGTCTGTATTTTTCAAAGAGGCGCTTCATGCGGGTGTGATCGCGAACGGAGCCGATGGCCGCTTCGAATTCCAATTCCGGATATGCGATCTTCATCTCATCTCCCAACTCGAATACGCCGTTTTCGTAATTATCGAGCGCGATGAGCCGCCGCGGTTTATATTTCGCGATCTGTCTGCACAGCTCGGAACCGATGGAACCGCCGCCGCCCGTGACCATGATGATGCGTCCCTCTATATAGCCGCTGATGCCCTTGATGTCTAACTTGACCGGGTCGCGGCCGAGCAGATCCTCTATATTCACATCGCGCAGGGCGCTGACGCTGACTTTCTCGTCTATGAGGTCTCTGAGTGACGGCAGTATCTGCACCTTGCATTTGGTCTTATTGCATTCGTTCACGATGGTCTGGATCTGCCTTCGGCCTGCGGAAGGCATGGCCACGATGATCTCGTCGATGTCATGACGCCGCGCGAGCAACCGTATTTCGCTGTGGTTTCCCGCGATCTTCACGCCGAGAATCGTCTGACCCGTCTTGGCCGGGTCATCGTCTATCGCCACCTCCACATGCATATTCATCACGGGATTTGCCTTGATCTCCTTGATGATGCTCGCGCCGGCATTCCCCGCGCCCACGAGCATCACGCGTGTAATCTTTTGCTTCACCGCGGGCGTGCGCGAAAACTGCGATAAGAAATCCGAGAATCCAGTCCGGTTTCTCGCGGAACGCAGGTATCTGTAGCTAAATCGGACGCTGCCCGCCAGTGCCGTATCGAAGATGAACGAGAGAATGTAGATACTTCTCGGCATGGCCGGATGTTGCTGCATGAGCATAAGACACGCCACTGCGGAGAGGGACGCTACGAAAGATGTCCCCACGATCTTCATCAACTCCTCGGAGCCCGCATAGTCCCATAAACTGTGGTACATCCCCAAAACGAAGAACACGAACACCTTCAGCAGCGTTAAAAAGACGAAATTATCCGCGTATGCCGAAAAAAACTCCCCGAATTCACCGGAGCGCATGGAAAATTCAAACCTGACCATATACGCCAGAAAATACGACAGATTGAATACCACCATATCCGCAACGATGAGCGCTGCGATTCTCACAAATTTAGTCAATTTCCCGTGCCTTGCTTCGTCGCTGCTGAAATATCTGCTTTTCAATACTTTCATCCCCTCTCGGTATCTTTCACATTACTCGCCTACATTTTATTCCCACCTCGCCGCCGTTTCAACAAAAACGGCAATTTGTCACAGGATTGTAAGGGTAAGTAGAGGAAATTTTCAAAAATGGGTGCGCACGGGGGACGAAGATGCGGCTCAATGGTTGATTGTGGCGCATAGACATGATACAATCAATTCCACGAGTATTTAAATACAATAGTTAAGGAAAATGAGGAATGGCAAAGAGAAAACGAAAAAAGAATATCGGCGCATCCGTAGCACCTGAACGCTCCAAGACAGGAGCGCCGGCTGAGAAAACAAAGAACAGTGCCGCCGGAACTTCCGTGAATCCCGCGGTTCGGGATAAGCGCAAGATCAAAGAGGACCTCAAGGAAACGGCAAGACTCAAAAAGGAAAACTACGCGTTCAGCATGAGCCATTCCATAAGGCCGGACGAATCCGTGTATGGATTCCAACTGATTACGGCGGCGATCTTTACTGCCATCGTAATTCTGATCGTGCGTCAGTACCGTTATACGCGGGACATGAATAGCTATTATTGGAGTAGCGATCAGTCGGAGCTGACAGAGTTTTTCAGCCATTACAAGGTAGTCGCCATCGTAGTTGCGGCTATCATAACGATCGTGTTCCTGCTGTATCGCCTCGCAACGCAGAGCTTGGCCATTAAACGAAGCGTTTTGTACATACCGATGGGTGTCTATCTCGTATTCGTCCTGCTGTCTTTCGCATTTTCCGACGTGAAAGATGTGGCGTGGGTCGGCTGGAACGACAGATTTGAAGGCACGGCGGTGCTGCTCTGCTATATGCTCATGCTGTTCTACATCATCAACTCCGTAAACAGCGAGCGCAACATCAAATGGATATTGTATCCGGTGACGGGTGCCACCATTTTGTTGTCGGCATTGGGTATCTCACAGGCTACCGATCACGATTTTTTTCGGACAAACTTCGGGCAAAAGCTCATCGTCCCCAACGAGCAACTCACCAATGGGCAAACGACGTGGGAGATGATCGACAAAGCGGCGGAGACGGGAGAAAGATATCTAAACTTCACATTCCAACACAAGGAGATCTATCAGACCGTCTACAACATCAACTACGTATCTTTCTATCTGACCCTGCTCCTGCCGATTTTCGGTCTGCTCTTTATCCACGAAAAGCACGTGGTGAAGAAGATCCTGTGGGGCGTGATCTTTGCGATGTTGATCTTCAACCTCATCGGCTCCTCATCCTCCGGCGGGCTATTGGGCAGCGCCGTGATCGTGGTCGTCGCCATCATCTTGCTGAACAAGAAGCTCTTTCAGTGGTGGAAATCCATCGCGATCCTCGTCGCGATCACGTTGGTCGTAGGCGGCATCACGTTTGACCGTTGGAGTTCCGAATTGACGGGCACGGTCAGGGGCGTCGTCGGCATCGAAGCATCCGAAGACAGCTCCGGCTCGGATAAGCCGGCTGATGATGCAGAGGGCGCAGACGCAGCGGAAGCGGCTACCTCGGACGGCGAACAGGCGGACGCGAATACGGAAGATGAAGCGGTCGAATCGACCAAAGCCGGCGATTCCGGCCACCTGATAGACTACTTCATCACGAATGACAAGGGCTTGACGTTTAGCGTGGATGGAAATGAGGCCACTTTTTCGCTCCTTCCCGGCGGCAGCGTGAGCGTAACCGATTCAAAGGGCGATGTCGTACCTCTGACGCAGGATCCCTCGTCCGGCGCGATTTTGTTCGAGGACGAGCGGTTTCAAGATGTATACTTTATGCCCGCGCAGGACGAAGAAAATAATTCCTATATGATATTCGCGCTCAATGGGGAAGATCAGCAGTGGCGCTTCTTGGTTGAAGGCGAAGATCAGACGACCTTGACCTTTAAGAACGATCTCGGGAAAAGCGTAGACCTCAAGTATATCCCACACCTGGGCTTTAAGAACAACCCCGGCTTCGGAAGCGGGCGCGGCTACATCTGGTCGGCATCTCTGCCGATGATCAAGGACACGATTTTTGTCGGAAATGGTGCCGATACTTACTGCATCTATTTCCCCCACAACGACTATGTGGGAAAATACAATACCGGAGGTGATAACATCAATATAATTGTCGATAAACCGCACAATATGTATATAGGCATCGCCATCAACACAGGACTGTTGTCTCTTTTAGCCTTGCTCGCGCTGTTTGGTATCTATCTCGTGCAGAGCTTCCGCCTGTACCGACGGGAAACTTTCGATACTTTCGCCTCCTATGCGGGCGCGGGGATTTTCCTCGGCATCTGCGGCTTCCTTGTAGCGGGCCTCGTCAACGACAGCACGGTGTCCGTCATGCCAATGTTCTACGGACTGCTCGGAACGGGAATCGCGACGAATATGATCGTGCAGCGGCGGCGTGAAGCGACGGACGGAAGCGACGGTATAAAAGATCATCGCACGAGCCACCTCGGTGCGGCATTGTGGCGGAGAATAAGCGCTCGTCTCATGCGTGAGAAAAAAGTCGCAGATATATAAAGCGCGAGACGAATTGTTCTCAAATTTGATTTTCGTCGGATGTGAAGCGACCGCTTTTTTGAAAAGCGCGAATCATTCGAATACCTTGCAATACGTGGGAGATCGCGAGGCCGGCTTGTCGAAGCTTCTATACCTTGTGTGAAAGTTGCGAAAAGTCTTTGTTTTGGCACGATATTTGGACTAATAAAAGTGCAATCAGTTTGTTCTGCGTGATATCCGCGGATATTACGGTAAGGAGCTGTGAATCAATCACTTGCGAAGAAAGACAATCCAAAAGTGCAAGTAGTTGCTGAACAGTTCCCAAATGGGAGGTATGATCCATGACGAAAACAGACAAAGCATTGGCATTAAAGGAAGCCCGCAAAGTGGTGGATTTTATTGAAAAGGAGTCCCTTACGGACGCCGAGAAGAAACAAATCCATGACGAATCCATTTCGAATTTCAACGAGAACGTCAATCCGGGCTGGCTCGAATACCGGAAATCCGTGTCTACGGACGCGGCTTTCATCGAGTGGACGGATTCGGTTGACCATTTCGAAGATCTGAACGGCCTGCAGTTTATCGATTGTCTCGGCGGATTCGGCATCTACACCTGCGGGCACAGAAATCCAGAAATATTGAAGACGGTGCAGGCGCAGCTGTCGCGTTACGCCCTGCATTCACAGGAATTGATCGATCCGCTGCGCGGATATCTTGCGCGACTGACGGCGCTCATCACCCCCGGCGATCTGCAATACTGCTTCTTCACGAACGGCGGCGCGGAAGCCGTCGAGATGGCGTTGAAGCTGGCGAGGTTGGCGACGGGCGGCAGATGGTATATCTCGACGGTCGGCGCGTTCCACGGCAAATCCATGGGCGCGATCTCGATGGGCGGCAAGGGCGCTTATCGCGAGGACTATGTCCCGATGATACAGCAGGTGCAGCATGTCGAATACGGCAATGCCGCAGCGATGGAAGCCGCCATCAAGAATCTTCAGACCGTCGGCGAAAAGGTCGCTGGCGTCATCATCGAGCCGATTCAGGGCGAGGCCGGCGTCGTCATTCCGCCGGACGGCTATCTGACCGCTGTTCGGGGGATCTGCGACAAGTACGGCGTGGCGATGATCGTCGACGAGATTCAGACCGGCATGGGCCGCACCGGCACCCTCTGGAGATGCGAGGTGGAGGACGTCACACCGGACATCATGACCTACGGCAAGGCCTATGGCGGCGGCATCATGCCGATCACGGGCATCATCGCGCGTCCGAAGATGTGGGTGGACAAGCTCATCGACAACCCGTGGATCCTCGGTTCGCCGACCTTCGGCGGAAATCCGCTCGCTTGCTCTGCGGCAATCTCCACGATCAAATTCATGCTCGAAAACGACATACCCAAGGTGTGCAAGGAGAAGGGCGAATATTTCATGAAGAAGCTGGGCGAGCTGCAGAAGAAGTACCCCACGGTGCTCAAATCGTTCCGCGGCGCGGGATTGCTCATCTGCATGGAATTCCCGGAAGCGGAAGTCGGCTATTCCGTCACGAAAGGGCTGTTTGAGCGACACGTCATGACGGCAGGGACTTTGGTCAACGCGAAGACCGTGCGCATTGAGCCGCCCGCAGTACTCTCCGACGAGAGCATCGCAAAGGTCATTCAGGCACTTGACGAGGCGCTCGCCGACGTCAAAAAGGAATACAATCTGTAAGTTTCTGCGATATGATATAAAAAAAGGGATGGCGCGCTTGCCGCGCCGTCCCTTTTTCGCGGGATACGATAAAGGCCTCCTATTTTCTGCAATAAAGGTGTATAATGCTCTTATGCGAGAAATACCATTAAGTGTACCGAATCTGAATATTGAGATAGCAGGCAACCTGCGGGAGTGCGTGGAAACGGGCTGGGTGTCCACGGGCGGCAGGTTTATTCCCGCGTTTGAGGAGAAGGTCGCGGCGTATATCAAAGCACCGGAAGCCGTGGCGTGTCAGAGCGGCACGGCGGGGCTTCACACGGCGCTGCGCATCCTCGGCGTGGATGCTGACTGCGAAGTCATCGTGCCCACGCTCACCTTCATCGCCGCCGTAAATCCCGTGCGCTATCTCGGCGCGGAGCCCATCTTCATGGATTGCGACGACAACCTGTGTATCGATCCCGTAAAATTGGAACGTTTCTGCCGCGAGGAATGCCATCTCGAAGCCGGGAATCTCACGAACAACGCCACAGGGAGAATCGTCAAGGCCGTCGTTCCCGTGCATATATTCGGCAATCTTGCCGACATGGAAGCCATCATGGACACGGCGGCGCGTTACGGGCTGAAGGTGCTCGAGGACGCTACCGAAGCGATGGGGAGCTTCTATACCGCGGGCAAGTACGCAGGGCGGCACGCGGGGACGATCGGCGATATGGGCGTATTCTCGTTCAATGCCAACAAGATCATCACCACGGGCGGCGGCGGCATGATCGTCGCGAACAACCAAACGTATATCGACCGCGCACGGTATTTGACCACCACCGCGCGGGACGAGGCTCTCTTTTTCGTCCACGACGATGTGGGATATAACTATCGTATGTTAAATCTTCAAGCCGCGCTTGGTGTGAGTCAGATCGGCGAATTGGAAAAATTCATCGAGATCAAGAAACGAAATTACGACCTGTACGCAGAGTTGCTGCGCGATATCCCGGGACT
>JAISQM010000087.1 GCA_031274195.1 Eubacteriales Family XIII. Incertae Sedis bacterium
GTGGCGAAGCGTATGAACGAAGAGCCGAACGTAGCCGAGATCATCTGTGCGGATTACGATCAAAAAGCGGTGGACGCGTTGACCGCGGAATTGAGCAAGGCGACGGGTGTCCGCGTGGACGCGAGAGACAAGGACAGCATCGCGGCCGCAGCTCAGGGGGTTGATCTGATCGTCAACGGTCTGCCCCTCGCGTGGCACGGAAACGTCTTGGACGCGGCGCTGGAAGTGAAGGCCAATTATCAGGATTTTGCGGCGACGGACGCGCTGGATGCGGACTGGATCGAGAGCATACGCATTCTGTACGACGTGTACGGACCCAAATTTGAAGCGATCGGGAAAACGGCCATCATCGGCACAGGCTCCGCGCCGGGGCTGATCTGCGCGGCGACGCGCCGGGCCGTGAGGGAGTTGGACACCTGCGATACCATCAACAACATCGTGTTTGAAGGAGTGGAAGCCAAGCGGTTCCTGCCGTTCTGGTGGTCGCCCGTCACGGCTTTAAGCGACATGAGCGAGCTTGCGTACGCGGTACGGAACGGCGAACTGATTCGCACGGAACCGTTCGATCTGCCCATCAAGCGCTTCTACGACTACATGGGGCTTGACCATCCCGTCACGCTCACGGAGCATTGTCACGATGAGCCGGTGCATTACTGGTTCAACAGGGACAACTACTTCAAGGGCGTCAAGAATGTCAATTTCAAATACGGCGGCGCGGGAGTGGAATTTGCGAAACCGCTCTATCGGTCGGGACTTCTGTCGAAGGTTCCCGAGGCCGTGAACGGGGGAGAGGTCGTACCCTTCGATCTGGTATTGAAACACGTGCCGCCCGCGCCCAAATACAAGGAAGAAATACGGGCGATCTTGGATGAGGGTCTCGTGATGGATACCGGCTGCATGGTCGTGGAGGCCTACGGGAAGAAGGACGGCGCGGATGTGTTGGTCGAGGTGCATGTGTTTGCGCCGGGGCTGGTCGATTCGTTCGAGCGAGCCGGAATCACCGCCGAGATGTATCTGACAGGGCAGGGCGGCGCGCTGTTCACGAAGCTCTTTGTCGAGGACAGGTACACGCAGCGGGGGCTGATTTCCTCGGATATGCTTACGGACGAACAGGTGGATTACTATTTTGAGCTGGCCGCGAATCTGGGCATCGAGCTCAAAACGGAGATCAAAAAACTGTAGCTTCGTTGTGTTTTACTGACAAAAATGGGGATGCCGGCTATCGGCGTCCCCGTTTCTAATCAGATGCTTGCCGCGCAAATCGAACAGCCCTCAGTCTTTTTCTTTCAGCAATGCCTCATTGTTGAGTACCTTAAATGAAATTTTGTGTGGTTCGTTTTTGTGTCGGACGACGATGCCCTCTTTTTCGAGACCGCTGGGGTATTTCCCCTTCGCCATTTCGAGCAGCTGTTCGAGACTGTAATCGAAGGCTTCCCCATCTTCTTCCAACGGCACGGTCGGAACGCCCAGAGCGTCGCACCGTTCGACCATTTCCGCGTATGGAATGTATGTCCCGGTATCCCAATCCTTATAATCAAAGACATACCACTCGTATTCTGCAAGGCGAAGTTTGTTTTTCTGGATGGCCGGCCCGCAGATCTCCCCTGTCAAGACGACATTTTTGCCGAGCGCGGCCAATTTCTCTTTGAGTCCGTATTTATACACGGCCGCCCAGTAGAGCGCGTCGACTTCGTCCTTGATCTCATAGTTCCGGCTGCAACAACCTATCTTCCCGTCAATGCAATAAACGATGCCGGATGTTCCGTCCATTTTGGTCGTGATGTAATACGGCTCCCCTCGCAAGCGCGACAGCAATTCGGGAGCGGATTGTATCCGAGTCTCATCGGAAGCCGGTATCCCATGCGGCCGCCCGCCGATCGCGGTGCCGCTTCCGGTACCGACCTCCGGCATATACCATTTCTTGATACCAAGCGCTTCCGTGACATCATCGCCGAGCGTCGCCCCCTCCAGTTCCGGGAAATCCGACAACGGCAATAGCAATCCCTGCGATAGCTGTCCGCGCAATCGAAGCGTTTTGATGCGAAATCCCGCGCCGTTATCCGGGTTCTCGCGAAAAGACGTTTTCCGAAGAAACTCATACCGCTCGTCGACCGGCAGGAAGCTGTCCACCTCAAAATAGACCGCACGGTCTCCGACACGGAAAGTCCCCTTTTTTACGACACACCCCCATCCCAAGACATGAGCCAACTCAAGATAATCCGAATCCTTGATGGGATCGATCCCGAAAATCTCCTGTATTGTCGCCAAAGTTCTCATTTTCGCACCTCTTTCTGAATATCCGTCAATCTATCGCCACTGTCATAACGCAATTTCCCATCCGCGATTCCCCGCGGCACACCTCATTTTAACGCCTCAATAATAGTGGCATTGTACCACGAAAACAACCAAAAAACAAACAATTCCAACGATTAGACGGCCGTGTGTCTCCAAGGATTAGACGGCCGGGTGATTTTCAACTTTTCATAAATTTTTCACAAAGGTATTGAAATTTTCCGCACAAGTGTCTATAATGAGTTTAATCAGTGAACACATCAATTCAATGGATGCACAAGATGAATATCCAAAGAGGAAATGCCATGGAAATGCTTAAATTTCAACATATTTTAGATATCCTTCCAAAACAAAAATGGGGGGGGGGGGACAAAATCTAACCCTCTGCGATTCTTTCAATTTATCCACAAACCCATACAAACGATCATCCTCCCGGGTTCGTCCCGGAATCTATTTTCCATACATATTTGACTTCGAAAACAGCTCGCCGCGTACAAGAACGCGCGCGGGATATTTATACATAAGCTACATAAAATCAAAACTGCAAGTTGTTAACGTTTGATTGAAAGGTTGGTGGAATCGATGTCAAAGAAGTTGAGAACTCCAAAGAAATCGGGAGCGTTAGCGCTCGTACTGTCACTGCTGGTAATAGTGACTTTCATATTTATCCCCACCCTCGTCGCAGCCGAAGATCCCGCAGCCGAAGATCCCGTAGTCGAAGATCCCGTAGCCGAAGATTCCCTTACCAATATCCTGCCGCTCCCCAACTTTGCTGTGTATGGAAATACGAACGCCATCAGCCTCGCCGGGCAGCAGTGGGTTACGATCGGCAAGAACATCACCGGGCAAGAGGGCACCGACGGCGTAAATATCGGCACCGCCAACACCTTGACCCTGATCTTGTCCGATAAGGGGAATGACTTTGACGCCAGCAGCGGGCCCTACGGCGCAGTCGCTTTTCGAGCAGGAGGGAATGGCACAACCACCGCCGCTTGCTACACAACCTTTACCACCACTAATCCCGACAACACCTTTCACTATGCCGACAATCCGACTTCTGTCGGCGCTATCGATAACATTGATCCTTGGACGTACCCGAACGAGTATCTCGGCAGCACCTTGCATCAGAAAATGAACAGTCTCATAACCGACACGGATCTATTCCCCACAAGAGAAGTGAATCATATTGTACCGCGGACATTGGATACCTCGAACCGGGGTGGTATAGCCGGTCCGACAGTGGAGGATCAAAAACTGTGGCCCTTGTCTTTATATGAATGGTCTTCGTACCAAGAGGGAGAGCCGTGGGTATTAGGCACCGCTTCCGCCAGGTTTGGCGGCAGCGGCGAATTTTGGTCGCGGTCTGCACATGGGACGATGGGATACCAGATGCGCGAGATAGCCGGGACGGGGTTTGACGACGACGGCGGCAATGCTTTTGGACGCAACTCCTACATGGAGCTTGGCGTCAGGCCCGCTTTCACCTTAGACCTCTCGTCCGTCATCTTCACATCCCCCACAAGCGGAGCGAGCATCAAAGCTTCCCTTACCGAGCAAACCCCCGTCTGTATAAACAGTGTTTGGTCGGGGTCGGACGCGAAGAAACTCACATTTTCAGACAGTGCCTTAGCCTTCGACCTATCCGACAAGAGCGATAGAACCGCAAACAGCACGGTCACCCCGACCTTAGACCTCGGCAGCTACACCGCGACAGCCGGCAAGCAGATATCCTGCCTGTTCGTAAGCAAGAGCAGTGAGGGCAAGAACTACTACGAAAAAACGAACATCACATCATCTGCCGTAAGCGATACCAATCTCGTCATCAGTACGGCAGATATGGACGAGGGCAACTACACGCTGTACGTCTTCGTCGAAGAAATCGCCGAAGGCGACTACTCTGACTTTTGCAGCGCGCCCGTCAGCCTGGACCTGACCATCGCCAACCCCTCCAACGATGCGGGTCTGACTCACGTCTTCGACGAGGCCGTAACCTGGGACGGCGACGGCACGAGCGACGACACGCCTAAGACCACCGGCGTCGCAGTCGGGAGCAACGTGCCTGAGATCACCCCCGACGATTTCACGACATCCCATCCCGCGGCGACCGTCACACTCCACACAAGCGACGAGTATGACGACGACGAGGCGTCTATCGTCCTAACCGCGGGCGCCAATGACATCTACGTCAAAGTCGTCGCGGAGGACGGCGTTACCACTCTCTACTACAAAGTGACCGTGGACCGGGAAGTCAGCTACACCGTAGCGCAGCTCGGCGGCACGAGCGAAATTGCCCACACGACGGGCATTGCGATCACGTTCACCCCGGCCGTGACGGGACTGACCGCGGATGACATCACCCTCACGCCCGCAGACAGCCCCCCGGCCGGCGCTGTCACCAAAGGCGCGCTTACCGGCTCCGGCACGTCATGGACGCTTCATCTGGCAGGAGTGAGCGCCCCCGGCAACGTGAATGTAGCCATCCAAGATTTCAATGGCTGCACCGTATCCGGCTCGCCGAAGACCGTAGAGGTCTTCCGGAGAAACCCCTCCGACGATGCGGGTCTGACTCACGTCTTCGATGAGGCTGTAACCTGGGACGGCGACGGCACGAGCGACGACGCGCCCAAGACCACCGGCGTCGCAGTCGGGAGCAATGTGCCTGAGATCACCCCCGACGATTTCACGAAATCCGATCCCGCGGCGACCGTCACACTCCACACAAGCGACGAGTATGACGGCGACGGCGAGGAGTCTATCGCTCTAATCGCGGGCGCCAATGACATCTACGTCAAAGTCGTCGCGGAGGACGGCGTTACCACTCTCTACTACAAAGTGACCGTGGACCGGGAAGTCAGCTACACCGTAACGCAGCTCGGAGGCACGAGCGAAATTGCCAACACGACGGGCATTGCGATCACGTTCACCCCGGCCGTGGCGGGGCTGACTGCGGATGACATCACCCTCACGCCCGCAGACAACCCGGCCGGCGCTGTGACCAAAGGCGCGCTTACCGGCTCCGGCACGTCATGGACGCTTCATCTGACAGGAGTGAGCGCCCCCGGCAACGTGAGTGTAGCCATCCAAGATTTCAATGGTTGCACCGTGTCCGGCTTGCCGAAGACCGTAGAGGTCTTCCGGAAAGAGGGCGGCGCTATCACGAACGGCGCCATCACGAACGGCGCTATCACGACCGGCGCCATCACGACCGGCGCTATCACGACCGGCGCTATCACGAGCGGTTCCATCACGACCGGTGATGACTTCGACATCGGTTGGCTTGTCACCGCCCTGCTGTTTGCCGCCGCCGGCCTCACCATCTGCGTCGCCGCAAGACGGATGCTAAAAAAGTACCGCATAGCTGCCCGACGATAATCGGGCATAATGAATCGTCAAAATACATCTTTGCCTGAATCAGGGACGGCTATACTGCCGTCCCTGTTCCGCAAAATGCTCGATCCTGTCCCGCAGATCGGGCCAAGTTTGTTTCGATTGCTCGGAATAGAAGCTGTCGTTCGGGTTCTGTTCCGCGGCGTGTTCGTGTCCCACCAAGGCCCAGGTGTTGGTCACCAAATGCGCAAACTCCGGCTCGCGAAGTTGCTTGCATAGGAAGCTCTGCCGCGGCTGATTGATGTCCTCGCCGGATATCTCAAGGAAGCCGTATTGCGTGCACTTGTCCATGACTCGCCGGAGCTGTTCCCTTGTGTTGCGCGAGGGCATATAGGCGATCGCTTCAAATTTGAGCTCGGACGCCAACGCGAAAAGCTCGTCGAGATAGCTGTCCTCAAAATGTTCGGTCTTCTTGTCGCCGGTGGGCGATTCCGCAATGTCGCCGAGATAGGTGTAGGCAGGTATGACATTCAGCGTCCTCGCGAAGTCGATCACGTCACGGATGGGCAGAATATCCTCGCCGCCGCTGATGTAAAACCGAGGAACCAACTGAGCCTTCAAGATGTTGAGCAGATCGTAATCATAGGCGTAAAACGCCGTGTCCAAGAGCCGCTCCGCCGCCGGCCCTCCGATTTGCATGTGCAGATCGTTTTGCAGAAAATCCAAAATGGGCGCACCTTTTCCGTACTTTTCGATGATCTTGTGAGACAGCGCAAAGAGGATATGCCGCTCTGTGACGCTGCCCCCCTCCGCGGCCTTCGACACGGGCAACACATCTTGTATAAAATCGAGTCGCAGCCCGAACGGAGCGAGAATGTCGTTCAGCTTCGCGACCTGCCGCGCATTGCGCTCGTTGCGCTTTTCCCGTATGCCGAACAGAAACCGGTCCATATCGTCTATGCGATTGTGGGGCAGACCGTGGAGCGTCATATAGCCGACGGAAGTTTCGTCGGGATTGTTGATCATCCTGCCCGCGACCTGTGTATTCGCATAGCTTGCCCGCACCTCGCAGCCGATGGTGGTGGTGATGCCCATACGCTTCCCGGCTTCTATAAATTCTCTCGTGCCCGAAACGGAATCGTGGTCGATGATGCCGACGGTGGACAGACCGGCCATGTAGGCGTGATAGACGGCCGCGGAAGGAGAATAGGGCGAGAACGAATACGTCGTATGCACGTGATTGTTCGTGTCGCCGGTGCGTTCCGGCGCCGGTATCTTCCCGGCATCGATCAGCTCCCGCAATTTGCTGACCGCATCCAATCTTTCGTTTACATGATCGGCATTCAGTTGGTTTTTCAGTTTATTCTCATCCATCTTTCATTACTCCTTTTGTACCCCGAGATCAAGCCTTTTGAAACGAGGCTTTCTGTCTGTAGCTCTCAGCCTCCCAATTGAGGATGAAGTCCGTAAAGCTCTTTTCCAAAGGAAGGTCGCCGCCGAAGGAACGCGCGTATACGGCGATCTTGATTCCGTCGACAAAGACCGCTGCCGCCACCTCCGCCTCCTGCTTGCTTTTCCCGAGCGCGAAAGCACCGGCGTTTTGCAGCACCGCGATCTTAGGCGCGTAACCATTGATCCGCGTGTATTCGGAAAAAGCCGTTTGGATATCCGCGCCCGAAGGCAGATAGAGCGGCGCAGCCTTGCAGTACACGATGTGATCCGGCGTGAACGGCTGTAGGAGCGGCCGCATACTGTCCGAATCCTCGGAAAAGGACGAGAGCTGTTTGTTCGAGAAAAAGAGGGCGGCGGCGCTGCCTTCCTTGTCCGCATACAGGCGGCAGAGCGCTTCCCCGAATGCGCGGCTTTCCTCCGGCTCCGCCTCCGGCGTCAGATCGGGCTCTTCCTTGATCTGCGCGGAAATCGTTTTCAACACGCGCTGCATGATTCGATCGATGTCGGCCGGGTCGCCTCCCGCGATAAATATGCCGTGGTTTTGCAGAAACATGGTCTGCGGAGGTTTGCCGTGCGCCTGATCGTAAGCCTGAAACGCCTCGTGGCATACTTTGCTCAGCACGAATCCCGGCTTGGTCAGCGGAATCCATATCGCGGACAGGTCGTCGTCCGCGGCGAGGTGAGATGAGAAAAAAGCCTCGCCCGCTCGCCCGCAGGTGACGCCGTTTATAAGCGCCGGATGGACATGCAGCACATAGGGGAATGGAAAGAGCGCGTGCAAAATACACTCCACGCTGGGTCGCTTCGCTTCCTGCCCCGGCAGCTTGGCCTTGCCCATATCCTCCAACGCGGCCGCTTCTCTTGCCTGATCCTCCGCGGGATATTGCTTGTTTACCATGGCGCGGAGCGCGGCCGCGTTCATTTCCACAAAACCCGCCTCGTCGATGTCGGCGAGCTTCGCGCCCGAAGCCTTGACCGCCATTCGGTCATCTTCCTTATAGGATGTATTGCCGCCGCCGGCTAATACATAGTCACTGTCGGCACCATATTTTCTTGACATCGCAATCAGTTTTTTCAGATTCATCGGCCTTCTCCCTTTCAATTCATGTAGTAACACGATCTATAGTTCACTTTATATCATTCCCAACGGCTTGGCAAGTTGGAAGCGATCTCCGAACTGTTTTCACCGCCCGTTGTGGCTGTGGCGAATGACGACAGATGCGGCGGCGGAGCCGCCTGTTTTCGGTAATAGTGCGGCGTCGTTTTGTATTTTTCCTTGAACAACTTGTGAAAATAGCTGCTGTTCTCATAGCCGACAGAAGTGACGATGTTCTCCACCGGCATCTGCGATTGTGAGAGAAGCTGTATCGATTTCTCCAAGCGTTTTTGCTGCAACAGTTGCTTGAAATTGCTGCCCGTATGCTTTTTGATGAGCTTGCTCAGATAGTACAGGGGCATGCCGATGTCGCTTGCAAATTCCTCCAGACGCGCCGTCTTATAGCTTTCCTCGATGTATTTCAGGACATTCAGGATGATGTTATTCTTATATTGATTCGGATCATTTTGGCTGATTTTATCGGTGTTGTTCAGCATGTGCAGGATGAGCAGTCCCATCGTGACCTGATTGATGCTATGCGTGTAGGTATGCTTGTTTACGATAGACCAGATCATGTTTTCGGTCAGATTCTGCACCGGCAGTATGTCGCTCGTATTGAAATGAAGATAGCTGATCTCCCCCTCGGGATTGTTTTTGTTGGCGAACACAAAGCTGTAGATCATGCCGACGCCCTCTATCATCGTGAACGCCTGATCGAAGAACTCGGGCAGCACGATGAAATTCACGCAGATATCCTCCTCCTTGCACGGTTTGATCTCATGGGACGCGTTTTGATTGAGGAAAAGCAGCTCGCCCTGTTTCAACGTGATCTCCGCGACCCCGTTCACAATATGCGTGGTGGAGCCGTTGCACATATAGACGATCTCGATGTAATTGTGACTGTGACGCGGGAAATGAACGAAGCGCGTATGCGGCCGAACATCGATGAGCTGCCGCGCGCGCAACATCTTCTTGCTGTCGACGATGAACTCTTTCGTGTTGGAATAGATGCTTTTCTCCACATCCATATTCCCCTCCAGAATGAGCTTTTCCTCCTCGGATATCCTCCGCAGATACTGCAAAAGCGCCTGATCCATGATTATTGCTCCTCTCACATTTAAGTAAACAATAGTATAACATGTTATCACGGTTTTGCAAATAAGGACGGTAATTTTCGCAAATCAGAACCTTATCAGGCAGGATACATATGGTATAAGATTGTGATACTAAAAATTATTGCGACAATAGGATTGCATACCGAAGCAACTAAAGAACAGTTCCGAAGGGTTATTTGCGAAGCAAAGAGAACGAAGACAGTTTGTAGAGGTGGCGGAAAAATACTATGGGCATATGTTTTCTGGCAGTTGATATCGGAGCGTCAAATGGGCGGCATATCCTTGGTGAATTCAAGGATGGGCGGATTCAGCTCGAAGAGATTTATCGGTTTCCGAATCAGATCACGGCGAGACACGGTCACATGGTATGGGATATGGAGCATCTCTTTACCGAGATCAAAAACGGGATGCGCAAATGCAAATTCATGGGCAAAATCCCCGTGAGCATGGGCGTGGATACGTGGGCGGTCGATTATGTTCTGTTGGACAAAGAAGATCGGATTCTTGGCGATACCTACGCCTACCGGGACGCGCGCACCGAACAGATTGACGCCGCCTTGGAGAAAGTGATCCCATTCCAAACCCTTTACGAAAAGACCGGCATCCAAAAACAGAACCTAAACACCATCAATCAACTGTATGCGCAGAAGTTGCAGTACGCCGAGCTTCTCGATCGCGCGGACGCTCTGCTCTTAGTCCCCGATTATTTTCATTTTCTGCTGACCGGCGAAAAATTCACCGAATACACGAACGCCACCACCACACAATTGGTCAATGTACATACGAAGACTTGGGACGATGAGATATTGCGGGCGTTGGGCTTGCGGCCGGACATCTTCCGGGACATCGTGATGCCGGGGCATCGTGCGGGGACGCTTAGGCGCGAGATCGCGGAGGCTGTGGGATTTGACTGCCGGGTGGTCTTTCCCGCGACCCACGATACGGCATCCGCCGTCATGGCGGTGCCAAATCCGCAGGGCGATTCCATCTACATCAGCTCCGGCACATGGTCGCTCATGGGCTGCGAGCTGCCTGCGCCTGTGACTTCCGCGGAAAGTATGCGTTTGAATTTCACGAACGAAGGCGGATATGCAGACTCTTTCCGTTATCTGAAGAATATCATGGGACTGTGGATGATTCAGTCCGTGCGCGGGGAACTCGGCGGCCGCTATACGTATCCGCGACTCTGTGAGTTGGCTGCGGAATCCGACAT
Organism: Eubacteriales Family XIII. Incertae Sedis bacterium; assembly: GCA_031274195.1. GTDB lineage: Bacteria > Bacillota > Clostridia > Peptostreptococcales > Anaerovoracaceae > JAISGB01. The sequence continues at coordinate 10,496 of JAISQM010000087.1, forward strand.
TCCGTCCATCGTCGATTGCAACGATGAACGGTTTTTCGCGCCGGACAGCATGATAGAGGCACTCCGGAGCTTCTGCGCGGAACGCTCGATGCAGGTGCCGAATACTCCGGGCGAATTAGCCGCGGTCATATACAACAGCTTGGCGCATTGTTACCGCGATACGAAGAACGAGATCGAGCGGATTACGGGCAAACGCTATGCGCGCATCAACATCATCGGCGGCGGCGCGGGTGCCGACTACCTCAATGAACTCACGGCCAAATCCACCGGAGCGGAGATCTTTGCCGGGCCCGTGGAAGCGACGGCCATCGGAAATCTGTTGGCGCAGATGATCGGCGAGGGCATTTTCGCGAGCCTAACCGAAGCTCGCTCATATGTCTCAAAATCCTTTGCGATCAAGCGATTTTCCGCAGAGGATGCTCCACCGGCAACATACGTTAACGCATAGAAGATCAAGTGATGGAGAAAGGTATGTCAACGAAAGAAAGATACGAATCAGCAAGGGAAATGTACAAAAAGATCGGCGTAGATACAGGTGCGGCGATTGGGAAGCTCAACGATATCGCTATTTCTATGCACTGTTGGCAGGGGGACGACGTACGCGGGTTTGACCACGACGGCCCGTTGACGGGCGGCATACAATCGACAGGCGACTACCCCGGCCGCGCGAGAACGCCCGACGAGCTCATGGGCGACATCGATGAAGCGTTCAAATACATTCCGGGACGCCATAAGCTCAATCTCCACGCGAGCTACGCCGTCTTCGAGGATGGGGAATTTGCGGATCGCGACAGGTTGGAACCGAAGCACTTCCGCAGATGGGTTGAATTCGCAAAGGCGCGAGGTCTGGGCTTGGATTTCAATCCGACCTATTTCTCGCATGAAAAGAGCGCCGGACTCACGCTGGCCAATCCCGACGAGGAGATTCGGCGTTTCTGGATCGACCATACGAAGGCGTGCATCCGTATCGCGGAGTATTTCGCGACGGAGTTGGGGCAGCCGAGCTTGGTCAATATCTGGATTCCCGACGGGCTCAAGGATGTGCCGGCCGACCGGTACGCGCCGCGCGCGCGTTTCAAAGCGTCTTTGGATGAGGCGCTCGCGATGGATTATGATAAGTCCAAGGTTTATGTTTCCTTGGAATCAAAAGTGTTTGGCATAGGTCTGGAATCCTACACCGTTGGCTCCGCGGAATTCGGTATGCTGTACGCCAAAGGCGCGGGCATTCTGCCGCTCATCGACAACGGACATTATCATCCGACGGAGCTGGTCTCCGACAAGATATCCTCGATGTTGTTGTTCAACGAGAAATTGGCCTTGCATGTGACGCGGCCTGTGCGTTGGGACAGCGATCATGTGGTGCGGTTTGACGACGAGACGCGGGAGATCGCGAAGGAGCTTGTCGTACACGATGCCATAGACAGAACATTCATCGGCCTCGATTATTTTGACGGCAGCATCAATCGCATTGCCGCGTGGGTCGTGGGTATGCGAAATCTGCAAAAGGCGTTTTTGTTCGCCCTGCTTACGCCCAATAAAAGACTGGACGTCTTGCAGGATACCGAACAGTTTACGGAGTTGCTCGTCACGCAGGAGGAGCTGAAGACCTACCCTTTCGGCGACGTGTGGCGGCAGTATTGCGCGCAGAGCGGCGTGCCCGAAGGCGAGGACTGGCTCACCGCGGTGAAACAGTACGAGAAAGAAGTACTTTTGAAACGATAATGGCATCTTAAATAGTAACAACAGGAGTATTGTTATGGGGAAGTACGCATGGACCTGGAACGTAAAGCCCGAATGTATCGATGAATATGTCGCGATGCACGAAGCGCCGTGGCCCGAAATCATGAAAGCGCACAGCGACGCCGGCATCGTCAACTATTCTATTTTTCAGAACGGAACACAGTTTTTTTATGTGTATGAATGCGAAGATCCGGACGCCGCCAATCGCTATTTGGCGGAAAATGAGGATTGCAAGAGGTGGAACGCGATTACCTCGAAGATGGTGGAGGGCAGTTTTGATCTCGGCAAGGACAATGCCATTTCATATATGAAGGAGGTGTTTTATCTTCCATAGTTAGACGCGCATACGAGTATGATCGGAAAGCAAGGGAGGCGGAGGACAAAGAGGAGAACAGGAAACGAAATGGATACGATTTTGAGACTTGAAAACATCACGAAGGTTTTTCCGGGGGTGAAGGCGCTTGATAATGTAAGCTTCGACCTTCGCCGCGGAGAGATTCATGCGCTGATGGGCGAGAACGGCGCGGGTAAATCTACCTTTATCAAGGTGATTACCGGCGTGCACAAACCGGAAGAAGGCAAGATGTTCTTGGACGGCGAGGAAGTGAGCTTTGATTCCACGCGGGATTCTTACTCGGCGGGGATTGCTTGTATCTATCAGCATTCCACGGCCTATCCCGATCTCAGCATCACGGAAAATATCTTCCTCGGCCATGAGATCGTCCGGCCAAAGACCCGTGCGCTGAATTGGCGGGCGATGCACAAGAGCGCCGCGGAATTGCTCGACCGGCTCGGCGTGAGCCTCGACACGAATACGACGATGGGAGAGCTTTCGGTGGCACAGCAGCAGATCGTGGAGATCGCGAAGGCGCTGTCCTCCGACGCTCGTATCATCATCATGGACGAGCCGACTGCGGCTCTGACAAAACAGGAGAGCGAGGATTTATACGGTTACACGGAGCGGCTTAGGGACGACGGCGTTTCGATCATCTTCATCTCGCATCGTTTTGAGGATATGTATCGTTTGGGCGACCGCGTGACGGTGCTGCGGGACGCGCAATACATAGGGACATGGGATATCAATGAGATATCCAACAAGGATATGATCATCGCGATGGTCGGTCGGGAGATCACGAACCTCTTTCCGAAGCGCAGTGTTTCCATAGGCGAACCGGCGCTTGAGGTGAAAAATCTCTGCAAAATAGGCGTGTTTCAGGATGTGTCCTTCTCCGTTCGCAAGGGGGAGATCGTGTCGCTGACGGGTCTGGTCGGCGCGGGGCGCAGCGAGGTGGCGGAGGCCATCTTCGGCATTTCACCCGCCGATTCCGGGCAGATCATCGTCGACGGCAAGTCCGTGAAGGTGCACAATCCGACGGAAGCCGGAAACGCGGGCATCGGCTTGCTCCCGGAAGACCGCCAGAAGCAGGCGCTGATCTTAGACTGGGAGATTTCCAAAAATATAGGCTTGGGCAACTTGACGAAATTCACCGAACATTTCTTCTATGATGTAAAGAAGGAGAATGAAGACGCGCAGACGCTCGCGGAGCGGCTGGCGATCAAGGCGTCTTCGATCTTCGACAAGGCCTCGTCACTGTCCGGCGGCAACCAGCAAAAGGTCGTCATCGCCAAGGTGCTTACCACCGATCTGAAAGTGATTATTTTGGATGAACCGACCAAGGGCGTCGATGTCGGCGCGAAAGCGGCCATCTATGAGATCATGGGGGATTTATCCGAACAGGGATACGGCATCCTGCTCATTTCTTCGGAAATGCCGGAGGTACTGGGCATGTCCGATCGTATCGTCGTCATGAAATCCGGTAGAGTAACCGCGGAATTTGATAAGGATACCGCCACACAGGAAGCCATTCTCGAAGCGGCGATTTTGAATACAGCCAATGTATCATAGGAGGAAGCACTAATGTTAATGTTATTTACAGCAAATACAGGCGTAAAAAAGAAGAAAAAAAGATCCTACCGAGAGTTTGGAATGCTTTTGATTCTTGTCGTGCTCTGCATCATATTCGCGGTCCTAAATCACAGGTTCGTCAGTGCGGAAAATCTCTTGGATATGTTCCGAAACACGGCGATACTCGGTATATTGTCCGTCGGCATGATGGTCGTCATTCTGACCGGCGGCATCGATCTCTCCGTCGGCGCCGTCGTCGCGCTGACCGGCATGATCTCCGCCATGCTCGTGCGCGATCATCCGGGCATTCCGGTCGTCGTAGCGCTCTTGGTCGCGATGCTCGTCGGAGCGGTATGCGGTATGATCAACGGGCTTTTGGTGGCAAAGGGAAGGATCATTCCCATTATCGCGACGCTCGGCATGATGAACGCTTACAGGGGACTGACTTTTATCATCAGCGACAGCGCGTGGGTTTCCGCTCATGAGATGCCCACGGGCTATAAGGCGCTGGCTACAGGCGGCATCGGACCGATGAGCAATTTAGTCATCATCTGCGTCGTCGTGATGGCCGTCTTCTACTATTTTCTGACTTACACAAAGAGCGGCCGCTCCATCTACGCGATCGGCTCAAATGCGGAGGTCGTGCACATTACGGGCATACGCAAGGATCGCATTCTGATCTTGGCCTACACCATATTGGGACTGCTTGCCGGCTTGGCCGGAATGCTGTGGGTATCGAAATTCGCGTCGGCGCAGCCGGATACCGCTACGGGATATGAGATGAACGTGATCGCGGCCTGCGTGCTCGGCGGTGTCAGTATCGCCGGCGGCTCGGGCAAGATGCAGGGACTGATCTTGGGCGTATTGCTCTTGGGAATAATGGAAAACGCGCTGCCCTTGGTGCATGTGTCGCCGTTCTGGCAGAGCTTCATTCGCGGAATGATCATTCTCATAGCGATCATCGTTAACGTCCTCATAAAACGTCGTTCCACGGCGCAGATATTAAAGAGAAGGGAGATATAACGATGGCCAATCAACGTACAAATGTCGAATTGGATCGACTCGCGTTAGATCAGAAATTTAACGCCCGCAAATTCTTTTTGAAATGGGAATGGCTCTTGGTCGTTATTCTGCTCGCCATTTTGGGGGTCAATATCTCCGCGTCGGGCGGGAGCTTTCTCGGTCCGCAGTTTTTCGGCTCGACGAACAACTTCATGGATAAGTCATTCCTCGTGCTTTCGATGACCTTTGTCATCATCTTGGGCGAGATCGATATCTCCGTCGGCTCCACCGTGGCGCTTTCCTCGGTGCTGATGGCCGTAGCCTACAACGCGGGACTGCCCATGGGCGCTTCCCTCGTGCTGTGCCTCTTGGTCGGTACGCTGTGCGGATTCATCAACGGCGTCATCGCGACCAAATTCAAGGAACTGCCGACGATGATTATTACGTTGGCGACCATGATTATCTATCGGGGTATCGCAAACATCCTCTTGGAGGATCGAGCCGCCGGCGGATTTCCGGACTGGTTCCAAAATATCAGCTGGGGCACGGTCGGTCCGGTGCCGTACTCGCTCATCGCGTTTCTGGTCTTCGCGGTCGTCTTTGGCATCGTTCTTCACAAGACGCGCTTTGGCCGGGAGCTGTATGCCGGCGGCAACAACCGGATCGCCAGTCTCTTTTCGAGGGTCAAGGTGGATCGCAATCTGCTCATCGCCTTTACGCTGAACGGCGTGATGGCCGGCGTCTGCGCTCTGTTCCTGACCTCGCGGATGACCTCTACCCGTCCCAATGTGGCGTCGGGATATGAACTGGAAGCGATCGCGATGGTTGTTTTGGCCGGCGTACCCGCCATCGGAGGCAAGGGGAATATCTCCGGAGTCATCCTGTCCGTTTTTATCATCGGTTATTTACGATATGGCTTGGGTCTGTTCAATGTCACGGCTCCGGTCATGTCGATCATCATCGGATTGCTGCTTGTGGGATCTGTCCTGATCTCCAACTTCTTTCTCAATAGGGAGAAGAAGCTGAAGGTCAGATAGTATATTAGCACGAAAGTTTGTGAAGTTTTTTAAGGAGGAAGATTATGAAGAAGAAATGGTTATGTTCGTTATTGGTGGTCATGCTGCTTGCGTTTACGCTTGCGGCCTGCGGAGGCGGTGAAGATAAGGACGCCGACAGCGACGCGGGCGCGGATACCGATCAGGTAGCGGCGGACGGCGACGTATCAGGCAAGACCTTTGCCATCGTCGCAAAGAATACGGGGAATCCCTATGCGGACAAGGAAAATCAGGGATTTGAAGACGCGATCGCGGAAGCCGGCGCAACGAGCATCGTCAGAGCGCCCGAGCAACCCACCGCGGAAGGTCAGATCCAGATTATCGAAGAATTGATCGCGCAGGGTGTGGATTCCCTTACCATAGTCGGAAACGATGTGGATGCGCTCCAACCTGTATTGGAGAAGGCTATGGACGCGGGTATCTCCGTGTCTTCCGCGGACTCCGGTGTGAATCCTGATTCACGGCAGGTATTTGTCAATCAGGCCGGTACGACTGAAATCGGCGTAGCGCTGACCGATGCCGTTCTCGATCTGACCGGCGGAGAAGGCCAATTCGCGATTCTTTCCGCGACGAGCCAGGCGACAAATCAGAACGCGTGGATCGATGCCATCAAGGAACTGCTCGAAAGCGATTCAAAATACGCAAATCTCGAATTGGTTAAAACCGCGTATGGCGACGACCTTCGCGACAAATCCGTATCCGAGACCGAAGCTCTGCTGCAGTCATATCCCGACCTGAAGGTCATTGTCGCGCCGACGACGGTGGGAATCGCCGCCGCCGGTAAAGTCTTTACCGACAAGAATCTCGCGGGCAAGGTGGAACTGACAGGCCTTGGACTCCCCTCGGAGATGGCGGAATACATCGATAACGGCGTCTGCAAGTACATGTTCCTGTGGAATCCGATCGATGTCGGCTATCTGGCGGGTCAGACGGCTATCGCGCTCGCTTCGGGGACCATCACCGGCGCGGCCGGCGACCAATTTTCCGCCGGAAGACTCGGCGACTATGAAGTCGTTTCCGCTGCGGACGGCGGCACCGAGGTCATCTTGGGTGCACCTTTCAAATTCGACACTTCGAATATCGCCGAGTGGAAAAGTGTTTATTAAGCTACAGCTCTAATTTCATAAGTTCGATTCAAACGACGGCTGCAATTTCTATATTGCAGCCGTCGAAAATACTTATGAAAGGGAAGAAAGGAATAAGACAATGAGCGGAAAATGGCATGGAAAAGTCGGGCTGTATTCTGTCGGGCTAAAGGCGTACTGGGCGCAGTTCCCGGGATTGCGAGACAGACTCTCCGGATATGGAGCGTTTATCGCGGATAGACTGTCCGCCTACGGTGAGGTGTACAACTACGGTTTGGTCGATTGCGCGGAGGAAGGGCGCAAGGCGGGAGAGTACTTCAAAGCCTCCGATGTGGACATCATCTTCTGTCATAGCGCGACCTATGTGACGTCGGACGCGGTGCTGCCGGTGCATCAGATCTGCGGCGCGAAGACCATCGTCCTGAATCTCCAACCCGGTGCGCATGTAAACTACAACCGGACGACGACCGGCGAATGGTTGGCCTACTGCGGCGCCTGCCCCGTCCCGGAGATCTCCAACGCTTTCGAGCGCGCCGGCATCGAGTTCACATCGATCAGCGGACTTTTGGGTCTGCGGGAAACGCCGGAAATCTCCACGGCGGATGAAAACACCGCAGAGCGTCCCGAGGCCGTCGCCGCGTGGGCGGAGATCGAGGACTGGTGCAGAGCCGCCGCCGCGCTTCGGTCGCTGAGGGGCGCCCGCTTTGGATTTCTGGGCGGAAATTACAGCGGCATGTTGGATATGTACAGCGATTTTACGATGTTGCAGGCGCAGGCGGGGATTCATGTGGAGATCATCGAGATGGACGATCTGGCCGCGCTTTTCTTTGGAATTACAGAGGACGAGATCGCGGGGAAATTGAAAGAAATCGACGACATGTTCCTCATCAGCGGCGATTCAAAATCCGATCCGCTCGCAAAAAAGCCGACACGGGATCAACTCCTTCACTCCGCGAAGGTTGCGGCGGCACAAGAAAAATTGGTAAACAAATTCCGTATAGACGCGCTCGCCTACTATTATCACAGCACGGAAGGCAACGTATATGAGGATATTCAGTCCGGATTCATCGTCGGACATTCCCTGCTGACGGCAAAGGGCATACCCTGCGCGGGCGAAGCCGATATCAAGACTGCGCTCGCAATGAAAATCTGCGACATTCTAAGCACAGGCGGCAGCTTTTGCGAGATCGTGACGGCGGATTATTCGAAGGGTACGATTCTGCTCGGCCACGACGGACCCTTCCACATAGAAATCGCCGCCGAAAAACCCATCCTGCGCGGAATGGGCCTGTATCACGGAAAACGGGGCGCCGGCGTATCGGTGGAGGCAAAGGTGCGTACGGGACCCGTCACCATGTTGGGCATCACGCAACTCCGCAACGGCAATCTGAGATTTGTCGTCAGCGAGGGCGAATCCACCGATGATGAAATCATGCAGGTGGGCAACACGCAGACCCATGTGAGATTCGGCACGGATATCGACAGCTATTTCACGAAGTGGTTTGCGGGGGCGCCGACACACCATTGCGCGATGAGCGTAGGTCGCAACGCGAAACTTTTCCGAAAGGTTGCGGCTCTGCTCGGCTGCGAAGCGATAGAGATTTAGCGTAACGACATTTTTGCCATTTCGGGGCGGATCGTGTATAATGAAAAAAACAAGTTGGAGTGGATAAGGACATGCAAAAACGAGAAAATTTCGCGTCCCAATTCGGCCTGATTATGGCTGCGGTCGGGAGTGCGGTTGGCTTAGGAAATATATGGCGGTTTAGCTACATAGTCGGAATCAACGGAGGCGGCGCTTTTTTGGTCGTCTATCTTCTTTGCGTCGTATTGGTCGGCCTGCCCGTGCTCATTGCGGAGCTTACCATCGGGCGAAGCAGCGGACTGAGTTCTGTCAGCGCGTTTCAGAAGCTGGCGCCGCGCTCGTTTTGGTGGATCGTCGGTGTCATGGGCGTGCTCGCCGCCACCACTATCGGATGCTACTATCCCACGGTGGCCGGATGGTCATTGGGCTACGTATTTGAAAGCATGTTTGATTGGAACGCGCTCGTCGGTGATACGGGCGCCGCGTTTACAGAGTTTTCGGCGGGTTGGAAAGCGATCGTTTTCGCCGCTGCCGCGTTGGCCGTTACGGTCGTCGTATTGCTGCGGGGCGTAACTGCGGGCATAGAGCGTTGCAGCAAGCTTCTCATGCCCATGCTCGGCGTGATTATGGTGGTGCTCGTCGTCCGCTCTCTGACGCTGCCCGGCGCGATGGAGGGCGTTCGCTTCCTCTTTGCGCCCGACTTCACGAAATTGACCGTGGGCGGATTTTTGGACGCGTTGGGGCACTCGTTCTACTCGCTGAGTCTCGGAATGGGGGTCATGATTACCTATTCCAGCTACATGAAGAAAGACACCGACCTCCCAAGCGCTACGGTATCCATCGTTACGATGGACACCGCCATCGCGATTCTCGCGGGGCTCGCCATCTTCCCGGCCGTATTCGCGATGGGTCTCGACCCGGGAGAGGGTGCCGGCCTTGCCTTTGTCACGTTGCCGGCCGCCTTCGCTTCGATGCCGTTTGGACAGATCTTCTCGATCTTATTCTTTCTGTTGGTCTTCATCGCCGCGCTCACGTCCCTCATCAGCATATTGCAGGTGCCGTTGGCGCTCCTTGAGGACAGATTTCATTTTTCCGTAAAGAAAGGGCTTGCCGTCGTTAGCGCTGTGGTGATCGTGTTTGGCGTGCCGTCCGTTCTCTCGTTCGGCCCGCTCGCAGGATTCACGATCTTGGGCATGGACTATTTCACGCTGATGGACAGACTCGCCAACGACATATTCCTGCCGGTGGCGGGACTGCTCGGCATCCTGTTTATCCTGTTCAGCTTCGGCGTAGCGGCTTCAAAGCGCGAATTCCTCACGGGCTCAAAACGCGAGAGCCATTTCCTCGCCACAATCTATCCCTTCGCGATCCGCTTCATCGCCCCGGCGGCGATCATCGTCATCCTACTGCGCGCCGCGCTGTCATTCGCGCAAGGGTGAATGACGAGCTTTCAGAACATCATTACACTCGTGCGCGACTTACCTCACCATTATAACTGCGGCAGACTGTCAAATCCCGGCTTCAGTTCCTCGTCCGTAGGCACATGATCCGTCATGGTTCCGTCGATATAGGAACTGTAGGCGGTCATATCGAAGTAACCGGTGCCGGTCAGACCGAACAGGATGGTCTTGGCCTCGCCGCTCGCCTTGCAGGCTAATGCCTCGTCTATGGCGGCGCGAATCGCGTGAGCCGATTCCGGCGCGGGCAGTATTGTTTCGTGTTTCGCGAACAGCTTTGCGGCCTCAAAGACACTCGTCTGCTCCACGGATTTCGCATCCATATAGCCATCGTGATAGAGCTTAGAGAGGATGGGCGACATGCCGTGATAGCGCAGTCCGCCCGCGTGGTTTGCGGAAGGTCTGAATCCGCTGCCCAGCGTGTACATCTTCGCCAGCGGTGTCGTCTTTGCGGTGTCGCAGAAGTCGTAGGCGTACTTTCCTCGCGTGAAAGAGGGACAGGAGGCCGGTTCTACGGCGAGGATGCGCGGGTTGGCCTTGCCCGTCAGCTTGTCCCGGACAAAGGGCGCGACGAGACCGCCCAAGTTGGAGCCGCCGCCGGCGCAGCCGATGACGATGTCGGGATATTCGTCTATGAGCGCAAGCGCCGCCGCGGATTCCAATCCGATGATGGATTGGTGGAGCAACACCTGATTGAGCACCGAGCCGAGGACGTACCGATACCCCTCGGTGGTCACAGCCACCTCGACCGCCTCCGATATGGCGATGCCGAGACTGCCGTTGTTGTCCGGATCCTCCGCCAAGATAGCGCGGCCGGAGTTTGTCGTGTCCGTGGGACTCGCGTAGACCTTCGCGTCAAAAGTCTCCATGATCGCCTTGCGGAACGGCTTCTGATTGAAAGACACCTTGACCATGTATACGATGAGGTCCAGCCCGAAATAGGAGGTGGCCTCCGCCATCGCCGTACCCCATTGGCCGGCGCCGGTCTCCGTGGTCACACCTTTGAGCCCCTCGTCCTTTGCGTAATACGCCTGCGCGATGGCCGAATTGAGCTTGTGGCTGCCCGATGTGTTGTTCCCCTCAAATTTATAGTAGATTTTCGCCGGCGTGCCGAGCTGCTTCTCCAGATTGTAGGCGCGGCAGAGGGGCGAGGGCCTGTAAATGCGATACATGTCCATCACCTCGTCAGGAATGTCGAAGAAGCGCGTCTCATCGTCCATCTCCTGCTGCGCGAGCTTCTTGCAAAAGACGGGATAGAGGTCTTCCGCCGTGGCGGGCTGCCCCGTGCCCGGATTAATCATTGGATCCGGCTTTTCCTTCATATCAGATCGGATATTGTACCATTGTTTCGGGATCTGTTCCTCCGACAGATAGATGCGATGAGGGATGTTGCTTTTTCCGATACTCATACTGTCCTTCCTTTCTCAGACAAGGTAAACCTCCAAACTCGTGCGGCATTCATGGTGATATCACGCACTAATGTATATACGCTATGGTATACGATTCGCGTTGAAATGTCAACAAGTTCGTATCTCTCCACACGTGTTCGAAACTTCATTTGGCAGCAGAAAAAATCGAAGAAAAAGCGAGATCAGACCCTCAAAATCTCCCTTGACAAACGAAGGACGGTATCGTAAAATTTACATGTGTCTTGACATATGTAAAACACAAGTTGCACCGTCGTCGTTCGTATGAAGGAGTAAAACACCATGACAAAGAAATGGACGCCCCAGAGGTTGACCGCCGCCGCGCTATTGATCGCTATCGGGATATTGATTCCGATGGTTTCCCCCTTGAAGGTCGTGTTGGAGCCCGCGTCCTTTACGCTCGCGAGTCATGTGGCGATATTCCTCGCGATGATGATCGACCCCGCCGTCGCGATTGTCGTGACGATCGGAACATTTATCGGATTCTTTTTGAACTTTCCGCTCGTGATCGCGCTGCGAGCGGCGTCTCATATCATATTTGCGATCGTCGGTTCGTTTTATCTCCGCGCTCATTCCAATACACTGACCTCGCTGCGCAAGACGCACGTGTTCTCGTTCTGCATCGCTGTGATTCACGCGGTATGCGAGGTGGCTGTCGTGTTCGGCTTCTATTTCAACGGGGACATGGCTGCCTACACATCCGTCCGGATGGTCATACTGCTGATCGGGCTGGGCTCTATCGTCCACAGTATGGTGGATTTCGAGATCGCGTATGTGATCTACCGAGCGCTGCGTAAGCAGAAAGGATTTGCCGACCTTCTCGCCCACTGAGCAATCTTGCCGTTACAGGATTTTCATTTTATAGCACAATTTTGATTTTGAAAAATTCATTCGAAATCGCTTGACACGACATCCGCTTTCGCTATATAATATCAAGGCTGACCCAAAAGCAATGGAAGCGTTTGCGGGGCGGCGAATGCACCTTGAAAACCGAATAATGAAACAACGAAAACGAAATCGAGTATAACCAAAATAGTTTTCCCTGCGGCGAAAGCCGCAAAGTAAGTGGAAGTATGAAAAGGGTAATATACTATGATTTCAACCGAGAAACCAAAAAAGATTTACCGAGATAACAATGGTAAAAAATCTTGCGCGAACGCTCGCGCAAGTAAATAGGTTGCAATACGCAACCATGGTCAAGTATAAAGAGCATAAGGCGAATGCCTTGGCACCGGAAGCCGATGAAGGACGTGACAAGCTGCGAAAAGCTGCGGTAAGGAGCAAATATCCGTTAACCCGCAGATCTCCGAATG
>JAISQM010000071.1 GCA_031274195.1 Eubacteriales Family XIII. Incertae Sedis bacterium
AGCAAGGCTGAGTGAGCAGCAAGCCCAATATGGCCAAAAAAGACAAGCTCGCAGTGGTAAGGGTGAAATGGTGAGGTAAGAGCTCACCGGAGACATGGAGACATGTCTGCCGTGTAAACCCCACCCGGTGCAAGGCCAAGCAGAGCATAAGTCCGCATATGCGGATGGTGGCGGCCCGTCACCGCTCTAATGGTAGGCCGCAAGCGGATATTATTATCCCGGAGGGCGGCGGCAACGTCGTTCCCAGATAGATGATCGTTCTCGACAGAATCCGGCTTATCGGCTTGCTCGATATTTTATTTATTTCATTTTATATGGCATATGTTGCCCACCGTTGAATCGTAATGGCGCAAGTATACTATTTTGCGACGATGTGAATATCGCTTCGCCGGTATAAAATCCGTTGCGCGTTTGGCATCGGATCTGTTTTGGCGGCGGCGGGCGAGATCGGGGCAGGGCATGACCGCAAGGAATCAATTTACCGTTCATTGAGACAAGGAGATCAAATGGCAGACAGTACTAACAATCCGAGTATAGGCACAGAGAATAAGATGGGCGTCATGCCCATTCGCAGGCTGATTATCAGCATGTCCTTTCCCGCGATGATTTCGATGATCGTCGCGGCGCTCTACAACATCGTCGAGAGCATATTCGTGGCGAGCATTTCCGAGGCGGCGATGGCCGCGATCACGCTGGTGTTTCCCGTCCAGATGATGCAGGTTTCTTTCGCGGTCGGTACGGGGGTGGGACTCAATTCGCTGATTTCGAGAAGGCTCGGCGAAAAGCGGCAGAAGGAGGCCGACAGCGCGGCGTCCCACGGTTTTGTCATCGCTCTGATCAACTGGGCGATCTTCGCGGCGTTCGGCATCTTTTTCGCGAAGGGATTTATCGGTCTGTTTACGAACGATCCGTTTATCCTCGAAAACGCGACTGTCTATTGTCGCATCGTCGTGATCGGTTCGCTGTTTCAATTTGTGTCCGTCTGTTGCGAGCGCATTCTTCAGGCGACGGGCAATATGCTGTTTCCCATGATTTTTAATCTGACGGGGGCTGTGCTGAATATCGTCCTTTCGCCCATCCTCATTCTGGGTCTGTTCGGTTTTCCGAAACTGGGCGTGATGGGCGCCGGCCTTGCTTGTATCAGTTGCCAATTCGTGGCGATGGTGATCGCGCTTATTCTGGTCTTTCGCTTCAAGCATCACGTACATATACGCTTTCGGGGTTTTCGCGTACATGGCGACACGCTCAGGGATATCTACGCGGTGGGCGTTCCGTCCATCGTTATGCTGTCTATCGGTTCGATCATGATTGCCGGTCTTAACGCGATACTCATCGGCTACAGCGCGGCGGCTGTGGCCGTGCTTGGGGTCTATTTTCGTCTCAATTCGTTCATATTTATGCCGGTGTTCGGGCTCAATCAGGGTTCTCTGCCGGTCATGGGCTATAACTACGGCGCGAAAAACAGACAGCGCCTCATCTCCGCCTACAAGACGGCCGTAACCATCGCGGTAACGATAATGGCTATTGGAACAGCGATCTTCTGGATATTCCCGAGGCAACTCATGATGCTGTTCAGCGCGACGCCGGAGATGATGGAAATCGGCTTGCCGGCTCTGCGGATCATCAGTCTTTGTTTCGTCTCCGCGGCCTTTAGCATCGTGACGTCGGGCATGTTTCAGGCGTTGGCGCACGGTCTGCTCAGTATGCTCGTCTCCCTGCTTCGTCAACTCATTCTCGTAGTGCCGCTGACCTACCTCCTGTTGCGCTATATGGGAATTGCATTCTCGTGGGCATCCTTCCCGCTTGCCGAATTTCTCTCGCTGATATTGACCGTTTGCTTTCTGCGGTATATCTATAAAAAGGAGATCAAGAGCCTATGAAGCTGATCACATGGAACGTCAACGGCCTGCGAGCCGTCCTAAAGAAGGGATTTCTCGATTTCTGCGCTTCGCAGCAGGCGGATGCCTACTGCCTGCAGGAGACGAAGATGCAACAGGGACAGGCGGAGGTGGACCTCGCCGGCTACCGCGAATACTGGAACAGCGCGGACAGGAAGGGCTATTCCGGTACGGCGGTCTTTTCCCGAGCGAAGCCGCTTTCCGTGAGCTATGACATCGACGCGGAGGGACATGATACGGAAGGGCGCTCCATCACGGTGGAGTATGACAGTTTCTATCTCGTGAACGAATACACGCCCAACGCGCAGGATGGGCTGAAACGCATCGAATACCGCATGGCGTGGGAGGATGCCCGCCGCGCCTATCTGAAAGCCCTCGACGCAAAGAAACCCGTCGTCCTCTGCGGCGATCTCAACGTGGCGCATGAGGAGATAGACCTGAAGAATCCAAAGAGCAACAGAGGGAATCCGGGATTTTCCGACGAGGAGCGCGGAAAGTTCGGCGAACTGCTGGGCGCGGGATTTACGGACAGCTTTCGGCATCTCTACCCCGATCTGACGGGCGCCTATACCTGGTGGTCGTACCGTGCCAATGCGAGGGCGAACAACGCCGGGTGGCGTATCGACTATTTTCTCGTGTCGAATCGGATTGCGGATAGGATTGTCGATGTGGTACTGTTAAACAATGTATATGGGAGCGATCATTGCCCCGTAATGCTGGAAATTGATATGTGACGATTCGCCCATAGGCGCCTATGGTCGAATCGTTTCGATTGAAATATAAGATAGAGGATAAAATTTATGCGACTTGGAGTAGATGTAGGTTCGACGACAGTAAAATTGGTATTTATGGATGACGAGGGCAAGATCGTCTTTTCGCGCTACGACAGGCATATGTCCAACGTGTTCGAGAAGGTGACGGAGCTGATCGAGGA
>JAISQM010000083.1 GCA_031274195.1 Eubacteriales Family XIII. Incertae Sedis bacterium
GCGGAGAGCATGGTCTGGGAAGGCGAAAGCGAGATGTCGGAAGGCACGACGATCGTGGCGACCGTCAAGGTGGACGAGGCGGCCGCGCGGGAAGCGTTGGGTGTCGCGTTCAGCGATGAGGAACTATACAAACTCGTATGGGCCGAGATCGACAAGGTCAACGACGAACTCCCCTACTTCAAGAAGATCAAGAGGGTTATCCTGCGTAAAGAGGATTTCGATGTGACGACCTCGAAAAAGATCAAGCGGTTTGTCACGGAGAATCGGGAAGGCACGGAGATTTAACATGTACCCACGTTTGGAGATCAACACGGAAAAACTGCGCAAAAACGCGGAGACCGTCACGGCGCTGTGTGCGGCGCGCGGCATCGCCGTTTCCGGCGTGGTGAAGGTGGTGAGCGGCAATGTCGCCTGCGCCCACGTCATGGCCGAGGCCGGTTGTGCGAGCATCGCGTCCTCCAGATTGGAGCAATTGGAGCGTCTCAGGGACAGCGGCCTGAGTGTCCCGCTCATGCTGATTCGCATTCCGATGAAAAGCGAAGTGCCCGCGCTGGTTCGCACGGCGGAGATCAGCCTGAACAGCGATTTGGATGTCCTGCGCTTGCTGAATGAGGAAGCGGGGCGGATCGGCCGGACGCATCAGGTGATCCTCATGATCGATCTGGGCGATCTGCGGGAGGGCTTTTGGTCGGCGGAGGAGTATGTCGCCGCCGCTGTCTGTGTGGAACGGGAACTGCCGCATCTGCACCTGCTCGGCGTGGGGACGAATCTCGGCTGTTACGGTTCCATCTGCCCGACGGCGGAGAAACTGGCGGAATTGGTCGAGGCGGCGGAACGGGTAGAGGCGGCCATCGGACGAAAGCTGCAGATCATTTCCGGCGGAGCCTCCACATCGTTTCTGCGCGTGATCGCCGGGGATATACCGGAGCGTATCAATCATCTCCGTATCGGGGAAGGCATCCTCGTGAATCGGGACAACGAAGATCTGTACGGTTTCGTACTTGAGGGTACGCACCGGGACGTGTTCGTGCTGAAGGCCGAGGTCGTGGAAGTGCGGACGAAGCCGAGCCACCCCATCGGGGAAATCATGTTTGACGCGTTCCGAAACAAGCCCACGTATGAGGATCGCGGCGACAGAAAACGCGCCCTGTTGGCCGTGGGCAAGGTGGATTACGGGTATGCCGATCAGATCTATCCGCGCGTGGCGGGCACCGAAGTGTTGGGTGCGTCCAGCGATCATACCATTCTCGATATCGAAGACGCCGAACGTGAAATCCGCGTAGGCGATGTCCTCGAATTCGACGTAAATTACGCGGCGGTGGCGTATCTCACTTCGTCGGACAGCGTGAGAAAGCGCATCATCTCTCAGGGGGAGCCGGAATGCTAAAAAACAGAGGGTTTGCGGTCATACTGTCTATCGTTCTTCTACTATCGATGATGGCGGGCTGCGTAAAGCAACCGGTGCCGGAGCAAGAAGCGCCCGCCGGTGAACCAAAATTCGACGATTTTACGGCGGAGCTGTTTCGCCACTACGCTGCGTCCGATTCTCTCTCGCTGAATTACCTGCTCGTGCATCCGGAAAATTACGGCATAGAGAAGCCGGAGCCTACCCTCGGTGAATACGGAGCGGAAGCGTTTAACGAGGAACTCGCCTATGCAGAGGAACAGCTTGCGGCGCTGAAAAAATTCGACTATGACACGCTCTCCTACGAGCAGCGGCTTACCTACGACATACTTGACGAGGCGTTCACGGAAACGGAAACATCGCGCGACTTTCTGTATTTCGGGGATATCCTGTCTCCCACCATCGGTTTGCAGTCGCAGCTGCCCATCTTGTTCGCGGAATACTACATCTACGAGAAATCCGATTTTGACTACTACATCGCCCTGCTCGAGACATTGCCGGAGTATTTCAACGCGATCATCGCCTTTGAACGCGAAAAAAAGGCGCAGGGAACATTCATGGCGAAGGTTTCCGCCGAGGATGTGATCCGGCAGATCGAACGTTTCATCGAAACCCCGGAAACGAACCTGCTGATCGGTATCTTCGATGAAAAGATCGACGCCTTTGAAGGACTCACCGACGAGGAACGCGCGGGTTATAAAGAACGAAACAAAGCCGCGGTGCTGAATGCCGTCATACCGGCGTACAGGACGCTTGCGGACTCGCTGGGCGAGCTCAATGCCGATAACGGGCGAACGGGAGGCCTGAGCACCGTCAACGGCGGCGACGCTTACTACGAATTCTTGGTGAAGGAATCCACCGGTTCGGAGAAAAACGTGGACGAGATAGAAGCGATGGTCGATAATGCGATCGCAAAGAGCCTTGATGAGATCGACAGCATCTATCAATCGAATCCCGAGGCGTATGCGGATTCCATGTCGCCGACCTATCCCGCGTCTGCGCCTGTCGGGATGCTCGACTATTTGAAAGATGCCATCAAAAAGGATTTTCCGCCGCTGGAGGGCGACAGCTATGAGGTGAAATATGTGGACGAGTCGCTCGAAGATTTTTTGAGTCCCGCGTTCTATCTGCTTCCGCCGATCGACGACGCGAGCCGCAATGTGATCTACATCAACAACGGCGGGCAGGGGCAGGGCGCAAATCCGTTCCCGACGCTGGCGCATGAAGGATACCCGGGACACCTGTATCAGACGGTGTATTTTCGGCAATTGGAACGCGATCCCGTGCGCAGCGTGCTTTCGTTTGACGGCTACATGGAGGGCTGGGCCACCTATGTGGAGCATCAGGCGTACGCGCTCGCTGGCATGGACGAGGACGCCGCCGCGGTGCTTTCAGCCAACGATCTGGCGACACTATGCCTCTACGCGAAAGTGGACATCGGCGTGAACGCGCACGGTTGGGACCTGAAGAAAGTAAAACAGTATCTGGCGGAATTCGGAATCAAAGACGAATCGGCGGCCGGCGAGATGTACGACGCGATGGTGGCCGAACCGGCCAATTACCTGAAGTATACCATCGGATGTTTGGAGATTTTGGAACTCCGGAGCGAAGCGAAAAAAACGATGGGTTCAAATTTCAACGCACGGGAGTTCCACAAATTCCTGCTTGAAACCGGGCCGGTATCGTTTGGCATCCTTGCGGACAGGCTGCAACTATGGCTTGCGGACGGCGAGGACAAGGCCGCCGCATAAAGCCGTCAGTCCTGTTGCTCAAACGCGTCGGAATCAGCTCCGCATACGGGACAGACATCGGGTGCCGTGTCGCCTTCCTCCTCGTATCCGCAGATGTTGCATATCCACTTCATAGGTCACTCTCCTTTCTCTCGTAGTTTTGCTATATGGTATTATATACTGTAATTGCGCAAAAACGCAATTTTTCGTCCGCCAAAAAAATTTGCATCTCACCTTGCGGTGTTGTATAATCATAGAGCGTCTCACGCGAGACGTGAAGCATTCTGAATAGAGGGGCAATCTTGCCCGAATGCTCTCTGTCCCGGGGAAACCGGGGCCATTCAGACCGAAGGGAGGTGAAACAGTGAATCGTTACGAGATTATGTTCATCATTGCTGCGGCATTGGAGGACGAAAAGAAGGAAGCGACCATCGAAACCGTAAAAGGGATCATTTCGGCCGGCGGAGAAGTGACCAAGACGGATGTGATTGGATTGCGGAAATTGGCTTATCCAATTCGCAAGAAAAACGAGGGGTACTATGTGCTCATCGAGTTCAACGCGCCGTCGGAACTTCCGAAGGAGTTGGACAGAAGACTCAAAATTTCCGATGATGTGGTCAGGCATCTGATCATCAACAAGGATGAGGACAAAGCGACAGCCTAACGGCAGTGGCCAATTTGGAAAGGAGATGCGTGGCGCTGCGGCGCTATGCGGAGGTAGCTATGAACATTGTCATTTTGGTTGGTAATCTTGCCCGTGATCCGGAAGTGCGATACGGCGCGAATCAGCTCGCCATCGCCAAGCTCACGGTCGCGGTGAAAGACCACATGGCCAAAGAGGATCGCGCGGATTTCATTCGTGTGACCGCGTTTGGCAAACAGGCGGAAAATATTGAACGGTATCTGAAAAAAGGCAGCAAGGTCGGCGTCGAAGGCCGATGGAAGCACGACAGCTATGAGAAGGACGGGCAGCGGATTTACACCGACGAAGTCATAGCGAACAGGGTCGAATTCCTCGACAGGAAAGAGCGTTCGGACGGCGACGGCGGTTTTGGCGGCCAATCCGGCGGATCGTTCGGCGGATCGAGCAGCGGCAAGGCAGCGACTCCCGCGCCCGCGAGCGGCGCGCCGGAAGGTTTTGCGGAGATGGACGACGACGACGATCTGCCGTTCTGATTTTGCCGAGCAGATACGAAAACAGACAATATGGGAAGCGCGACAAGGACTTTGCGGCGCTTTGAATGATTACGGAGGAAATGTAAATGGTTGAAAGACAAAGACGCGGTGGAGGCGGCATGCGCAAGAAAAAGGTATGTCAGTTCTGCACCGACAGAAAGTTAGTGATCGACTATAAAGATGTCGAGATGCTATCCAAATTCATCACGGACAGAGGCAAGATTTTGCCGAAGCGAGTGACAGGTACGTGCGCAATTCATCAGCGGGAGGTCGCCAGAGCTATCAAGCGGGCGCGGATCGTGGCGCTCTTGCCGTATGTGAGGGACTGATATCCCCAAAAGGTTTCATGGGAAATAAACTGCTGAAAAAAATTGCGATACCCTACGTTATGGGTGCGCTCATAACATTGATTTTGGTCGTTTGCGTATTGCTGTATAAAGGATGGGGCGAAATGTTCGGCGTTTCGGTGGGGTTTTTCATCGCCGCCGGGTTGGTGATCCTCTATGTCCTGTCGTCGATTTTTATAGCGCAAATGCAACGGAAATGGGTTCATCATTTTCTGGAAGGCGTCGAGAAAGAGGTCGAAGATACTCTCAGGTATTCGCTGAAAAATCATCCCTTGCCTATCTGCGTCGTAGACGGCAACGGTCGGCTCGTTCTCTTTAACGGGAAATTCAAAGAGCTGTTTCCGTCCGCCAATGTGCGAAAGACAGGCGTCCGAGAGCTCATGGGACATGAATTCACGGAGTTTTTGCCGGGCGACGATCAGAAGCCTGTCAAGATCACGGAGAACGGCAGGACGCACGCCATTCTCACATCCTACTTAAATGAGGGCATAAGCAAAAATATCATGCTCTATTTTGTGGATATGACGGAATATGAGAATCTGAAAGTTCGCTACAACGACGAGAAGAAGTGTTTTGCCTACATCATCGTGGACAACTACGACGAACTTCTGTCCAAATCGCCGGATGAAAAAAGGCCGATTGTCGCGGCGAACATCGAAACGCTGATTCGTCAATGGAGTGCGGGCATAGATGCCTCTATTCTGCGAATCAAAAAGGACAGATACCATCTGATCTTCGATCGGAAGTATTTCAAAGGACTTTCGGACAGCCGGTTTACCCTCTTGGATGAGGCGCGGGAAATTGAAACGGATGCCGATTTTCCCGTATCGTTCAGCATCGGCGTGGGACTCGACGGCAATTCTCCGAATCAGACGGAGGAATACGCGCTGTTGGCGTTGGATCTGGCGTTGGGGCGCGGCGGCGATCAGGCTGTGGTAAAGAGCGGCAGAAAGGTCACGTACTTCGGCGGCAAGGTTCAGATCATCGAGAAGCGCAACAAGGGCAAATCCCGCGTGATGGCGCACGCGCTGAAACAGCTCATCGCGCAATCGTCGCAGGTCATCATCATGGGGCACAAGAATCCCGACATGGATTCGTTTGGCGCGGCCATCGGCGTATACAGGATCGCTTTCGCCAACAACAAAAAGGCCTACATCGTAATAGACAGCTACAATCATACGTTGCAGGATGTCTACGAGAGGGCGGAAAAATCGGGAAGCTATCGGTTCATCAAGGGCGACGAAGCGATGAGGATCGTGGATAGAGACACCCTGCTCGTGGTGGTGGACACCCACGTTCCCGGTATGGCGGAATGCAGGAGTCTGTTGGACAAGACCGAGCGGATGGTGGTCATCGATCATCACCGGAAGATGGAGAGCTTTATCGACAACGCGACATTGACCTTCATGGAGCCAAACGCTTCGTCTACCTCGGAGCTGATCGCGGAGATATTGCAATACGACGACGATATCCGCAAGATCAACAAGCTCGAGGCGGAGCTCCTTCTCGCCGGAATCTTTGTGGATACGAACAGTTTTTCCGTGAAAACCGGCACGCGGACCTTTGAGGCGGCGTCGTGGCTTCGGAGCAACGGCGGCGACAGCACCGCCGTCCGTCAGCTTTTGCAGAGCGACATGGCGGATTTTCGCCAGCGGGCGAGCATCATCGCGAACGCGAAATTCGACAAGAACGGAATCGCGATATCGCGCAATGAAGGCAAGCACGAAAACGCGCAGATCGTCATAGCGCAAGCGGCGGATGAGCTGCTGGACATCAAGGGAATCAGGGCGAGCTTTGTGATCGGCGAGACGCAGGATGAAGTCGTCGTCAGCGCCCGATCTCTCGGAGATATCAACGTGCAGGTGATCATGGAAAGATTCGGCGGCGGCGGTCATCTGACGATGGCGGCCGCACAGATGACAGACATGACACCGGACGAAGTCATAAAGAAGCTCAAGAAGTATATCAACGAAGCGGAATCGCGATAGCAAAGCGAATTTACGCATAGCGAACAGGAGGCGAATCATGGTAAAGGTAATTTTATTGGAGGACGTGGCCGGCAAAGGTAAGGCCGGCGATGTAGTGAAGGTCAACGACGGTTACGCGCGGAATATGCTGTTCCCTCGCAATCTCGCGGTGAACGCCACGGACGCGAATATGAAGAACCTCGAGCAGCAAAAGGCGATCATCGCTGAGAAAAAGGAAAAGGAACTGGCGCAGGCGCGGGAGATCGCGGAGAAGATCGACAGCCTCAGCATCACGATCCAAACCAAATCCGGCGAGGGCGGCAGACTGTTCGGTTCCATCACATCGCAGGACATCGCGAGTGCCGTGAAGGAGCAGCACGACGTGTTCATCGACAAGCGCAAGATTCTCTTGGATGCGCCGATAAAGACCGTCGGCGTACATCCCGTGGAGATCAAGATATACCCCGAGGTCTCCGCGAC
>JAISQM010000084.1 GCA_031274195.1 Eubacteriales Family XIII. Incertae Sedis bacterium
ACGAGCGCACTGCATCTGACGATGATCACCACCTATGGCATCGCTCACGGTATGTATGCGGACACACTGCAATCCGTTGTGACAATGGATGATTTATTTTCGGTATAATGCCTCCTGCGGATACAACGGGACGATCACGGGGATTTGGACACAACGTATATGACAGTCTGACGGAGTGAACGTCTGAAAACTTTGTCCAACGACCAACGCGCGGCCAAGGCGGCCGCGCGTTGAGTAGATTTTGAAGACGATTGTTTCTGAATTGTGAATTCCCTTAGCCGAACAGCACCTGATTCATGATGCTCTCCAATCCTTCCTGATTGCCGGAACTCGGGAGCTTGGGCGCGCCGAGCTTTTCGGCGATTTCCGCGAGCTCCGTCAGCGATGTCGTGCGGTTTCGGATATTGGCTCCGATGCCGCTGTCATAGCCGGCGTAGCGCTCTTTAACGAAGTCGTCGATGCGTCCGTCCGCGATGAGCGCGTCCGCTTTCAGCAAGCCGAGCGCGAAAGAGTCCATCCCGAGGATGAAGCCCTTGAACATATCCTCGTAGGTATAGCTGGCTCTCCTGTTCTTCGCGTCGAAGTTCAGGCCGCCGTTCGTAAATCCGCCGGCTTTCAGTACCTCGTACATGCACAGCGTCGTTTCGTAGACATTGAACGGGAATTCATCAGTATCCCAACCGAGGAGGGAATCACCCTGATTCGCGTCCACGCTGCCGAAGAAACCGTTGATCGCCGCGATCCGCAGATCGTGCTGGAAGGTGTGTCCCGCGAGCGTGGCGTGATTCGCCTCGATGTTGAGCTTGAAATCCTTTTCCAATCCGTATTCCTTGATGAAGCCGGCCGCTGTAGCCGCATCAAAATCGTATTGATGTTTCGTCGGCTCTTTGGGCTTCGGCTCGATATAGAAATCGCCGTTGAAGCCGATGCTGCGCCCGTAGTCGACGGCCATGCGCATGAGGGCGGCAATGTTGTCCAGCTCGAGCTTCACGTTCGTGTTGAGCAGGAGGTCGTAGCCTTCCCTGCCGCCCCAAAATGTATAGCCCGTGCCGCCGAGTTTGACGGTCAGCTCTAGCCCCTTCTTCACCTGCGCCGCGGCAAAACAAAACACTTCCGGGGAATTGCTGCTGCCCGCGCCGTTCATGTAGCGCGGATTCCGGGTCAGATTTGCTGTGCCCCAAAGCAACTTGATGCCCGTCTCTTTCGATTTTTCGAGTATGTGATCCGATACCTCATCCAACCGCTTGTTCATTTCTTTGATGTCGTCCGCTTCCGGCACGAGATCAAGATCATGAAAGCAATACAATTCGATGCCGAGCTTGCTCATGAATTCAAATGCGGCATCAACCTTCCTGTGCGCATGTGCCATCGTGCCGGGTTCCGCTCCGAACGATTTGTTGGCGGTTCCCTCGCCAAACATGTCTTTTCCGTCGGCGCACAGATTGTGCCACCAGGCCATGGCAACCCGCAGGTGCTCTTTCATCGTCTTGCCCGAGACGAGCTTGTTGGCATCGTAGTACTTGAACGAGAGCGGATTCGTTCCGACGGAACCCTCGTATTTGATCTCCGGTATTTCCTTGAATATTTCAGCCATAACGATAATTTCTCCTTTCATATTCCGAGTGCGTTTATAGTTTTGTCGATCAGGGAGGTCGGATTCCGAACCGCCGCTAACCGCGCCTGCGTTTTCGGGAAACCACGTCCATGATCACGGCGGCCAGCAGTACGATGCCTTTGACGGCACGCTGCCAGTTGGCGTCGATGCCAAGGATGGACATGCCGTTGTTCAGCACACCCATGAAAACCGCGCCGATCACCGAGCCGCTCACCGTTCCGACGCCGCCATAGGCCGAAGCACCGCCGATGAAGCAGGCTCCGATCGCGTCCAATTCGTAATTCGTGCCCACCGCCGGGAACGAGGAATCAAAGCGCGAGACACAGATCAGTGCCGCAACCGCGACCAAAAATCCCATGTTCGTATAGGCGAAAAAGAGCGCGCGGTTTGTGTTGACGCCGGAAAATACGGCGGCTTTTTCGTTGCCGCCCATCGCATACAGGTAGCGCCCCGGCACCGTCTTCGAGGTATAGTAGTGGTATGCGGCGACGATCACGCCGAGCGTAATCAGGATCACCGGCACACCTTTGTCCTGCCCGAAAAGCCAGAAAACCGCGAGGATCAGCGCACAGATGACGAGCGTCCGAACCAACGCCACGCCGAACGCCTCCACATGGTATTGCTTGCGTTGCTTGTGTATCCTGGAATACGCGGACACCGCGACGAAGACGACGCACAAAACGGCGGCGATCGCCAGACTCGCACTCATCTTCCCGCTTGCGGAAGCATCCCCGCCCGGCAAAAAGCTATTAAAATATCGCTTGTATTCTTCCGGATACGGCGAGATCGTAACGCCGTTGAGAATGATCAACGCAAGTCCGCGGAAAGTGAGCATCCCCGCGAGCGTGACGATGAAAGACGGGATGCGAACATATGCGATCCAGAATCCCTGCCACGCGCCCAAGGCGATACCCGAAAGCAAGCAAATCACGATAGCCAGATAGATGTTCATGTGCATGTTCACGATCAGCGTACCCGCGATGGCGCCGATCAGCGCGACACCGCTTCCCACCGAAAGGTCGATATTGCCGCCCGTCAGAATACAGAGCAACATCCCCGTGGCGAGAATCACGACGTAGGAGTTTTGCGAGATCAAATTTGTAATATTCGCCGGCGCGAAGAAAGAACCCTTGTCCTGCGCGACGATCAGAATCTGAAATAGCACTACCAAAAGAATCAGAGCAAACAACATCATGTTTTGCTTCAAAAAACCGAGGCCAAACGTGGGTTTTTCCTGCAATGTGTCCTCGCCGCCCTGTATTTTTTGCGGTTTATCTTTCCATTTCAACATAAATTCACTCTCCTTTAAGATGCGTCGGCTCGCAGAATGCCGGACATGATCTTCTCCTGTGTGGCTTCCTTGCCGTCAAGCTCCGCCACGATACGCCCTTCGTTCATCACGTAGATCCGGTCGCACATCCCCAGGATTTCCGGCATCTCACTGGAGATCATCAGCACCGATTTGTTTTGCGCCACCAGTTCATTGATGAAAGTGTATATCTCATATTTGGCGCCTACGTCTATACCTCTTGTGGGTTCGTCCAAAATCAGAATATCCGGCTCTGTGAACATCCACTTGCAGAGAAGCACTTTTTGTTGGTTGCCGCCGGAAAGACTCCCGGCGCTCTGCTCAATCCCATTACACTTTACACCCAACATCTCTGTCAGTTCTTCGGCCATCATCGCTTCCCGATCCGCGTCGATGCGACCCATATTGCTGATTCGATCCATATTCGCCAGTGTCGCGTTCGTACGGATCGGATTGGACAGCACCAACCCGCTGGTTTTTCGATCTTCCGTCACATAAGCGATCTTATGCGCGATGGCTTCGCGCACCGTCTTGATCTCGACTTCCTTGCCGTCCAACAAAAGTGTTCCGCTGATATCGCGTCCGTAGAGCTTTCCAAAGACGCTCATCGCAAGCTCGCTGCGCCCCGCGCCCATCAGCCCGCTGATTCCGACGACCTCACCGCGACGGAGCTTTAGATTCACGCCATCGCAGACCTTGCGCTCATACAGCGGATGATAGACGATCCAGTCCCGAATTTCCAGACTGACATCACCGATATGACTTTCCCGCGCGGGAAAGCGGTCGCTCAGCTCTCTGCCCACCATGCCCTTGATGATGCGCCCCTCACCGATGTCGTCCACGCCCTTTTGCAGGGTCTCGATCGTAGAGCCATCCCGCAAAATCGTGATCCGATCCGCCACTTTCGAAATCTCCGAAAGCTTATGCGAGATCATGATCGAGGTCACGCCTTCGCTTTTCAATTGCAGTAAAAGATTGAGCAATTTCTGACTGTCGTCCTCGTTCAACGAGGCTGTCGGCTCGTCGAGAATCAAAAGCCGCACGCGCTTCGCCAAAGCTTTCGCGATCTCCACCAACTGCTGCTTGCCCACACTGATATCCTTAATCAGCGTGTGAGAGGACTCTTTCAGACCCACGATCTTCAGGTACTTTTCCGCCTCTTGGTAAGTCTCGTCCCAGTTGATATTCAGAGCCTTCCCACGTTCATTTCCGAGAAACATGTTCTCGGCGATGCTCATCTGCGGAACGAGCGCAAGCTCCTGATGAATAATAATAATTCCCTTTTTCTCACTGTCCCGTATTCCGGAAAAGCGACAAAGTTCTCCTTCATATATGATCTCGCCCTCATAGTTTCCGTAGCCGTAGACCCCGCTCAGAATATTCATCAGCGTTGATTTTCCGGCGCCGTTTTCACCTACAAGCGCATGTATTTCGCCTTCTTCAACATCAAAATTTACATCGTAAAGTGCCCGTACCCCCGAAAAGGTCTTCGTGATATGGTGCATTTCGAGAAGATGATTTTTCAAAAGTCGCCAACCTCCTCTTTCTTAATCAATGTGAATGGTAACGGATCATCTTGCAAGTAGGGAAACAACGGAGGCGGAGAGCGGAGTCTCCCCCCGCCGCCGTTTGTCCCTTCTTTTTACTATTCAGTTGCGAGATCAGCCTCGGTGTAGTATCCGCTGTCGATCAGCATTTCCTTGTAATTATCAAGGGTAACGACGACCGGCTCACACAGATAGGACGGGATGATCCCGTTGTTGTTATCGTATGTCTCGCTGTCGTTGATCGTCGGCTCGCCGCCTTTCAGGATCGCGTCAACCATCGTCACGACCTGCGCCGCCAACGTACGGGTATCCTTAAACACCGACATCGCCTGCGTTCCCGCAAGCATGTTCTTCATGGAAGCCTTGTCGCAATCCTGTCCCGTGATGATCGGAAAATCTTCCGAGCCGGCTTTGTATCCGGCGACGGATATGAGCGCGTTCGCGACGCCCTGCGCGATGGAGTCATTGTTGGAAAGCACCGCATCAAGCTTCGTCTTGTCCGGTCCGTAATTCTGGGATGTGATCAGATTTTCCATGCGCTTTTGCGCGACTTCCGTGCTCCAGTCCTGTGTCGCGCACTGAGCCTTCTCCGTCTGTCCGGATTTGATCACCAATTTTCCGCTGTCGATGTAGGGCTGAAGAACCTCAAGCGCCCCGCCGAAGAAGAAGTTGATGTTGTTGTCGTCCGGAGAGCCTGTGAACAATTCGATATTGTAAGGTCCGTCGGTGTTTTCCAGATCCAACGTATCGGCGATATACTGTCCCTGCATCGTCCCAACCTGCCAGTTATCGAAGGTCGCGTAGTAGGAGACCGCGTCCGTGTTCATGATCAGTCTGTCGTAGGAAATGACCTGTATGCCTTTTCCCTTGGCATCCGCAAGCACATCGCTCAGAGCCTCAGCGTTGATGGGCGCGATCACCAATACGGAACAACCGGCCGACATCATGTTTTCAATCTGAGAGACCTGCGTGGGGATATCGTTATCGCCCGCAAATTGCAAGTCAACCTCATACCCGGCCGCCTCAAGCTGCTCTTTCATGTTGGAGCCGTCCTGATTCCAGCGCTGTAAACTCTGCGTCGGCATGGATACGCCGATCTTTTGCGCCGATTCCTGATCCGCGTCTCCCGATGCGTCGGTTCCCTCGTCCTTGCTTCCGCAGGCCGTCATTGCAAATACCAACATGACCGCCATCATCAGAACGAGAATTTTCTTGATATTCCTCCTCATTTCTTTCCACTTCCTTTCTTAAAATGACTCCGCATAATAAAATGTAATTCCGCCGTCCGGATCGCACATACCGAACCGAGTGGCGCAATTGAACCGACGTTTGCCCCCAAACGTAAAAAAAACGACTTCACGGCTCAAGGCCGTTCCGTCGCTATATTCGCGTGTATTAAATTGTCCGGGAACGCTATATTTCGCGCCCCCCCCCATTTTGAATCATGGAATTCTTTATGATAGAACCGTATTCATTTATCTCTCGCTGTTTCTTCATAGCGGAAATTATATACCTAAATTTCTGAATTTTCAATACCTTTTTTGAAAAAAAATTTCAAGGGCGTGAACCCATGGTGTGAACCGAGGAAATCGCGGGGAATTTCTATCAATCAAAGATGTATATCTGTATCCAATCCGCGGGAAATTGGTAAACGCATTATCGGATAGCATATTATCTATAACTTGCAAAACACCGCGAAATAAGATAAAATACTATCTATGAATACCATCGTTTTGGAACAACAAACCCCTGCGGAGATTGCGAAAACGATCGCAACGACCGTGAGACTTCGCAGAAAAGAGCATGGGTTTTCACAGGAGGAGCTCAGTCAAAGATCCGGGGTGAGCCTCGGGTCCTTGAAACGATTTGAGAATCGGCACGAAATCTCTCTCAAATCGCTCATCAAGCTGGCAATCGCTTTAGACGCTGAAGACGACTTTGCTCTGCTATTCGCACGGAAACACTATCAATCCATTCAGGAGATTATAGATGAACAAAACAGATAGCAACACGAGAATCATCTTGCGTGAGCCTCCAAAATCACTGCGCGTTACATGCGGCGGCCGGTTGGTCGGCACCCTGGCGTCCACGCGGGAAAATCTTGTCGCGTTTGAATATGCGGATCAATGGATTGCGGAAGGTTTCTCCCTGAATCCTCTGAGTCTGCCGTTGGAAAAGCGCGTATTCTTCCCGAAATATTTGCCGTTCGAGGGTCTGTTCGGGGTTTTTAATGACAGCTTGCCCGATGGATGGGGGCGGCTCTTGCTCGATCGTTTGCTTCGCCGGCAGGGTGTCGATCCCGGTGCGGTTACCCCACTGACGCGATTGGCGATCGTCGGCGCCTCCGGTATGGGCGCATTGGCGTATGAACCGGAGATCGATCTGGAAGACGCCTCGCCGATGTCAGATTTAGATGAACTCGCGGATGCCTGCGCCAAGATTCTTGAGACGGAGTATTCCGAAGATCTGGATGAACTGTTTGCGTTGGGAGGATCATCGGGCGGTGCGCGTCCCAAAATACTGACGACTTATAATGATGAAGACTGGATCATAAAGTTCCCCACATCTGCCGATGCACCGAATGCCGGAGAAATGGAATATCGCTACGCGCTTGCGGCCAAAGAATGTGGTATCGATATGCCGGAGGTGAAGTTGTTTGCATCAAAGACCACCTCCGGATATTTCGGGGTGAAGCGCTTTGAGCGCTATAGGGATTCTTCCGGACATACGCATCGCATATACGCGGCATCGGTCAGCGCTTTGCTCGAAACCTCCCACCGTCTGCCCAGCCTTGACTATTCGGTGCTCATGCGCCTCACGTTGAAACTTACGGACGATTATCGGGAGCTCGCGAAACTTTACCGGCTTATGTGCTTTAATGTTTTTGCACACAACAGAGACGACCACTCCAAAAACTTTTCGTTTATCTATGATACGGAAACAGGCAGGTGGAAACTTTCCCCTGCCTATGACCTGACCTATAATGCGGGAATGAGCGGCGAACATGCGACAACAGTGAACGGCAAAGGCCACGACATAGAGCTTGCGGATATTATAGCGCTCGGAGAAAACGCTGGACTTTCAAGATTCGATTGCCGCGATATCGCATGTGAAATCAAAGAAAAGACGATCACAATAGGGACATAGATTCCAAGATGCCAACATGCAAACTGTTATTATTTTTATTATGATTGATTTCTCACGTAAATCTTTGATAAAACGAACAAGCTCGAACCTACCGATAGCAGGAACTGTGGGTGGGTAGTAAATTTCGGATTTCCAAAATTTTGGCGGAGGAGGAGGGATTCGAACCCTCGATACCCGAAGGTATACATGATTTCCAATCATGCGCGCTCGACTGGACTACGCGACTCCTCCAGATGAATGGTGCAGATATAAATTTAATACATTTTTTTACAGGTCTGATACTCTTGCGGCCTTTCTATTGATAAAGAACGGACGGATTCAAATGAGTAAAATAATTGCCATCTGTAATCAGAAGGGTGGCGTAGGCAAAACCACGACCAGTTCCAACCTCGGTATTGGTCTGGCAAGAGAGGGGAAAAGCGTTCTCCTTGTCGATGCGGATTCCGCTAAATGAAATCGACAGTTTCCCCGATCACCCATTTCATGTAGCCGATGATGAAGCCTAAAGTCTAATCGCTATTGCAGTGCAGACTGCTCAATTTTGGGCGGTCCGCATATAGTAAACAAGCGTTTGAGTTTACCTCTGTTATATGCGATAATATTGTCATAAGTTAGCAGACAGCAGGCGTTGCCCGCATAATGGCAAAAATAGTATACATACTCACAAACCCGGTAATGCCCGGCGTTGTGAAAATAGGGAAGACAAACAAGGACGATGCGACCCCCGATGTTCGTAGCAATGCCGACAGGGTAATTTCTGAAGAAGAGAAAAATGCCCGTTGGGAAGCACGGCAATTGATGTTAAAACAACATCCTGAATATGCTGAGGGGAAGGACTTGCATTCTATAATAGAGTGACTAAGTATTTACTAAGTAGCATTTAGACATAACGATTAGGAGACAGTTATGAACTTTGGTAAAGAAACCGAAACTCTTGAATTCAAAAAGACAACAGGCGAGCTTAATGAAGGTATTGTTTCAATTGCATCTATCCTCAACAAGCATAGTAAGGGCGAATTATATTTCGGGATAAAAAATGATGGCACCGTAATTGGTCAGCAAATAGGTGAGCAGACCTTGCGTGACGTAAGCAAATCAATATCTGACAACATCGAACCGCAGATATATCCTGTGGTTGAGGAAGTAAAGCTTGGAGGAAAATCCTGTATTCATGTCGCTTTTGAGGGGTCAGAGGCTCCTTACTTTGCGTTTGGACGTGTTCGGATGAGGGTTGCAGATGAAGATAAAAAGCTTACTCCTACAGAGGTAGAAAACTATTTTAGGCGCAAGCTCAGCAAAGTTTCAGATTGGGATACGTCACCATCGGGCTACGACTTCGATGATATTGACGAAGAAAAATTGAAACACTACATGAAGCGTTCAAATGAGAGCGGTCGTTTACAGTATGAGTATTCAAGCAAGGAGGAAATTCTAAACAAATTAAATTTACTAGCAGATGGAAAACCCAACAATGCTGCGATTGCAATGTTTGCCAATAATCCACGTCTTGAAATACAGATGGCCATATTTGCAACAGAGGAAAAGGTCACATTCACCGATATTAGTCGTAAAAGTGCTACTATCCTTGACCTTGTAGATCTTGGTGAAAAGTATATTATCAATAATATAAGGTGGCGTGCAGTCATAAATGGATCATCCCTGCAAAGACAAGAAATCCCTGAAGTGCCTATCGTCGCTGTGCGTGAAGCACTGTACAATTCCTACGCACACAAAGATTTCCGAGTGCCTCAAAACAACGAGATTTCAATATATAGCAATCGGATTGAGATATACAATCCCGGAACATTCCCACCCGGACTCTCGCCGGAAGACTTTCTCGACGGATCAGGTAAATCTGTCCATCGAAATGCGTTATTAGCTCAAATCATGTACTATTCTAAGGACATTGAAAATTTCGGCACAGGTCTGAAACGCATTGCTGATACTTGTAATGAAGCGGGTGTGAAATAAGAATTTGTTTCAGGCAAGCTCGGGTTTTCTGTTGTGTTTTATCGCCCATCTTTGCATGGCAACGATAGAATAGCCGATAGAATAGCCGATAGAATAGCCGATAGAATAGCCGATAGGACTGAACGAGAAAATTTGATAATACAATACTTGGGCAACCATGAATATATTACAACAAGTATCGTGAAAGAACTGT
>JAISQM010000086.1 GCA_031274195.1 Eubacteriales Family XIII. Incertae Sedis bacterium
ATCGCCAATCTGGAGAAAAAGATAGGCAAGCAGGATTTTGACGGCAATCTGGGCATCGGTCATACGCGTTGGGCCACCCACGGCAGCCCCATTCGCGAGAACGCGCATCCCCATCTCAGCGAGGACGGGCGGATCGCCATCGTACACAACGGTATCATTGAGAACTATCTGGAGTTGAAGGCGTGGCTGAAGAAGAACCACAAGATCACGTTCAAATCCGATACGGATTCGGAGGTCATCGCCCATCTCGTGAGCATATTCTATGACGGAGATTTGATTGAGGCCGTCAGGAAAGCCGTGGCGAAGATGCGAGGCGCTTATGCTGTCGGCATCATAGCCGCGGACGAGCCGGACAGAATCGTCGCCGTCCGAAAGGACGCGCCGCTCATCGCCGGCATCGGAGATCATTGCAATTACCTGGCGTCGGATATTCCCGCGCTGCTCAAATACACGAGGGATATTTACCTCATTGAGAACGACGAGATCGTCCTGATTACCGAGAATGAGATCAAGATATACGATGAGGATATGACGCGCGTAAAGCGCGAAGTCATGCACGTCACATGGGACGCCGCCGCCGCGGAAAAGGGCGGGTATGAACATTTCATGAAGAAGGAGATCTACGAGCAGCCCGAGGGTGTCCGCGAGACATTGGAACGGCGGCTTACCGCCGACGGCAATATCAAATTGGACGGCATAACGCTCACGAAGAAAGAATTGGACGCCATCGACAGGATATACATCGTCGCCTGCGGCACGGCGTCGCATGCCGGCATGCAGGGCAAGTCGCTCATCGAGCAATTCGCGAAGATACCGACCGAGATGGATCTCGCGTCGGAGTTCAGGTACAGAAATCCATTGGTGGATGAACGCACGCTGTTCATCTGTATCAGCCAGTCCGGCGAAACCTTGGACACGCTCGAGGCGCTCAGAGAGGCGAAGAAAAAGGGCGCGCGCATCCTCTCTGTCTGCAATGTGGTCGGCAGCTCGGTGGCGCGCGAGTCGGACGACGTGTTCTATACATGGGCGGGTCCGGAGATCGCGGTGGCATCCACGAAGGCGTATACGACGCAGTTGGTCTGCCTGTATCTCATCGCCCTCCACATGGGCAAGGTGCGGGGCGTCCTGCCCGAATCCGAATACAGACGCATCTTAGATGAGCTGAGAGCCTTGCCCGAAAAGGTGGCGGAGGTGCTCAAGACGGAAGAACAGGTGAGGAAGCTCGCGGAGCGCTTCTCCATCAAGGAGCAGATCTTCTACATCGGACGGGGTCGTGATGTGGGTACGTCGTATGAAGCGAGCCTGAAGCTCAAAGAGGTTTCTTACATCAACTCCTTCGCCATCGCGGCGGGTGAGCTGAAACACGGCACCATCGCCCTGATCCGGAAACAGACCCTGTTTTTCGTACTCGCCACGCAGGACGCGCTGTACGAAAAGATGCTGTCCAATATCGAGGAGATCAAGGCCAGACAGGCTCACGTCGTCAGCATTGCGAAGAAAGGGAACAAGCGGATCGCGAAAGTGTCCGACGAAACGATCTATATACCGGAATGCGCGGACGAGATCACGCCGATTTTGGCGGTCATACCGATGCAACTGTTGGCCTACCACATCGCGAAGCTGCGAAAGCGAAATATCGACAAGCCGCGCAATCTCGCCAAGTCGGTAACGGTGGAGTGACGGAAAAACGCAAGACAAGGAGGCAAAAATAGAAATGAAAATAAGCAAGGCGCATTTTCGGGGATGTCTGCTTGGAGGCGCCACCGCCGACGCGAAGGGATATGGCGTCAAAGAAGGCGGAAAAGATTTGATTTCCGATAATACGCAGATGACGTGTTTTACGGTGGACGGCCTGATCTGGGCCGACGAACGCGCGATCAGAAAGGGCGTATACGCATACGTCCCCTGCCTGTTTTACGCCTATCAAAAATGGTACTATACGCAGACGGGCAACTTGGCCGACAAGAATTACGGCTTCCTCCTGCGAGGTGAAATCCTCGAGTGGGAGGCGCTGTTCGCGCGCAGGGGTACGGGGCAAACCAGCATGACCGCGTTGGGCGGCAGCATCAAAAACAAATACGGAACCCTGAAAAATCGTATCAACAATTCAAAGGGTTGCGGCAGCGTGATGCGAGTCGCGCCCATCGGCATGTATTTTTGGAAGAACGAGGAGATGGCATTCCGTATCGGAGCGGAGAGCGGCGCGTTGACCCATGGTCACATCGACGCCATCCTGTCCTCCGGATACTACGCCGCTTTCATCGCGAACATTCTCATGGGTGCGAGTATAAAGGAAGCCGTTCTTGCCGCGCTGCGCAGACTCAAAGAGTACAAGGGTCATGAGGATTGCACGGTGATCATCGAAAAGGCCATCGCGTTGGCGCAGAGCAATCTTCCCGTGAACCGGGCGATGGAGGACATCGGAGAGGGTTACACCGCCGAGGAAGCCACGGCGTTGGCCGTATTCCTGTCGCTTCGGTATACGGACGACTTCGACGGAGCGATTCTGGCGGCTACGACATTTAACGGCAACACCGACAGCATTGCGCCGATTACCGGCAACGCGCTGGGCGCATATCACGGGGACGCGGTCATACCCCAGAAATGGATCAACGAACTGGAGCTTGCGGATTTGATCGTCCACGGGGCGGATCTGCTGCTAACAAAAGTGGATATGGAGGACTTACAATATGAAACGCTATGAGATCAAGGACATCGGCCTCGCGCCGTCGGGGAAACAGCGGATCGAGTGGGTACGAAACAACATGCCGCTGCTTTCCGGTCTGGCGGAGAAATATGGCGATAGCCGGCCGTTTGAGGGTGTGCGGATCAGCCTGTCCATCCATCTGGAACCCAAGACTGCCTATCTGTGCAAGGTGCTGGCCGTCGCGGGCGCCGATATGTCCGTGACCGGAAGCAACGTGCTCTCTACGCAGGACGGTACGGCGGCGGCGTTGGCCGAGGCGGGAATCAAGGTGTTCGCGGTTCACGGCGAGAGCGAAGAAGATTATTATCGGCATATCGAAATGTGCCTCGAACATAAGCCAAACATCGTCATCGACGACGGCGGCGATCTCGTGGGTATGCTGCACGGGAAGCGCCCGGACTTGGCGACGGACGTCTGGGGCGGCTGCGAGGAAACGACGACGGGCATTATTCGCCTAAAGGCGATGGAACGAGAAAACAAGCTGAAATTCCCGATGGTGGCCGTCAACGATGCCCGCTGCAAACATCTCTTTGACAACAGATACGGGACGGGACAGTCCGTCTGGGACAGCATACTCCGAAATACGAATCTCATCATCGCGTCCAAGACCGTCGTCGTGGCGGGCTACGGTTGGTGCGGCCGGGGTATCGCCATGCGCGCCGCAGCCCTCGGCGCGTCGGTGATCGTCACGGAGATCGATCCCGTGAAGGCGATCGAGGCGCGGATGGACGGGTATCAGGTCATGTCCATGATAGAGGCGGCGCCGCTGGGCGACATATTCGTCTCCGCCACGGGTTGCAACAAGGTCATCACCTTGGAACACATGGCGATCATGAAAGATCGGGCGATCCTTTCAAATGCCGGCCATTTCAATGTCGAAGTGGACATGGACGCCCTCGCGTCCCGCGCGACATCGCAGTACGAAGCGCGGGAAAACATCACCGCCTATGTGTTGCCGGGCGGCAAGACCATTCATGTGATCGCGGAAGGACGCCTCGTAAACATCGCCGCCGCCGACGGCCATCCCGCGGAGATCATGGATATGAGCTTCGCCGTACAGTTCCTGTCGGCCATGTTCATCCTCGAGAACAGGGGCAAGCTGAAAAACGCAGTCATAGACGTATCGACCGAGATCGATTCCATCGTCGCGGCGAGCAAACTATCCGCATGGGGAATCGAGATCGACAGCCTCACAGACGAGCAGAAAGCCTATTTGAACAGCTGGGAGTTCGACTAATCAAAATTTCCGAAAAACATTGAGAGTATGTGCTTATTCGGATATAATGAGTACAGAACAGTTATTGCCTGAGGATCAAGGAGAAAAGCAATGGGACACGCGATCCAATTTGAATCCGTTGTCGAAGGCGGCATGATACGGATTCCCAAGCAGTTTTTGAAAACAGTTCCGTCCACAGTTAAGGTGATTCTTGCTCCTGCTTCCGATACAAGAATACGCTTTGCGCCAAAGTCAGGTGTAGGCGAGCTTTCCGGCGATGAATTTGACGCCGTAAAGATTGATACAACAGTATTCCGGTTTGATAGGGAGGAAGCGAATGAGAGGCGATAGAGCTTTCATCGACACAAATATCTTCGCTTATTTATATTCGGATGCGGAGCCGAAAAAACAAGAGATAGCAAAACGGTCAATCAATGAATATCAGCGTTTTGTGAGTACGCAGGTATTAAACGAGTT
>JAISQM010000103.1 GCA_031274195.1 Eubacteriales Family XIII. Incertae Sedis bacterium
GACGCGGAGCGCCTCCGCCGCGAAGCGAAGGAGTCCGTCGAGCGAATCACCGAGGAATCCGTCGAGATGGCGAGGAGATGGGAACAGTTCAAACTGCGCTACAGGAATCTGCTGCAGAACGAATTGGACAGATTTGAGAGTCTCAGTGCCGACCTTCTCATCGACAGCGAAGCCGGGCGCATCGGTTTCTACACCGATACGGTTTCACCCGTCGCCGGCAGTAAGAAGGACGACCGCAGGGGGCGTCAGGCGGGCAGCATCACGAACAAAACCATCAAAACATCCAAGCGCAACGGGCTATAGGAAACGGAGAACTCGGGAATGAATAAGAAAAAGGCAATTCCCCTTAGCGCTTGCGTTATCGGACTCATCCTAATATTAGATCAATTCACAAAATACCTCATTCGCACGAATATGACGCTCGGCCATGCGATCCCCGCGAAGGATTCTTTTTTCAGCATCCGATACGCGCTGAACGACGGCGTCGCGTTCAGCATGTTTCAGGGGCACCGCATCCCGCTCATCCTCATCCAGTCCACCCTCGTGATCGCCATCCTCGTCGTCATGGTCGTCGTGTTACGCCGCGCGTTTTCTGCGTTGTTGCTGATGTCGTTCTCTCTGATGTTGGGCGGCGGTCTCGGCAATCTGATAGACCGCCTCGTATTCGGCAAGGTCACCGATTTCATCTCCATCGGCTCCTTCCCGATCTTCAACATCGCCGACATGTCGCTCATCGCAGGTTGCGGCCTCATGCTGCTCTACATGCTGCGCTCCGGGAGAAACGATGACTGAATTATTCCTCGAAACGGATGAAACAGAGATTTTGACCGCCGTGTTTGGCGCGGACGAGGCGAATCCGCGGCTCGACGCGGCTCTGTCGTCCCGCTTTGAAGGACTCAGCCGCAATCGCGCGCAGGAATTGATTCTTCAAGGCGATGTTCACGTCAATGGAAATGTCGTCACCAGTAAAAAGCACAAGATCGGCGAGGGCGACGAAGTCGAGATCTCCATGCGTCTCAGGAAACCGCTCCGCGTGCAGCCGGAACCGATGCCGCTCACCGTCCTCTACGAAGACGACGACTTGCTCGTCGTGGACAAGCCCAAAGGCATGGTCGTACACCCCGCGCCCGGCAACGCGAGCGGAACCTTGGTCAACGGACTGCTTCACCACATCGGTGCCGCAAACGGCGGGCTTTCGTCTGTCAACGGCGCGGTGCGCCCCGGCATCGTACACCGCATAGACAAGAACACGAGCGGGTTGCTCGTCGTCGCGAAGAACGACAGCGCGCATGACGCATTGGCATCTCAGTTGGCGGAGCACACGATGACCCGCCGCTACATCGCCATCGTGGCGGGCAGCGTCAAACACGACGAGGGAACCGTGGACGCCTCATTGACCCGCGATACGAAAAACAGAAAAAAACGGCGCGTCATGGCGGACGGCTCCGGCAAGCGAGCCGTGACCCACTATCGCACATTGGAACGCTTCAAGGGATTTTCGCTGATAGAACTGCGGTTGGAGACCGGACGTACCCATCAGATTCGCGCGCATATGGCGTACATCGGCCATCCCGTACTGGGCGACGACCTCTACGGCCCCGCAGACGGCACAGGCCAATACCTGCACGCCAAGACGCTGGGTTTCATCCACCCGACCTCCGGCACCTACATGGAATTCGAATCCGAACCGCCGGAAGATTTTCGCGCAATGACAGAGAAGTTACGAAAAAGGTGAAAAACACAGAAAGAACCGTCAGACTGTGTGAAAAATCGTTTTCGGTGAGGGACGACCGAAAATGCGGCCACGGAATTTCAACGTTTCACACGGTCTGCCGTCACTTCTGTGTCTGAATATTGGATTTCACAAACGCAAAATCATCATAGTATTTCAACAAAGTTTCGTTATTGGAGTTGTGATAATTATTTCCATAGAAATAGTCAATTAGTACTTCTTTAGCATAACATATCTCTTTTATCTTGAAATACGCGTTACTTATCTTTAATGATTCCAATGCCAGACACAGAAGTTCGAGAGCCCGATCAACGGATTTTAATGATCTTTCCGTATTTTCATTTTTCCATTTACAGGCTCTGGAAACTTCGCTTCCGATATTCCCTAACTGCATGGACAGCGCCATATTGCTCCATCCATTTGCTGCTAAATTTTTGTGTTGCATATTATTTATATTATCCATAATTCCACAATATCTAAAACCCTCTTTGCTATTTTAGGATCAGATATCCCTCTTATTCTGTTATTGTGAGACGGCTTTAAATTTATCAATGAATCAAATTCTACGAATTTCTCATCTTCGGAGGGATATAAATTGATTCCCCATAGGTCGCCATTGGAAGCTCCTTCGGCGACAAACAGTGCTTCCAATTCGGCATGAAGCTCCGCATCGATTGCGAGCCTTTTCGTTTTTATATCAACCACACCCTTTACAAAGTCGTCGTCAAATATTATATCGCATTTCGAAAACAAATCCTTTTTTGCTATTTTTGAATCCAATATGAATCCCATTTACTCCTCCTATCTTGAACACAGAGGGGACGGTTCTTTTTGAACACAGAGGGGACGGTTCTTTTTGTGTCACAAGAGAACGATCCACTACGTGTTCCGATTCCAGTGCTGTAGCTTCTTGCCGCCTTCTTTCCTCATCACAAATATACCACCTTTTGCCCCCATCTTCAATGGGAATATTTCCCTGCCAAACTCGGAAGTATCATTGACCGGTGTGGCGATGTGGGGCAGTTCATTCTTACCGGTTCAGCTATGCCGTCGGATAATGCGGTGCGACACACCGGCACGGGCAGAATTTCCCGTATGCTTATGCGAACAATGACTCTTTATGAATCCCTTGAATCAAGCGGCGATGTATCCCTGCGGGAGCCATAGACGGCGAGGTGTTTCATTACCGCGACAAGAGTGGTCTCGAAACCGACGCCATCGTTCACTGTCATCGCTGACTTAGACCAAGCCTTGCGGTAAGGAGTTTTCTGGTGATATAATGGTTGCGAGATGACGATTAGGATCGTACGCAAAAGGAATGTATGTCATAGGTCGACAGCGCCACGATGGATGAATTTGAGGGGAATTGATCGAACGATATGGGAAATAAGAAGAACGAAATCACCATCCGTAGCTCCGCCGCCGAGTATCTGACGTATATCACCTCCACGGGCGACAGTCCGGACAGTGTTGAAATGCGCTACGAGGACGAGAACGTTTGGCTGACGCAGAAGATGATGGCGACGCTCTACGGTGTGGATGTGCGTACCATCAACTATCACATAAAGAAGGTATTTGAGGATGCAGAGCTATCCGAGGATTCAGTTATCCGAAATTTTCGGATAACTGCCGCCGATGGAAAGCAATACGATACAAAGCACTACAATCTGCAGATGATTATCGCCGTGGGTTTCAAGGTCAACAACCGGCGAGCAGTGCGCTTTCGTGTGTGGGCAAATCAAATCGTGGAGCAGTACACCATCAAAGGCTGGGTCATGGATTCGGAACGGCTGAAAAACGGCGGAACCATCCTCACGGACAAGTATTTTGAGGAACAGCTTGAGAAAATCCGCGAGATACGAATGTCCGAGCGCAAGTTCCATCAGAAAATTACCGACATCTACGCGACCGCCCTCGACTACGACAGGACGGCTCTGACGACGCGCGAGTTCTTCGCCAAAGTGCAGAACAAACTGCATTTTGCTGCGCACGGCAGGACGGCGGCAGAGGTAATCTATGACCGCGCAGACGCCGACAAGCCGCATATGGGGTTGACGGCATGGAAAGCCGCACCGGACGGCAAGATTGTCAAAAGCGACGTAACGATTGCAAAAAACTATCTTTCGCAGGAAGAATTGGGCAACCTTGAGTTGATTGTTTCGGCATATCTCGACTTGGCAGAGTTGAACATCCGCCGCCACATCCCTATGACGATGGAGGACTGGGCGAAACACCTTGATTACATCCTGCAAGCGGACAACCGCGAGCTTCTGACGGACGGCGGCAAAATATCCGCTGAAATCGCCGGAATCCACGCCGAAACTGAGTTTGAGAAGTACCGTGTCATTCAAGACCGGCTTTTCATGTCTGATTATGACA
Source organism: Eubacteriales Family XIII. Incertae Sedis bacterium (assembly GCA_031274195.1). GTDB lineage: Bacteria > Bacillota > Clostridia > Peptostreptococcales > Anaerovoracaceae > JAISGB01. The sequence continues at coordinate 4,112 of JAISQM010000103.1, forward strand.
AATATCTCGAAGAACTCGAAACGGAGGCCAAGAAAACGGGAAGATGAAATCTTTCTACTCTATCGTGAACTCCATTATTCCCAACCGTCAAGTTCATCAATTGACGGTTTCTTCAAGCGTGAACTCCCTCGCACTTCTGCATCGGAGAATGTTTTCATATCGGTATTGGAGATTCGTGCAACGGCTTCAGCCTTGAAACGCTCGTTGTTGCGGACAAGCTCGTCCAACGTCACAGGCTTGTAGCCGTTAATCTCAACCCCGGCATTAAGCAGATATGGGTCGGTATAACCAAGCGGATGGTTGTGATTATGCCCGTGAACCATATAACCGCCGCGTCCTCGCCCCTCCCACGACAACATAGGATAATGGCATAGCGTGTATTTCACGCCGTCCCGTTTGTATGTCAGCAGGTTCGTGACCTCCGCGAAGTATCGCGGCAGGTCAACCACTTTTATCCACCGCTTGTCGTGATTGCCGAGTATCAGGTGTTTCCTGCCTTTCAGCCGCTTCAGCGTAGCCTCTGCGGGCGTGACGTTGCGGTAGAATAAATCGCCGAGGATGTAAACTTCGTCGTTGCCGTTAACGGTCGCGTTCCAATTGGCAATCAACGCATCGTCCATTTCCTCAACATCGGCGAACGGACGGTTGCAGAATCGGATCACATTGGCATGACCCAAATGCAAGTCAGCAGTAAAGTAAATCATTTGCTCATTCCTCCGAACTCGGTTTGTTTTGCCGCGACCTTCTCGCTCCGTAGCGATTCCGGAAACACAGGAGATCCGTCAGACTGTGTTCACCTGGAAAGATTATGTCACATCCGCACCCAATAATCAACCTCGGGGTTTTATGCAATCCTTCATCCGAAATTTGTACAGAATTTGTGCGATATTCATGCAAAATATATTTGACGTACTGCCTTCAATTGTGCTATAATTTGATTTGGAGGTATTGAATATGTATAATATTAGACCTGTTTCCGACCTTAGGAATAAACTGTCCGAGATTGAAAGTACGGTTAAAAAAGGCGAATCGGTTTTTTTGACCAAAAACGGGTACGGCTCTATGGTAGTAATCAGCATTGAGAAGTATGCTGAATTGACCGATGAAATTGAGCGCAAATTGGATGAGGCGGATGCGCTTGCCAAAATGACAGATAAAAGATACTCCTTGGACGAAACATACCGGGAAGCGAGAACCCTTCTAAATGAGTGAAAATCGTTATAAAATACGGCTGTTACCTTCATATCATACCGATTTTTTAGAAACGGTAAGCTATATCTGTAACATACTGCACAATAAAACAGCGGCCGAAAATCTTATAGACGAAACAGAACACGCCATTATATCCCGATCCTTTAGTCCGCTCTCCTTTGAACCATTTCCTTCAAAAAAAGAACATGTACATACCTATTATCGGATTTATGTAAAAAACTATACTATATTCTATGTCGTAATCGGCGATGTAATGGAAGTTCGTCGACTTTTATATAATAGAAGGAATATTGTCGACATTTTTGAATCATGACCACCACTTCAAGTGGTGGTTTGCAGGAAACTCATGCGGTCAACAATTCCATTTGACAATTCTCCGCATACGGTTTAGAATGTAGTTAGTTATAACTAACTACAAGGAGGTCAATGTCGTGGAAGCCATCATCGAATTTAAAAATGTCACGAAGGAATACGCCGTCGGCGAGCACAGCTTAATCGCGTTGGACGACGTCAGTCTCACCATCGGCGAGGGTGAATTTGTCGTTGTGCTCGGTCCGTCCGGCGCGGGCAAGTCCACGCTGCTGAATCTCCTCGGCGGCATGGATTTTGCCGACAAGGGGAAGATTGTCGTAAACGGTACGGACATCGTCGGACTCTCCGACGACAGGCTGACGGAGTATCGCGCCGAAAACGTGGGCTTCGTATTCCAGTTCTACAACTTGATTCCCACGCTGACCGCAATCGAGAATATCGCGGTGACAAAGAGCATCGTAAAAGAGCCGATAGACGCCGCGCGGGCGTTGGATATGGTCGGGTTGGCCGACCACGCGAATCAGTTTCCCGCCCAACTATCGGGCGGCGAGCAACAGCGCGTTTCCATCGCGCGCGCGGTGGCGAAGAATCCGGCCCTGCTGCTCTGCGACGAGCCGACGGGCGCGTTGGATTCGGAAACGGGCTCCGTGGTGCTGACCATGCTGCAGGACATGAGTCGGCAACTGCGCAAGACCGTGATTGTCGTGACGCACAACGCGGTTCTGGCCGAGGCCGCCGACAGGATAATCCGCATACGAAATGGCAGGATTGCGGGCGTGGAGCGCAACGCCGCCCCTAAGCCCATGCGAGAGGTGAGCCTGTAATGCTGACGCGAAAGATGTTCCGCGACATGAAGAACCATAAGGCGCAGTTCGTTTCCATCTTTCTGATGGCGTTTTTGGCGATTTATATCTATGCGGGCGTCGGCGCGGAGTGGCTTGGTCTGGAGAAGCATTCGCGGCAATTCTATGATGAAACGAATCTCGCCGACGTTTGGGTCTATGGCGACG
>JAISQM010000104.1 GCA_031274195.1 Eubacteriales Family XIII. Incertae Sedis bacterium
GTGGCTTCATAGGCGATACGATCACCGTAATAGATGATGATCCGCTTGACCTCGGGCAGGCTGGAGTCACTGGCTTTCAGGTAGATCGGCTCTACGTACATGATGGATTCCTCGATGGGAATGACGAACATATTGCCCCGGCTGTACGTCGATCCGGAATTTTCCCACAGTGAGAAGTCGCGCGAAATCGTCGTATCCTGCGCGATCTGTGCGTCGATTTGGCCGGGTCCCATGACGACTTTTCCCTTGGGCAATTGATACAGCACCAATTCGCCATAGTGCTCACCATCGTTCCTCGCCACGAGCAGAGCCGTCATATTCACCTTGTTCATAGGCGTGTACGGAATGGAATTGATGAACTCCACATCGTCCTCGCCCGGCAATTTCATGATGTAGTAATTGGGCGTCATGGGGACTTCCCGATCAGACGCACCCAACTTCTCGTTGGCAATGTCCCAGCGATCCTCGCCCTGATAGAACACCTCGTAATCGTTCACGTGGTATTTCTTGTAGATGTTGGCCTGCACGTTGAGCATCGTGCTCGGGTAGCGGATGTGAGACTGCAGCGCAGTGGGCATCTCGTCAAAATCCTTGAACAGCGTCGGATAGATGCTTTTCATCGTGTTCGCCATCGGATCGCTCTCGTCCACCAGATAGTAGTCCGTGTCGCCGTTGTAGGCATCGATGACCACCTTCACGGAGTTGCGGATGTAGTTGGTCGGATTCCCGGCCGCTTTGTCGTATGGCTCTGAATAGGGATAGAGATTGCTCGTCGTGTAGGCGTCGATGATCCAAAACAGCCTGCCGTCCACCGTCACCATATAGGGATCCGAATAGGCGAGATAAGGCATGATCTCCTTGACACGCTGATTGATGTTGCGATTGATGATAATCTTGGAATCGTTCTTGATGTTCGTGGAAACAAACAGCTTCATGCTCTGTTCTTTGATCGCGAACATAAGCCGGTTAAACGCGTTCAGGCGAATGCCCGTATCCCCTTCGTAAAGATTGTAGACATTGCTGTCGCCCTTGGGATAATCGAATTCCTTCTCGCTCGTATTCGTCAGGATGTATTGGTTCTGCAATTCCCCGAAATAGATTTCCGGTCGCGTAACCTGAATTTCATCCACAGCCGATACAGGCGGAATGTCCTTGACCATGATGTCCGGCTGACCGCTGGCCGTCACCTTGTCTACGCGCGACAGCGTGATACCGTATCCATGAGTATACTTGAGGTGCAGGTTGATCCACGTCTGTTGCGGTTCTTCCAGTTTGGTAACGTCGACCTCTCGAGCCGACAGGAAAGTCTGCGTGTAAGCGCCGTTGATCTTATACCGATCCACATCCACGTCGTTAAACGAATAATACTGCCTGATGGTCTGCGTAGAATTGTAGAATGTCTTTGCCGGGTCGTAGTCGTTGATCCGAATGTTGCGAATCGTATCCGTATTGTTCTTGATGTCCTCGCTCGTCAGATTGTTGTTCGCCTCAAACGGTTTCACAGAGACATCCTGCAGATCGTAAGCCGACTGCGTAAACCCGATATTGTGCTCCAGATATTGCTGTTCCTTGTTGATCTCGTCGGGCGCAACGATGAGCTGCTGCACCGCGAAAGCCGCGCCGCTGCCGAGGATACCGACCGCGATCATAATCACGGGTACGGTCAACACGGTCTTGACCTTCTTTTTCTTCATGCCCACGGCGAACATGATCGCCGCCGCCACCGCCAGAACGATGATCACGCGATAGACCCACAGCGTGATGGTGATGTCGGTATAGCCCACGCCAAATACGGCGCCCGTGCTCGAATAGAGCAGATCGAACTGCTTCAGGAAGTAGTTGACGCCCACCATGAGGAAAAACAGAATGCCCAGTATGGTGATCTGCTTCGACGCGATGTGAACCAGTTCCCGCAGATTGCTCTGTCCGCCGGCCGGCTTAGCGCCGCCTTGAAATCCGCCGCCACCGCTGAATTGTGCGCCATCGATTCCGAAGGACTTGAGGATGTTGCCCAGAATTCCGCCGGCCGCACCGCTGCTCGTATTCCGCTGCGGTTCCGGTTCCGGAGCGCCGTCTATGATCCTCGGCCGCGCAACGCTCAACAGGAAGAAATAGTAGATGAACGTGATGATCGCGAACGCGATGATCGTCATGATCACAATGGTGTTCAGCTCTCTGATAAACTGCAACTTAAACACATAGAAGGATATATCATTGTTGAAAATGGGATCCTTCAAATTAAAGCTCGTGCTGTGCGCAAACTGCAGAGATTCAAACCATAGCGTGCTGACCGATAAAACGGTTACGATGAGGGACGCAGCAATGGACAGCACATAGCCGACCACCTTTTGCACCTTTGCGGAAACGCTCTCCGCGACGACGTCCACCCTCTTGTGATAACCTTTCCTGAGTCCCCTCAGATAGAAGATGCACAACAGCGCCAGTACGATAAATGCGGGAACGCCAATCTTCAGCTGTGTCAGGAGTTTCTTCCAGAACACATCTGTGTAATCGAGGTCCTTAAACCATAAATAATTGGTAATGAACCCCGCAAGTCCCGTGAGCACCGCGATCAGGATGACAGCTACCGCTATAACCGCGATCAGGACGATCTTCAACTTTTTGTTTTTCAAAGCATATTCCTCCTTGCTTTTTTGCCCTTAATGAGATGTCTGCATATTGTTTACGTACCCCCGAGACGGTTATTTGTTCATTTCGGACGCGATCTTTTCTAATTCCTCTTTTGCTTCAAGCGGCAACGCGTCCCTTCCCCCCTTGAAAGTCTCCAATGAATTCAAATATTCGATGCGCCCATCGATCTGCTTCTTGACCAATTCCCTGTACGCACCGTCGGTAAAATCAGGAACAAAGCCATCGATATCCAATGTCTGCATGCCTTTGACCGGACCGAAATCCTTGAACTCGCCCGTCCGGTCCACAATGGACTCGATGATGCCGATAGTGACTTCTTTCGGAATCTTCTTATCCAAGAAATGTCCCGTGTTGATCGCGAAGCACTGAACGTTTCTGCTCGCGAAAAGATACTTAAACTTCTCGTAATCCTCGACCAAAGGATATGTCCTGAACGGATTTGCGTAAGGCTCAAATACCAACGCATCGGGATCGACGCCCTCCGCTAATTTCTCGGCGGTGGTTCGTTTCGTCGCCAAACAAGCGCCCATCACCGACGCCAAAACGGGATTGTTCAGTTTGACGACGGGCGGCAGGCAATGATCTTTCATGAGCCAGAAGACGGTGTTGATGGGTTCGTCCAATTTGTCCACGCGATTGGCCGCCCACAGCTTGGACTTGATGGCTCGGCCGTTTCCGTTTCGGATGTCCTCCGTGACCAACACTTTCTTGCCCTCGTCGTCGATGGTAATGCCGCAGTTCTGCACGGTGACGAGAAACTTATTGTCCGGAGACGTCAACGGATAATCCTGCGTCTTGTCGAAATACGACGGCTCCAACGCAACCGTGCTGCCGTCGTCCGTCGAGATGACATAGGCGTCGTCGTGAAGAACCGTGACATCGTATTTGCCCTCATGCTTCGCGTGCGTAAGTGTGGATTTTCCGGAGCCGGACAAGCCGAACACGCCCAAGACGTGCTTCTCGCCGTCCTTCCTCACCATCCGCTTCATGCCGCCGTGGCAAGACGCATAGCCATTCCGGTTCGCAATACCCCAGGCCAACGTCAGAGTCCCCTTCTTGTGCTCTCCAAAATATCGCATACCCAAGAGGCACGCGCAGTTGTGCTCGGGATCGAAATAGGCTAAGCCATCCGGGAACTTCGGGTGCTTGAAGTCCGGATCGGACATGATGAAGATCTCCGGCTCATCGCCGATGGGCCTTGAATCCGCGTACATTTTGTCATAAAGCTCATTGATGTACTGGAAATTGAGCAACCAGTTGAGCAACGTATTCTCATAGGTTTCGGGAATAAGCAGGTTCGCCTTGATGATGAAATCCTTATCCAACCCGATATAGGCCTGCGTGTGGTACATCTTCTTATATCTCGTGTTAAAAGCGGCCTCGCGGAGTACCTTCGCGATATCCCCCTCAACCACGCCCTTTTCGCCGAGAATCACCCGCGCGCCCGCAAAGCGGCCAACGGTCTCCCCGTCGTTGAACAACAGAATATTCGCCCCGTCCGGCAGACCGATTTCCTCCGGCTTGTAAATGGGCATGTCCGTTTCGACCGTGCCCGTCGCAGCCTTCGCCATCTTGTACGCCTCTTTGAGATCTAAAATTTTAACGACATTGTTTCCGTAAAACGCGGTTTCTATCGTCGTTCGCGACATGGAAAACGCCCTCTTACCCTGTGTGATTTCCTCTCTTTTGAATCCTGCTTTGCTCGACATAACCAACCTCTCTTTCCTACTGCTTATTTCTCTAACTTATTGCCACGCACCCACTGATCTTCATCTTCGAGATGTCCGGTATCAGCCGATACAATTTTTTGTAAATGGTCGTCGCTGCGGCGCCGTTTCGTGTTTCCGTAACCATCTCAATCGTCCACACGAAAAAATCATCTCCGTTTTGCCGGATTTCTCCGATGCCCAACATGTTTATTTCCAAGTTCTCTATCGCGGCGGTTGTCTCCGCAAGCGTCTTTTCCGCATCGCTGCCCGTTTCGATCTCGTTCAGCACATCGTTTTTTTTGTTGTTAACATAGTCAATCAGCGCGGAATTGTATCGAATGACGGCCGCCACAGCAGACTCATCGTAGAGAACGCGCCCAAACTCATTGGCCGTCCAGTAATCGTTCTCTATAGGCATGGATTCCGCCGCGCCGAAAAGCGGATAGTCTACCCCCGTGACATAGGCGGCGTTCGAATCGTAGACGATATTCTTGATGTTGTAATTGTTGTAAAGTTGGCTCGCCACCAACGTATCCTTGTCCGCAAGAGGGGCGACGACCCCCGTGTCGTCCGTGAGCGCGTCAGAATCAATATCGGTATCCGCACCGCTGTCTGTCGTATCTTTGGACATCAGCCCTCTATATATATCCGAAATTTTATCTCCGCCCTTATTGATTATTTCTGCGATCCCGCTGTCCGGCGCGAATTTGAGTATCGAGAAAGCGCCGATACAGAGAACCGCCAGAATCACGAGTATATCGACTACGATGACTACGACACCTTTCAGCTTTTTGCGTTCTTTTTCGCCGTTCTTTCCCTCGGTTTGCGCTTCCAACAGAGCGACCGCCGCATTGAGAGCAGGTTCCGGCGGTTTGAATACCTCGGCGACTTGCGCGTCAAAAACCGATTCCACAATATCGCCGCGCTGTTCCGGTTTCTCTTCCCCGGCGGTGGTCTGCGTTTCGCTGTCCGGCTTCGGCGCGTCCAATGTCATTTTCGGTGCATCGCCGGTCGGCTCTGCTTCCGCAGAAGCCAATTCTTCGATCGACGCGGGCGCGACCTCCGGTTCTTTCTTTGTATCCTCTATATCGGGAATATCCTCATCCTCATCGTCGTCGTCGTCGTCATCGTCGTCAAATGGGAACACAATCGGGTGATTGATGATATCCGGAGCCTTTATGGTCTTGTCGTTGAAGGGCACATAGATCGGCAGTGCGCTCTCTTCTTGAAGCACCGCGTCCGCATCATCACTCTGATCACCCTGAGCATCCTGATCGCGCGCATCACCATCCTCCGAAGCCGGCGAGGGCTCGACAAAAGGAGAGGCGACATCCGTCTTCAAGTCGACCGGCGAAACGAGCTCACGATCCTCCGATTCCTCCGGCTTCGTCTCTTCGACATCGACAATCGGTGAAGCGACCCCCGACTCGAACAGTGAAATACCCATCGGGTCAGATGCCGGTTCAAACACCGGAATCCTTTTCGTCCCCGTGCCGCTTTCGCTCTTTTCCGCCGCAATATCCGCCACGGTAAACGGCTCGCCTTTCACTTCGTTTTGATCCGCGTTTTCGTCCCACGCCAATGCGGCGGCTCGGCTCGCGTCTTCCCGCGCCTGCTCGGCGGCTTGGTTCACCGCGCCATCATCCGGCTCTGTGGTCGCAAGCGTTTCTTTCTGTTCCGGCGCGGCGGATGGTTCGGATTGGACGGATTCCTCATCGTGATCGATCTTGTCGATCTGCTCATCGACTCGCTGATTAATGGCCTCAAGCATTTCCCGGTCGGCTCTGCGGAGGAATTCCGCAATCCTTTCCTCGGCAGTCTTTCGCGCGTTCTCACCGGTCACCAACACCTTCGGCGTAGCGACCGGCGCCTTCATCACATCTTCTTTGATCTGATTGCGCTCCTCGTCGATCACGGTCTGTCTGCTCCGAATCTTCTCAAATTCTTCGTCCAACAGCTCCTGAAATTCCTCGTTTTTCTTGCTGAACATAAATTTCGCTTCATCGTCGGGATTTGCACGCAGATGAAAGGTGTCGTCCTTGAATATATCAGACTCTTCTTCCTCGCGTTTGTTCACCGCTTCATCCATCGCGTTCTCACGCGCGGCGGCGTTGATGGCGGACATCTGCGACAGGGCATCTTCCTCCCAATTGAAATCGATAACCTCGCTCTTTGCGCGGTTTTCCGGATGAAAGGCTTGACTGTCCCAATTAAAATCAAATTTCTTTTTCTGAATCGAATCCGTACCGACAACTTCGTCCGCCGGAGTCGTCCCTATTTTTTGCATCACGACAGCACCGCAAGCGCCACAGACCGTATCGCTGTCGTTCAACAAATTTCCGCACGTTTTACAATACATTTATGCCTCTCCGCTTCAATCGATATTTCCTTGATTATATTACACTTTCGACATCCACGCAAGCGGAGCAATTCGCAAATAGCGGTGGCGCTTCCTTCCCCCGCATACCTATCCTTTCTTCAATCGCTTGCCCGTAAAGGAGGTCGCGGCCACCCGCACGACGGTGACCCGTTCAAGTTCCCGTTCGGGGAATTCAAATGTCCTCGCGTCGCTATACTTCTCCATCAATCGCGTGAGTCCATAAATCTTCTCGTCCCGCTCATGGCAGATTTCTGCCACGCCGTTTCCGATGATGCTCTCGTAATTCATTGAATATCCACATGGACGATCCGACTTTTTCAGTTCATGGGAACAATCCATCTCAAAACAGACCTGTGGATTTTGCGTGAGGATATCCAGTTTCTTGCCCTCTCCCGCGCAGTGAAAATACAGCGTCAGATTGCCATCCGTATATTCGTAACCGAAATTCATCGGTACAATATACGGCACATCGTCCGCCGCCAGACCCAACCGGCAGACATCACATTTCTCGAGAATCGCCTTCAGTTCATCCGCATTTTTGACTTCCCTGTCCGCTTTTCGCATTGCTTTACCTCCTATTCACCCTCAATTACGTTCAACTGTCCTTGTTCACCGTCTTGAACTGCTTCAAATTTCCGGTCTTGGCGGCTCGCTCCGCCAGAATGGCCTCTATGTCCGCGAGCGGTATATCCCGCTCCGCCATTAGCACGAGCAAGTGATAGAGCAGATCGCACAGCTCGTTCTTCAAATCGTCGGTGCGGCCGGTCGCAGGTTCGGCCTGCAGGGACTTCGCCGCGATAATCACCTCGCTGCATTCCTCGCCGCACTTCTTCAGTATCTTGTCGAGACCCTCGCGAAACAGGTAGGCCGTGTAGGAATTCGCATCGCCGCCTTCCTTCCGCGCAAGTATTACATTATACAGATCCTCTATCGCGTCACGCATTTTGCTCTCCTTTCATTTTATTTAACACTGACTATCGGGGGTTGGTAAAAGCAGGTTCGATTGCCCGTATGACATGCGACGCCGGTCTGCTTCACCCTTACGAGCAAGGTGTCGTCGTCGCAATCACCCACGATGGATACGACCCTCTGCACGTGTCCGGAGGTCTCCCCCTTTTGCCACAGCGCGTTTCGCGAACGGCTGTAGAACCACGT
>JAISQM010000147.1 GCA_031274195.1 Eubacteriales Family XIII. Incertae Sedis bacterium
CCGATATCCCGAAATTGAATTTTCCAAACTTGATCTTTCCGAATAGTATTCCGACGACTACGGTAACGAACATCAAAACAAATGGATTCATCGCAAGGCCTAAATAATCAAACTGCATATAATCTCCTCTCTCTCTTCGGCACTGAACATCGAATCGGGGAATTTTCAAGCGTTTCACCCCACGTCGACCCATGTTCATTAAATTTTTATCGATCTCCACAAAACAGATTAACCCATCTTCGCGAAAAATGCAATACGAAACAGAAAAAAATTGATAATTATTTAACAAAAAGTGATGTTTCGGTATTTTTCCTAACTTAGAGCGGGAATAATATATTATTATTGGGAGAATCACCAAAAATGATGCGCCATTTTCGGGAGTTATTCAGATAAAAAAATACAGACAATCGCACGAACTTATATTATAATAGTCGCATAGGTAATTAGGAAGATATGGAGGTTTTGCTTTGAAACAGGTCAACATCGGATTGCTCGGACTCGGAAATATCGGCACAGGCACTTACAAGACCCTTGAGATGAACAGGGAACACATTCGCCGCAAAACAGGTTTGGATTTCAACATCGCGCGCATACTCGAAAAAGATGTTGACAGAGATCGGGGGATCTCCGTATCGAAGGATATCTTCACGCAGAACCCCGACGACATATGGAACGACCCGAATATCGACATCGTCGTAGAGCTTCTGGGCGGCGTCGAACCGGCCACGACCTTTATGCTCGACGCCTTAGGCCACGGCAAACACGTCGTCACCGCAAACAAAGCCGCGGTGGCCGCCAACTACGAAGCCCTCACGGAGGCCGCGGCGAAAAACAACGTAATGTTTCGCTTTGAGGCCAGCGTCGGCGGCGGCATCCCGATTCTGAACGCCCTCACCACGGCACTCTTGGCCAACGAATACGAGGAGATCATGGGCATCCTCAACGGCACGACCAACTACATCCTGACAAAGATGACGGAGGAAGACCTGCCCTACGCGGACGCGCTGAAGGAAGCGCAGGCGAAAGGTTTCGCCGAGGCCGACCCGACCGCCGACGTCGAAGGGGAAGATGTGGCAAACAAGCTGTCCATCCTCATGTCCCTCATCTTCGGCAAACGGGTTCTGCCCGCCGACATACCCACCACCGGCATCACACAGATCACGAAAGCGGACATCGAATCGGCCGCGGCGGATGATTGCGTCATCAAACTGATCGCCGCCGCGTTCAAGCGCGGAGACGAGGTCACCTATTTCATCCAGCCCACCCTGCTGAACAAAGATCATCCTTTGGCTTCCGTCGGAAATGAATTTAACGCCATCTTCGTGCGGGGCAATGCCGTAGACGACCTGATGTTTTACGGAAAAGGCGCCGGTCCCTTGCCCACGGGCAGCGCGGTCATGGGCGACGTAATAGAGATCGGTCGCGCCATCGCGAAAGGCGCAGCTTTCGACTGAATCCATTTGGAGGGAATCATGAATACACAGCTTATCTCCTACAATTACGACCGCGACAGTATAGAGGCGGGGATCGTACACATCGGTGTCGGCAATTTTCATCGCGCGCACGAGGAATATTACACGAACAAGCTGCTGGAGGATGCGGATCAACGTCGATGGGGCATATGCGGCATCGCGCTGCTGGAGCAGGATGAACGGCTGTATCGAACGCTGCAAGCTCAGCAGAATATCTATACGCTGACCGTATGCGGCCGTGACGGTAAAGATGAGACCTACCGGATCGGCTCGCTCGTGGAGCTTCTGTGGGGAAAGGCCGATCCCGAGGCCGCCATCGAAAAATTGGCCGACGGCAAGACGAAATTGATCACGCTCACCATAACCGAGGGCGGTTATAACATCGACAAACAGAGCGGCGCATTCATCTTGGACGATGCGGACATACAGCACGACCTCGCGCGGCCCGCTGTGCCGAAAACGGTCTTCGGATTTGTGGCGGAGGGACTGCGGCGGCGCAGGGCGAGCGGCGCCGGGCCGGTCACCCTACTCTCCTGCGACAATCTGCAGCACAACGGAGACACCGCAAAAAAGGCTTTCACCTCATTTGTCGCCGCGCAGGATACCGCATTGGCCGATTGGATGAACGGGAATGTGACATTTCCAAACAGCATGGTCGATCGCATCACGCCGGTCACCGCACCGGACGATGTCGTCCGTCTGAAAGAAAGAAGCGGCGCGGACGACGACGCGCCCGTCTACTGTGAGGACTACATCCAATGGGTCATCGAGGACGACTTCATCGCGGGCCGTCCGGCATGGGAACGGGTAGGTGCGGAATTCACCGCCGATGTCACAAAATACGAGCATATGAAATTGAGCCTGCTCAACGCCTCGCATCAGATGCTCTCGTATCCGGCGTTTCTCTCCGGCTACCGCAAGGTGGACGACGCCATGCGCGACGCGCGTTTTGCAAAATTCCTGACGGATTTCATGAATATCGACATAACGCCCTATGTGCCCGTCCCCGACAATACGGACCTGGATGTCTACAAAAGAACGCTGATCGAGCGTTTTGGGAACCGGTCGGTGAGCGATCAGCTGAGCCGCCTCTGCTTTGACGGAGTGTCCAAGATCCCCGTATATCTCATGGGCAATCTGATCAAGATGATCGCCGACAATGCCGATCTTTCCCGCGTCACATTCTTCACAGCGGCCTATCGCCACTACCTGAAATACAAGATCGACGACCAAAACGTCCCCTACGAGATCAACGACCCATGGTTAACGGAAACTGATTTACAGTTAATCGACAGCGACGAACCCTTGGACTTTCTGCGGCTATCGCCCTTCCAAAGCGCCGACCTTCGCGCTTCGGACGCCTTTACGGAGCGCTATCTGAGCCATGTGAAGAAGATCAAGGATGACGGCGTGCTGACCGTACTCGAATCGCTGATCGCATAAACGGCGATCTCATTTAATCTATTGAAATGTGAGCTCCCGAGTTTTGGCGAAGATTACGCAAAGTTTTTCTTGTGGCGCAAAACAGGATATGTTATACTATACAGAAGTTGTGCGAAAGGGGTTGGGAAACCACTCTTTATGCGAAATGCCCATTTTTACGGCAGTTCACATTGCGCACACATATGGGGGCCTTTAGCTCAGTTGGTTAGAGCATCCGGCTCATAACCGGCAGGCCCGGGGTTCAAGTCCCTGAAGGCCCACCATCGGGCGAAAAGGCAAAAACGTCTTTTCGCCCAAACTTTTCATCAAGGACATCCACTTTTCGCGATTCTTCCGGCGCAACAGATAATATTACATAGGAGTATTAAATCATGAACATCGAACGAATCATCGGCGGCAGCATAGAAGCCAACGGCTATATCCTATATCATAAGGACGGGACGGACGCCTATGTCGTCGACCCCGGTTTCTCACACAAGAAGTATCTCGCTTTCACGGCGGAGCGCGGCCTGCGCGTGCACGGCATCCTGCTCACTCATCACCACTACGACCACACGGACAAGGCGGACATCCTGCGCAATGAGTGGGACTGCCCCGTATATATGCACAGGGAAGATCTGCCGTATTACAAAGGTATGGTGGACATCGTGCTTGAAGGCGGGGAAACGCTGACGCTCGGCGGCGAAACGATCACTGTTCTGCACACCCCCGGTCATACGGGCGGCGGCGTCTGCTTCTATGCGGAGCGCAGCAAGGTCGTATTCACGGGCGACACCGTGTTCAACGTGGATTTGGGTCGAACCGATCTGCCGGGCGGCAGCGCCGCGCGCATGCGCGACAGCCTCGTCGGCGTGGTGGACAGATGGTCAAACGACATCACGATCTACCCCGGACACGGCGACCCCTGCACGATGAAATACGTGCGCGAGGTCAACAGCGAGTATATCGAGATGGTATCCGCCGTGTGAGATAGTTCGCCCTACACAAAACGGCGGGCTTTCGCCCGCCGCCGTAAAAATCATTGCCTGAAATTCGCTTCCCGGAATTATCTTTATACCTCGGTCAGCGCGGCCTCCTCCTCATCCGAGATGGAGGAACCCTTTTCGTTCTGCATAAACAGGATGTACAGGATGAACGCAACGACGAAACCGAAGATGTATGCGTTCGCATTGATCCAGGTGAGGACAGCCGGTATATCGGAAACCCCTGCCGCCTGCAGGATGGAAACCACCGTCGGAATGATCGCGCCGAGCACCCATGCGAGAATCGCCCGGAGATTCCAACCGGACTGATACCAATACCTGCCACCGCTGCCCATATAAAGCGCCTGAACATCGAGATTGCGCTTCTTGACGATGTAGTAATCCGCGATAAAGATCGCCGCCACCGGCGCGAGAATGCCGCCGTAGACGTTCAGGAATGTGAACATGGGACCGGCCGCGCTGCCCGACAGATTCAGGGCAAAATATATGATGGCGATGAGACAGGCGAAAGTCGTACCGAGCCTGTAGCTGATCTTCTTCGGCGAGATATTCGAGAAGCCGTTTGCCGGCGCCACCACATTTGCGGCCACATTTGTCGTCAGCGTGGCGATGATTACGCCGATGCCGACAAAGAACATGATCGCGCGCGCGCCGCCGCCCGTACCGATGTAGTTGAGAGCGTCCGTCGGACTAAAGAGCGGAATAGCCTTACCCGTCTCGTCAACGGCAAGTTGTGCGAGGAATGTCGCCTGCGCGTAGATCGCGCCGATGATGGCACACACGGCCATCGCAAGAGGCATACCGTAGAGTTGCCCTCTAAACTGAGCTTTCTGACTCTTTGCGTACCTTGAAAAATCGGGGATATTCAGCGCCATCGTGGCCCAAAACGCGATATTCGCCGTAAGGCCGCCGAGGAACACCAAAAGGAATCCGCCTTTGACTTCGCCCGCACTGATGTCCGAACTCACGACGTCGCCGAAGGAATAGCCGGCTTTTGACGCGATCACGAGTGCCCAAACAAAGAGGGCGACGGACATGATGACGAGGATCGGCGAACCGACGGACTCAAAGATACGAATGGTCTTGGAGCCGAAAGACGTGATGAGCCACGTGAGGATCAAGAAGATGAAGAATCCGATCCACGCCGCCGTCATCGTTGAATTGTCTAACGACGGAAACAGCGCTTTCACGAGAAACATGACCGCCGCTCCGCCGACGCCGCACTGTACGCCGTTCCAACCGCAGGCCGTGATAGCCCTCGACAGGGATGGCAACTGCGCGCCTCTGACGCCGAAAGTCAATCTTGCGAAAACGGGGAACGGTATGCCGTATTTTGTCCCCGCGTGGGAATTAAGTTGAATGGGAATGAGTACGATAACGTTACCGAGGATGACGTTCAGCACGGCCAACCACGGCGAAAGCCCCTGGCCGACAAGGCCGGAGGCCATCATAAAGGACGGGATACAGACGGACATTCCCACCCAAAGCATTGAAATATGATACGTGTTCCACGACCGCTCCGAAACCGAAGTGGGCGCCAAGTCCTCATTATAATACTTCGATCCGACGAGCTCAGCACGCGCGGTATCCGTAAGTTCATACAGACCGCCCACTTGCTTTTGCGTAAATGTTGACATTTTTACTCTACCTCCTTAATGGTGCCAAATAAAATGCCTGCGTAAAAATCGCATTAAATCAGATAATATCTGCTATTAAGTTGTATGATTTCCGCGCCACCTCCTTTCTCCATTTTTCTGTCAGAAGATCATTATACATCATTCTAAGTAAGTAACCAACCCCTACGATCCAAACAGAGACAGCAGCGTTCCGGCGGCTACCGCCGAACCGATGACACCGGCCACATTCGGACCCATCGCGTGCATGAGCAGATAGTTCTTTGCATTCGCCTTCTGCCCTTCCACCTGCGAAACCCGCGCGGCCATGGGCACGGCGGAAACGCCGGCCGAACCGATCAGGGGGTTGATTTTACCTTTCGTGAGCACACACATGACCTTCCCGATGATGAGACCGCCAACGGTGCTGAACATGAAAGCGATCAGGCCTAAGGCTATGATGCCGAGCGTCTTAGGGGCGAGGAAGTTCTCACCTACCGCCGTAGCGCCCACGGTGGTGCCGAGGAATATCGTCACGATGTTGATCAATGCGTTTTGCACCGTATCGGAGAGGCGCGCGGCCACACCCGATTCACGGAACAGATTGCCCAGCATGAGCATACCGATGAGGGGCGCGACCGAGGGCAACAGGAGTATGCACAGCACCGTCACGATGACGGAAAAACATACTTTCTCCAACTTCGACACGGGTCTGAGTTGCTCCATCTTGATCTGCCGCTCCTTCTCCGTGGTGAGCAGACGCATGATGGGCGGTTGAATCAGCGGGATCAGCGCCATATAGGAATAGGCCGCGATGGCGATGGGCGCAAGCAAATGCGGCGCAAGCCGCGTGGTCAGGTAGATCGCCGTGGGTCCGTCCGCTCCGCCGATGATCGCGATGGAGCCGGCCTCTTGCGGCGTAAATCCGATGGCGATGGCGATGATAAAGGCTATGGCGATGCCGAACTGCGCGCCCGCACCCATCAATAGCGAGCTCGGCCTTGCGATGAGGGGACCGAAGTCCGTCATCGCACCCACACCCATGAAAATGAGGGACGGATAGATGCCCAAGTGGACACCCTGATAGAGATACCAAAGCAGCCCGCCCGGCGCGTCGCCGGTCCCCGGTTCCGCCATGAGGTCGGCCAACGGCAGATTTGCGAGCAACATACCGAACGCGATGGGCAGCAGGAGAAGAGGCTCAAACTTCTTCGCGATGGCCAAATAGATCAGTACGCCGGCGACGCAGAGCATGACGAGCGACTGCCACGTCAGCGCCGCAAACCCAGAACCAAATATAATATTCTTTATGGAATCCAAAAACATAGTGTATCTCCTTCCCCGCTATACGCCGCTGCCGCCGTCGCCGGCGGATTTACCCCTGTCTTCGATCGCACCGATGAGAACGGAGAATATCCGAATCAACCCCCATAGGATAACGAGTACAGAGAATACCACAAGCACCACGAACACTGCGGACAATAAAGATTCACCAAAATTCATCTTCCCCTCCATTTCAATTCAAAAAGCGAAAGGGGCTAAACCGACAATTGACTCAGTTAAACCCCTGAAAAGCATTAGATACGCCGTTACGAATAGGAAGTTTCGGCTTTAGTTCCTGCCTTCCAACGCGACGATCACCACGGCGCACACGATAAACACGATCGCCCCGATGAGGGTGGCCTTCGTGAGAAGACCCTCGTAGCCCCTGCCCTTTTTCTTTCCGAACAGCTGCTCCGCGCCGCCGCCGATGGAACCCGAAAGTCCCGCGCTGTTGCCTTGCTGCAAAAGCACACTGGCGATGAGCACCACACTGGCGATCAAAAGTACTATTTTGAGTGCAAGATCCAATTCACTACCTCCTATAAAACATTTATAGCTGTCTTGTATAGCCGTCTTGCGGCTATTGTATCACGGAATGCCGCCGTCGCGCAAGTTTTTTTGCTCTATTCGTCCGCGTCGTCCGCGTATTCCGGCTCTATTCGTCCGCATCGCGTTCGCGCCGGCGGCGCGCGGCGAGGAGGAACAGCAGGATGGCGGTGGCGAGCAGGAGCGTTAGGATACTCAAGCCAATGGCGGAGTCGTCGCCGGTTTTGACGCCCGCGTCGGTGTTTCCGCCGGGTTTTGGCCGATCGATCTTGAAGACGGCGATGCCCGTGCCGGATTTGTATCCGTCGTCGAAGGTGATTTGGATCGTGTAGGTGCCGTTTTCCAAACCGTCCACAAAGTCGGATGTCAGCGTCACAATCGCGCTGCCTTCCGTAAGCGTGCCGCTGCGACGGCCGTCCATCGTAAGACCGTAGTCGGACTCCGATTCCGCTGTCAGTTCAAATGCCGCGTCGTTCAGCGTTACGCTTTTCACGCTGCTAAAGTATCCTTTCAGTTTGACGGAGACGCCCGTTCCCGCAGATGTGATGATCTCCGGCGTAGACTGCTCGATGATGGGATGGTCGTGCCGCAAACCCGCAAGGGCGGTTTCAAGGGCGGAGATCAGCTTTTCGACATTCGCCTGCGTGAG
>JAISQM010000133.1 GCA_031274195.1 Eubacteriales Family XIII. Incertae Sedis bacterium
ATGTCGATCACGAGCGAGGGTTCCACGCCGTAGACGAAGTAGAGCATCGCGCCGATGATGATCCCGTTCACGAGAACGGGGGGCAGCGGCACGAGCCACGGCCGATTTCGCAGTTTATAGGACAGGAACGCACTCAGCAGGGAGGCCAAGCTGCCGAAGATCATATCGGGGACGCCGTAGGGACTGATGATGTTGGCGGCGAGGCATCCGATGAACAGCCCCGGCACGGCCGCCGGCGTGAAATACGGCAGTACGGTGAGCGCCTCCGATACGCGCGCCTGCATGGGACCGTAGCTGATGGGCGCCAAAACGACGGTCAAGGCTGCGTATACGCCGCCGATGACCGCGGCCTGTACCCAAAATCGTACGCTGAATACCTTTTTCTTTTCCGTGTTCAAATGAAAATCCTTTCCGCCATGATGGCCGCCATATAGATCGCCGTAAAGACGATGGCCAAAGCGTCGCGTCCGCGAAACTTCAGCGCGTTTAGTTTTGTTCGCCCCTCGCCGCCGCGATAGCACCGAGATTCCATCGCCATGGCCAGTTCCTGCGCGATGCGAAACGCGCCCACAAAGAGCGGCACGAGCAACGGCACGAGCGCCTTCGCCCGACGGAGGATGCTGCCCGTTTCAAAATCGGCGCCCCGCGCCTGCTGCGCCTTCATGATCTTGTCGGTTTCCTCGAGGAGCGTCGGAATAAACCGCAGGGCGATGGTCATCATCATGGCCAACTCGTGGGTGGGCATTCCGAATCGCTTGAAGGGTTTCAGCAGGCTCTCTATACCGTCCGTCAGCTTGATGGGTTTCGTCGTGAGCGTGAGCAGGGAAGAACCGATGATGAGAAATACCAATCGCAGCGCCATGAAAACGGCGTTGTACAGCCCTTCCTTCGTGATTTTCAGGAAACCCCATTCCCACAGGATTGTACCTTGCGTCATCAGCATGTTGAGCGTGAACGTAAACACGATAATGAGAACGATGGGTTTCAGTCCGCGCAACATAAATTTCAGCGGAACCTTCGATATCGCGGTGATGATTCCCACCGTCACGAGCACGATGCCATAGCCGATGAAATCCTTGACCAAAAAGAGCGACACGATGTAGACGAGAGTCACGATGATCTTCAGCCTCGGATCCAACCTGTGGATTCTACTGTGTTCGGGATAATATTGTCCTAATGTGATGTCGCGGATCATGATTTGCTCTCCCGTGCGCCGGATAGCGTGTCCGCGAGGAAGTCCGTCATCTCGTCGATGTTCAAAATGACGCGCCCGGACGCCAACCCCCGAGCCGCGAGGTCGTTCGCCATACGCGCGGCCGGCGGAACGCCGAGGCCAATCCGCTTCAGAAACGCCTCGTCCGCAAAGACCTCCGCGGGCGTACCGACGCGCGCGAGCTTGCCGCCGTCCATCACGAATACCCTGTCCGCCATCTCCGCCACGTCCCCCATGTTGTGGGAAACTAAGATCACGATGCCGCCGGCGCGGTGTCGGATGGATTTGACCATGTTCAGAATATCCTCGTGCGATTTGGGGTCGAGTCCCGCCGTGGGTTCATCGAGAATCAGCACCTCGGGCCGCATCGCGATGACGCCCGCGATGGCCACTCTGCGCTTCTGCCCACCGGACAATTCAAAGGGCGACCGTCCCGCATAAGTCGCGAAGTCCAAGCCGACCATCTGCATAGCCTCCCTCACGCGCTCGTCGATTTCCTCCTCCGAAAGCCCGAGATTCTTCGGACCGAAGGCGATATCCTTGGAAACCGTCTCCTCGAAAAGCTGGTACTCGGGATATTGAAACACCAATCCGACGCGCTTGCGAATCTCGTTCATCTTGATCTTCTTCGCGGTAATCTCCGCGTCGCCGATGAAAATGCTGCCGGATTCCGGCTTCAGAATACCGTTCAGATGCTGGATCAACGTGGACTTGCCCGAACCGGTGTGGCCGATGATGCCGATAAACTCCCCGTCCGCGACGGTGAAGCTCACGTCGTCTACCGCTTTCGTCTCGTAGGCGAGTCCCTTGTTATAGATATGTGTCAAGTTTTCTACTCTGATGGACATAAGTCAGATGTTTCATTCCCCTTCCACAGTGTCAACAGATGTTCCGACAGCGCCCGCTCCGTGATGAGACCCGCCGGGATGTCGATTCCCCGCTCTTTAAGCCGAGCGGTCAACTCCACGGCGAAGGGCAGTTTCAGATCCAAGGCCTCTATCTCGGCCGTGCGCGAAAATATCTCGGCGGGCGTACCCTCCATCGCGATGCGACCCCGATCCATGATAACGATCCTGTCGCTGTTTAGGGTTTCTTCCATGAAATGCGTGATGAGCACGACCGTGATGTTCTCCTCGTGCAGGCGTTCGATGATGCCCATGACCTCCGCACGTCCCTCGGGGTCCAACATCGCCGTGGGCTCGTCGAAGATGATGATCTCCGGCTTCATGGCGATGACGCCCGCGATGGCCACCCGCTGTTTCTGTCCGCCGGACAGGAGGTGCGGCGCCATCTTTCTGTGCGCATACATATCCACCGCCGTAAGCGAGAAGCGTATCCGCTCCCTGATTTCATCGGGCGCGACGCCCAGATTCTCCGGTCCGAACGCCACATCGTCTTCCACCACGGCCGAAACAAGCTGATTGTCGGGATTTTGAAACACCATGCCGACCCGCTGCCTGATCTCCCACAGCGCCGCATCGTCCAGCGTATCGAAGCCGTCCACGATCACGCGACCGGAGGCCGGAAGCAGCAACGCGTTGATGTTCTTCGCGAGGGTGGACTTGCCGGAGCCGTTTCGCCCGATCACCGCCGTAAAACTCCCTCGCTCCACTTCAAGGCTGACGTGGTCAACCGCGTTGACCGGCGCCGCAGCTTCCTCCTCGTCCCATCCGTATTCAAAGACCAAATCTTCGATCCGGATCATCTTGTCATCTTTTACAAAATTCATACACCCATCAATTCAAACGCATAAGAGATATAATCTATTACGAGAAACGGTGACAAATCACCAAATTTCGTAATAGACGGAATAGAACCATGGAAATCAAATGCCAATAGCCCCAACCGCTATTATATCGCGCCCACGCCAATATTACAATGCGCGGAGGAATCCTCTCTCAGAAATTCAGGCTGTCTTCCTCCAGCAGGAAATTGTAAATACCGATTGTCATGATACCGTCTTCGTTTCTTCTTGCTTTGATATTTTCACGCACGACAATGATTTTCTTAAAAGAGTCGCCAATGCTGAGAAGCGACCGCTCCTCCTGCTTCGCCTTATCGGAATCACTTATAGAAAAAGCGGACTGCACATAGTATTTCCGGCTTCCTTTTGTGGCGATGAAATCGACTTCCAGTTGACGCTTATTGCGCTTACCGTCGGAAGATGACGTATAGGATTCTACGACACCTATATCAACCTGATAGCCTCTCACCCGAAGTTCGTTGTATATGATGTTCTCCATGATATGGTTTTCTTCTGTCTGCCGAAAATTCAGCCTGACATTCCGAAGACCTACATCTTCAAAATAATACTTGGCCGGCGATCCAATATATTTCTTACCCTTGATATCAAAACGGACTGACTTGCTGATCAGGAAAGCGTCGATCAGATAGCCGATATAGGCATTCAAGGTTTTATCGCTGATTACCTTGTTCTTCACGCTCTTAAATGTACGAGAAAGTTTTAATGGATTGGTGAACGAACCGATGGCGGACGCTAATATATTCATCAATTCATCAAGCTCATCCTTGTTTCTGATTTTGTGGCGTTCGACGATATCGGACATATAAACTTTCTGAAACAATATCCTGAGATACTCGGCCTTTTCCTCCGGGGTCTTTCGCAAAAGAATCAGCGGCAGACCTCCATAATTGAAATAGTCGTCCCATGCTTCATCGGTCGTCCCCTCGTAGACAGAGGTGTACTCGCGGAAACTAAGCGGATAAACCCTGATTTCATCTCCGCGCCCACGGAATTCAGTAATGATGTCAGACGACAGAAATTTGGAATTGCTTCCGGTGACATACACATCGGCATTTCTGATATGAAGAAAGCTATTCAGCACATCCTCAAATTCATCGAGAAACTGCACCTCGTCTAGAATGACATAGTATGTCTGATCATCTGTGATTCTTCCTTTTACATACTTCAGCATATTGTCCGGATCTCGAAGTTCCTTATTGCTTCTGTCGTCCAATGCGATTTCGATAATATGGGCTTCATCTATGCCTTTTCGAACCAAATAATCATGGTACAAATTGAAAAGCAAATATGATTTTCCGCACCGACGAACACCGGTCACGACTTTGATTAGACCGTTCTTTTCTTTAGCAATCAGCTTATTCAGATAACCATCACGTCTGATTTCCATAGTTCTACCCCATCTATTACGAAATTTGGTGATTTGTCACCGTTTCTCGTAATAGATTATATCTCTTTTAATGCTTCGTGTAAATGGGCTTAATCACAATTACAACATGATCGAAAGCGTTGTTTTTCAAAGAAGCCATTGAAATGACTGGGTTCGCGAGCAATTTAACTAAACATCCATCATTGCGAGGCACGTAGTTCCTTTTTTCCGCCGACTTCAGTCGGCAATGGAAAAACGGACAGCGAAGTGAACGCAGTGAACGTAGGAGTGAGGCGAAGCCGAACGTTGAGCCGTAACTTTTTGGGCATTTTTTGCTCTTGACAGGTACGGCTTCCGCGTATTAAAATGTTTATCGTAGAATAGCGATGAATACTTGAAAGCACAGCTTATGAACATAAAATGAGAGGCTTATGGCAATGCGAATCAGAAAAGACGTTACAGATATGATGGATGAGGACTTCGACCGGATCGCAAAGACTTCGGATGCGTTGGCGCACCCCGTCCGTATTAAGATTTTTCGATATATCTTGCGCTGCAACAGTGAGCGAAAACCCGTGAGGAACAAAGACCTCGTGGAGGTTTTTCCGTTTGCGCAGGCCACGATTTCCCAGCATATGAACAAGCTCATCATCGGCGGTCTCGTCGATAGACGGGCGGAAGGCACCTCCGCCTATTACTACGCGAATATCGGAGCAATCGGGAGATACAGCCAGCAGTTAAAGATATTCAAGTAAGCACATTAAATTCGCGACTCAAGAGGCCACATTCAGACGTTCGACCAGAATGTCTGCGATATAGTCGTTCACCGATTGAGCGTTCTTGTTATTTATGATAAGCTTCGTTGTTTAGTATCTTGTGGCTTCGGTATGTCTGTTCGAGCAGGATCACGCGCATCAGTTGATGGGGGAAGGTCATGTCCGAGAACGAGAGGCGCAGGTCGCTCGCGCCGAGGACGTCGTCCGATAGGCCGAGGGAACCGCCGATGAGAAACGCGATATGGCTCCGGCCTTCATTCGCGAGTGATCGGAATTTTCGCGCGAAGTCCTCGGACGAAAATCGTTTGCCACCTCTGTCCAAGGCCACGATATAGCTCTGTTTTCCGACGGCACTTAAGAGCGCCCTGCTCTCGGCAGCGATCACGGCATTCTCGTTTGCGGGGCTCGGATTTGCCGGAAGCGGCGTCTCCCGCACTTGGACGATTTTGATCCGCCCATACTTCGAGAGCCGTTTCACATACTCGGCTTCGGCATCGCGCCAATACTTTTCTTTCAGCGTTCCCACGCAGATGATCTCTATATTCATATCTCAAACAACCTGCTCAACCGATTCCGGAGGATGGGTTTCAGATACAGGTCTCTGCCCGAATGGTAGTCCATCTCGGCCAGCATGTTCGCGACGGTCTGTTCCGCCAACCGCGGGTCGTTGTTTCTGTGGCTCAGATGTGCGAGTAGCACGCAGCGCGCTTTCCGCTCTATCGCCATCATGTCCAGAATCGCTTGCCCCGCGGCGGCATTGGACAGATGTCCGCGCACGCCGGCGATTCGCTTTTTCAAGAACGGAGGATATCCGCCGTTCCTGAGCATTTCAACGTCGTGATTTGCCTCCAACACGAGAATGTCCGCGTCGACGGTTTCGCTGAGAATATCCTCGGTCACGACGCCCGTGTCCGTCACGATGCTGATTGTCTTGCCCTCGTGCCGTAGGCTGTAACCCACCGGATCGGCGGCGTCATGACTCAGACCGAAGGTTTTCACCTCGATATCCCCGATCCGAAAAGCATCGCCCGTCTCAAATCGTGACTTTCGATCTTCCGGAATATTCGCCCGCATTTTTGCCAATGTCCCTTCGTTGGCGCAGACTGTGGCACGCGGCAACTGCTTCAGCGCCGCCGCAACGCCGCTGACATGATCGGAATGCTCGTGCGTCAGCAGAATGGCTCGCACATCTTCCGTTGCGGTTCGTGTGCGATGCAGGCCGGATATGATCTGCACGGCACTGATTCCGCCGTCGACCAACACCGCCGTCGTCTCCGTCTTTACAAGATAACAATTGCCGCTGCTGCCGCTGGAAAACGAACAGAAATTGAACGTCATAAATTCCTCCAAGATTACTTTTTAACGGACTTTCTCTATTTTACAAGATTATCTTGTGTTTGTATACACGGTGTTGCATAATGGTTGTATGGCAAATTCAACGAAAAGACCCGTAAATATCTACACGGACGGCGCCTGCGCCGGCAATCAGAATAAGCAAAACTTGGGTGGTTGGGGCGCCATTCTCGAATATGGCAAGCACCTCAAGGAGTTATACGGGGGCGAGAAGGACACCACGAACAACCGCATGGAGGTCATGGCGCTCATCGCCGCGCTCTCCGCGCTGAACAAGGACAAGCAACAGGTGAATGTGTTCAGCGACAGCTCCTATCTCACGAACTGCTTGCGAAACAAATGGTATGCGAAATGGCAACGCAACGGTTGGCAGACATCGTCCAAATCACCCGTTGAGAATCGCGACCTATGGGAACAGTTGCTCGCGTTCCTGCCTATTCACGATTTCCGGTTCTATCATGTGAAAGGTCATGTTGATCTCGACAGCAAACGCACCAATATCTCCGCCATATATGAAAAATTCCTCGCAAACAACGGCAAATCGTTTTCCTACGAGGAATTCATTCACATCACGCGCATGAACAACCGCGCCGACGCGTTGGCCAATGTTGGGATAGATGCGCTCCGTTAGGCGAAGTAAATCCGGGATTCGGCACAGCAGTCTCTCCGTTTTCAACATCTCCGGGAAATTGCGGCGTCCATCTTTTTGAATTTATTCTCTATTTTGCCAAACCGCGAAGATCGTCGATGATGCCTTCCAGTTCGTCTCTGCTGTAACAATGTATCTCGATTACGCTGTTCTTGCCATTGCTGCCTATGACGACCCGCGTTCCGAATAATGATGTCAATTCCTCTTCTATGCCCCGGATTTCAGCGTTTTTCTTCCTCGGCATTGCTTTTCGGGCGCTTATAGAAACGGCTTTTCCGGATTCTTTCGTCGCAAGCGTCTCCGCTTCCCGAACGGACAGGGATTCGCGCACGATCTGACGCGCGACGGCGAGCTGGCGCTTTTTATCCTTGATCGCCCCTATCGCGTTGGCATGTCCCAATGTAAGCTCGTTCCGCGCGATCATATCCCGAATGTCCGTCGGCAATTTCAGCAACCTGAGCGTATTGGCGATATACGGCCTGCTTTTACCCACGCTTTTCGACATTTCCTCCTGCGTCAGGTTGTAAGCATCCATGATATTCCGGAATGCGGCGGCTTCCTCCATTGGATTCAGATCTTCCCGCTGCATGTTTTCGATCATGGCGAACAGCGCGTTTTCTTCTTCGCTTAAATCGCGAACGATGGCCGGAACTTCCCGAAGTCCGGCCTTTCGAGCCGCTCTCCATCGCCGTTCGCCCGCGACCAATTCATATCCTTTGCCGCTTTTCCGCAGCATGACGGGTTGAATGACCCCATAGGTCTCTATGGACTCCGCCAGACTCGCAAGCGCTTCTTCGTCAAATTGCTTTCGCGGCTGCATGGCATTCGGCTTCACATCATCAATATTCACATATAGAATGCTGTTTTCCGAAAGAAGCGCGCCCGCATTTGCCGATGCCGTCGGTACGGAGGTATTCATCTCTCCGAACAGCGCATCCAAACCTTTCCCCAACGCTTTCTTTTTCTGCACCGCCATTAAATGTCTCCTTCTGCTTCCAGAAATTCCGTCGCGAATTCCATATACGCTTCCGACCCTTTGGACTTCGGATCGTACTCCACGATCGGCATACCATAGCTTGGCGCTTCGGCAAGGCGAACATTCCTTGGAATAACAGTCGTGTACACCTTATCTCTGAAGTACTTTTTCACTTCTTCGACCACTTGGATGGACAGATTCGTCCTTCCGTCAAACATACTAAGGATGACGCCCTGTATCTCAAGGTCCGGATTCAGGCTCTGTTTTACCAAATCGATGGTGCTCATCAGTTGGCTGACCCCTTCTAAGGCGTAAAACTCACATTGAATCGGGATCAAGACACTATCCACAGCCGTCAGCGAATTGATCGTCAGAAGGCCGAGGGACGGAGGACAGTCTATAAAGAGATATTCGTAATTGCCCTTTATTTTCTCCACGGCTTTTTTGAGCCGATGCTCCCGACTTTCAAGCTGCACCAATTCGATTTCGGCGCCCGCCAACTCCACACTGGCCGGCAATATTTTCAGCTTGTCGATCGACGTGTCCATGATCGCGAGATTCGGATCGAGATTCTCATCGATGAGGACTTCATACATCGTACACGAAAGTCCCTTTTTCGATATCCCCATTCCGCTCGTCGTATTTCCCTGCGGATCAATGTCCATGATGAGGATGCTTTTCCCCTGCAATGCGAGACAGGCCGCAAGATTTATGTTCGTCGTCGTTTTTCCGACCCCGCCTTTTTGATTAAATATCGCTATTGTCTTTCCCACACCACTCTCCTCTCAGATATAAGCTTCTTTCTTCTCTCTGTACCTACTCTTATTGTCTCGATCTTCTCCCGCAAACTTCGCGGGCAAGAATGTTTTCTTCTGTCCTTGCTTTCATCTCGTACTCCACGATCGATAAACCATGGTGTCGAAACCATTATACTACCATTCGGAGAATAAAGCTACCTTTATCGTTTTGTTTCACGTGAAACAAAACGATGAGCGCGATTATCCAAGGGGGGGGGCGGATGGGTGAGAACATCTGAACGTCATGAAATGGAGAGTCTTTCGATTTTGTTCAAATTGTTTCACGTGAAACAATTGACAATTATTGGACTATGGACGGTTGCGCCCTGTTTGTGGGATTGTTTGTATATTATTACAACGGTACCCGGCCGGGCGTTCCGGCTTTTCTCGGATAGGTACGCGGGGTAGGCCTAACTTTCTTCATCACCATGATGTTGTGTCCCGACACGCCGGTCGTCGCGGCTTCCGGCGGACACCCGTTCCATCCCGCGGTTCTCACGTCCACGGCGGAAGCACCGCCGAGAAGTTCCCGCGCGATGCAGCTGTCCTCTATCTCCGATACGGCGTTCAGCGTCTTATACGCGTAAAATCGGCCGCCCACTTTGACGAACGGGAGGCAGTATTCCGACAATACGGACAGATTGCCCACCGCTCTGCTCACGCAGAGATCGAAGCGCTCCCGAAATTCTTTATTCCGCCCGGCGTCCTCCGCGCGGCTATGGAGCACTGAAATATTTTCAAGCTTCATGGCGGCGGTTGCTTCGCGCAGAAAGTCGATTCGTTTTCCGAGGGAGTCGATCAGCAGGAATCGCTTTTCGGGATAGACGATGGCGAGCGGAACGCCGGGGAAGCCCGCGCCCGTGCCGACATCGACAATGTGCTCCGCCGCCTCGATCTCGGGCCAACCATAGCAGGCGACGGAATCGAGAAAGTGTTTGTCTATAAACTCGTCTTCGCCTGTGATACTTGTGAGGTTGATTGTTTCGTTTCGCTCGAGGACAAGGCGCATGAAGGTCAACATGCGCGCCTCCGCACTCTCCGCATCCGCGATACCGAGCTTATTTAATTGCTGTTTCAAATTTAATTTTTTGTCCATAATATTTACCGCTTTCATCGAAACTATCGTGCCGTTTGAATCGTCATCTTTCATTTACCGTCCATCCTTGTCAGGTGTATCAACAACACATTAATATCGGCGGGGGAAACGCCGGAGATTCTCGACGCCTGTCCCACGGATTTCGGGCGGAGGTCGTTTAGTTTCTGGGCGGCCTCCAAACGCAAGCCTCTCAATTGCTCGTAATCCACATCGCTTGGAATCCGCTTGTTTTCAAGCTTCTTGAACTGTTCTATCCGCTTGTTTTGCTTGTCGATATACCCCTCGTATTTGATCTGTATCTCGGCTTGCCTGCGCGCATAGCGCGACACGGTCGGCCGGTTTTCGTCGAGCGCCGCGAGGTTGTCGTAGGTCACTTCCGGGCGTTTGAGCAGCTGCGCGAGGCTTGTTTTCCCACCTTGCTTCCGAGCTCCGGCATTGCCGCTTTCGTTCTCGCTCCGGGAGTCGATCTGCTCGAGAAATCTTTCCGCCGCTTGCGCCGTCACGAAGGTGGTTTCAAGTCGCTTCATTTCCCGTTCGGTTCCCCTTTTGTTTTCCAAGTACCGTTCATAGCGCTCGCGCGTGGCGAGTCCGAGCCGGTAGCCTTTCTCCGTGAGCCTGAGATCCGCGTTGTCCTGACGCAGGATCAAACGGAACTCCGCGCGGGAGGTCATGATCCGGTAGGGTTCGTCCGTACCTTTCGTCACGAGATCGTCGATCAGCACGCCGATATACGCCTCCGATCTGTCGGGAACGAAGGCCTCCTTGCCGTCGATTTTTCGCGCGGCGTTGATGCCGGCGATCAAGCCCTGCGCCGCAGCCTCCTCGTAGCCCGACGTGCCGTTGATCTGCCCGGCACAGAACAGATTTTCCACTTCGCGATGTTCCAAACTGCCCGAAAGTGACAAGGGATCGAGGCAATCATACTCGATAGAATACGCGTACCGCGAAAACGCCGCATTCTCCAAGCCCTCGATGGAGCGGTAGAAAGCGACCTGAATATCCTCCGGCAGACTGGTGCTCATGCCCTGTATGTAGACTTCCTCCGTCGACAGACCCTCCGGCTCCAGAAACAGTTGGTGCCGCTCCCGATCCGGAAATCTGCTGACCTTATCCTCGATGGACAGGCAGTATCTCGGCCCGACCCCCGTGGTATGCCCGCCGTACGGCGCCGTCTTTTCAATGTTTTCGGCCACGATTCTATGCGCCTCCGCGTTGGTCCACGTAAGGTGGCAGGAACGCCGGTTTCCGCCGACATCGTCGTTCATAAACGAAAACGGGACGATCTCGTCGTCGCCTTTCTGCTCCTGCAGTTTCGAGTAGTCCAACGTATACGCCAACACCCTGGCAGGCGTGCCCGTCTTAAATTTGCGCAGGGCAAACCCCTTCTCCGTCAGTTTCTCCGCCAACGCGAGCGACGCCGTCATACCGGAAGGCCCGCCGGACCACGACGAATCGCTCACATGCACACAGCCATTCAGATAGGTGCCTGTGGCAAGGACGACGGTCTTCCCCTTATAGACGGCGCCGGACTTTAAGATCACGCCAGCAACACGCCTACCAACTTTCGCATCCTCCTCGATCAGCAGATCGACCGCCTCGCCCTGCCGTAAGTCGAGGTTTTCCTGCTTCTCGAGCGTGTGTTTCATCTCCTCATGATACCGTTGCTTGTCCGCCTGCGCTCTCGGAGAATGCACCGCCGGTCCCTTGGCTGCGTTCAACATGCGGCTCTGAATGAAGGTCTTATCGATGTTGAGACCCATCTCGCCGCCGAGCGCGTCGATCTCCTTGACCAACTGTCCCTTGCCTGTCCCGCCGATAGACGGATTGCAGGGCATCATGGCGACGGCCTCCAAGCTGATCGTGAGTACGAGGGTCTCCTTCCCCATGCGCGCGGCGGCAAGTCCGGCCTCACAACCCGCATGACCCGCGCCCACCACGATCACATCATATTGTTTCATTTCACAGAGAGACATGTTCCTATTTCCCCACGCAGAATCTCGAAAAGACCCTGTCCAAGATATCGTCCGTAACCGTCTGACCCGTTATCTCCCCGAGCGTATCATGGGCGCTGCGTATCTCCGTTTCTGCAAAATCAAGCGCTTCGCCGATCCGCAGCAACTCCATGGCGCTTTTTGTTTCCGCCGCCGCGCGCTCGAGCAGGGTCTTGTGTGCGGCATTGGTCACCAAGAGGCTTTCGCCCTGTTTCACCTTGCCGCCGTACACCGCCGAAACGATGCAATCCTCTATATCGCCAATTCCCTCTCCCGTCATCGCGGAAACGCTGATCACCGTGATGCCGGGCAGCAGTTGGGCGATTTTCCCACCATCGATCATCTCGGGAAGATCGCTTTTATTGACCACGGCGACGACATTTTCGCCGTTCGCGCATGTGCCGCCGTCCCGCCGCTCCGTAAGCGTTTCGATGATCTTCAGATCCTCCGCGTCAAGCGCGCGGCTTCCGTCCAAGGTCAGCATGACGATGTCCGCCCCGATCAGCGCCTCCTTCGATCTGGCGACGCCCAATGCTTCAACGGCGTTTTCGGTGTCGCGCATTCCGGCCGTATCCGTAAGTTTGACGGGAATACCGCGCAGATTCAAATACTCGTCGATGCTGTCCCGCGTCGTTCCGGGTATCTCGGAGACGATCGCCCGCGCTTCCCGCAAAAGCGCATTCAGCAGCGAGGATTTGCCCGCGTTTGGTTTCCCGACGATCACGACGCGCACGCCATCCCTGATCATCCTGCCGACATCGGCTCGCTCGATCAGTTCGTTCAGCGAACGATCAACCTCCGACAACCTCGTTTCGATGGACGCGGCGAGCGCAGTTGCGGTGTCTTTTTCTTCGGCGTCCTCATCCGGATAGTCCATGTTGACCACCACCTCCGCGAGGACATCCGTCAGTTTGTCCCGAAGACCGTTGATCTGCGCGGACAAACGCCCCTCAAGTTGGCCGATGGCCGCCTCATATCCCCGCTCCGTCTTCGCCCTTATGATGTCGATGACGGCGTCGGCCTGCGCCAAGTCTATACGCCCGTTCAAAAATGCCCGTTTCGTAAACTCGCCGGCCTCCGCGAGAGAAGCGCCGCATTCCAGCGTCTTCTCCAATATTCTTCTGAGCGATACGACGCTGCCGTGACAGTGTATCTCCGCCACATCCTCGCCCGTATAGGTATGCGGCTCCTTCATAAACACAACAAGAACCTCGTCAATCGTTTCGATCGACGAGGGTTCTATGATGTGGCCATAATACATTCTCTTGTTTTGAAACGCGGTTTCTCCGCTTATTGCAACGTCCTCGCCACCGCGGCGAAACAGCTTGCCGAGTATTTCACCCGCTTTCTCACCGCTGATCCGCACGATGCCGATGCCGCCTTCGCCGTAGGCCGTAGAAACAGCCGTTATTGTATTATTCATGGTTTATTTTTTCTCGATGACGACGCGTCTATATGGTTCTTCTCCTTCACTTCTCGTCTTCACGTCTTCAAAAGCCATCAACGTGGAGTGAATCACCTTTCTCTCGTAGGGGTTCATCGGCTCCAAACGAACGCTTCTGCCCGTCTTCTGCACTTTTCTGGCGAGTTTGGCAGCCAAGCGCTCGAGGGTCTTCTCCCTCCGCGAGCGATAGCCCTCTACATCTATGATGACCCGCTGATAATCGGCTCGCTCCTTATTGGCGACTAAATTCGTCAGGTACTGAATGGAATCCAACGTCTGCCCCCGTTTTCCGATCACAGTCTTGGCATCGATCCCGGAGACCTCAAGGAATATACAGTCGTCGTTTTTGAATGCTTTGACCTCCACGTCTAAACGCATATTTGAAATGATGTCTTTCAGGAACAGCGAAGCCACATTGTCCACGACTTCTGTCAAGTTCTCCGGCCGCTCGCTAAATGACGGCTTGCTTGAAAAATCGAAATCGCCAAAATCCTCGTCGGACGCGCTTCCTCTATTCTCGCGTCGTTCATTTTTTTCTCCCCGGTCATTCCTATTGTATCTATCATTTCTTCCGCCCCGGTCGTTTCTTTGGGAATGTTCCTCGCTCCGGCGCTGTCCGCCGGAAGGCGCGGCACCGTCTCCCCGTCTGTCTCCCTGCGGTTTATTTTTCTTTCTCAGATCCCGATTGGCTCTCTTTTCGTCCTTTTTATTGTCAGCACCTTCGGCACCCGCTTTGTTTTCATCTTCAATATGAAGCTTTTCAACCCGTACTTTCGCGAGCTTTGAACCCAAGCCGAGAAATCCCTTTGCGGGTTCCTCCAGCACCGTGACCATCACCTGATCCTCCGTGAGCGCCAGATCCTCCAGTGCAAGTCTTACTGCCTCATCGACATCTCTGCCCCATTTTTCGGAATAATCCATGCTATTTCTCCTTTTTACCTTTACCCTTCCCGGACAAGGGTACATCTTTGCCTTCCGCTTTCATTCTTTCCAATCGTTTTTTCCACAATTTAAGCGTCTGAAATTGAATTATAGAACATATATTGCCGATAAACCAATAAAGCGTCAGACCGGCGGGGAATGAACGTCCCATCCATACGATCATGACCGGAAAAAAGTATTTCATCATCTTCATCATGCCGGCCATTTGATTTGCGTTTGCCTGAGCACCCATTGAATTCTGTGCCTGTGTAGCCGAAAACGAGAGGAATGTCGTAATCCCGGCCATGATGGGCAATGCCCACAGATCCGGCTGGCTCAAATCAGAAATCCAGAAAAACTGCTCATGTACCGCCAAAATCATATTGGCGTGTCCCTCCGGCAGGTAGGACATCGGATCGCGCAACAGCGTAAACAGACCAAGCATTATAGGCATCTGAATAAGCATGGGAAGACAACCCTTCATGGGATTAACGCCTTCCTCCTTGTAGAATTCCATCATGCGTCGATTTAATTCTTCCTTATCGTTGGCATATTTCTTCTGAAGCGCCTGTATCTTTGGCTGGACTTCCGCCATCCTCAGCGAACTTTTTGTCTGATGGACATAGAGCGGAAACAGGCAAAGCCGTACGATGACCGTAAAGATGATCAGCGTGATGCCATAATTTCCAACCACACTATAGATGCCGGTGAGCAGATATCCCAAGGGTTTGGCTATAAGACCAAAAATTTCCCACATATGTTCCTCCGTTACTTCTCCCGCTATCTCAACGGATCGTAGCCGCCCGGATTGAATGGGTGGCAACGTAAAATTCTTCTTATTCCAAGATAACTGCCCTTAAAGAAACCGTACTTTTCCAAGGCCTGTACAAAATACGCGGAACAGGTGGGATAGAATCTACAAGTCTGCGGAAAAAATGGTGATATAAACCTCTGATATCCCTTGATTAGGATAACAACTATCGTTTTCATATCAGCAGATCACATTTCTTTAGCGCCGCAATCATAGATTGCTCCACTTCCCCGCATTTGACACCGTCAATGGTATTCCTCGCGATGAACAGCACATCGTATCCCTTTTTAATCCGATCCTCGTGGTTGCGGAAACTCTCCCGCATAAGCCGTCTGGCTCTATTCCTCTTTACGCTGTTTCCGACCTTCTTGCTGGCCAAAAACGCGTGACGGCTGTAATCTAAACCGTTCTTTATCTGAAAGAGAACCACATACTTCCCTCCCACAGAGCGGCCTTTGCTGTAGAGTCTTTTGAAATCCCGCTTATCCCTGAGGATGTCCGGTCTGCGCATTTTCTTTACAATGGAAAAAGAAGCTCCGCACCTAAGCGGTAAGCGACTTTCTTCCTCTTTCTCTCCTGCGGCGCAATACATTTCTGCCGTTCTTTGTCTTCATTCTTTTGCGGAAACCGTGTTCCTTTTTCCGCTGCCGCTTCTTCGGCTGATAGGTCATTTTCATGAGATCGCTCTCTCCTTCCTGTCTCTGATCGTCTCTTTTGCTTTGTCAAAATCTTAATTCCAATTTGACATTGTGCGCCAAAATCGCGCTTCTAAATTATACGTCATGTTATCGAGCCTGTCAACGAGTTCACTTTTCCGTTCTGCACCTCATATATGCGGCCGCTCGGCAGATTTTTTTTCATGTTTTCGCTCAATTCCGCCGCCGTGATGAACAGTTGATTTTTTTCAAACGAGTGTATGAGAAAATGTTGGCGTTCCTCATCCAATTCGGACAGCACATCGTCTAACAGCAAAATGGCTTCCTCTCCCGTTTCTTCGCGAATCAGCTTCAGCTCCGCCAATTTCAGGGAAAGTGCCGCCGTACGTTGCTGTCCGCGAGAGCCGAAATGCCGTAAATCTATGCCATTCGATGTGATTTTGAGGTCGTCTCGGTGCGGCCCGGAGGATGTGGAGCGCTTTTCTAAGTCCTTTTCCCTGTTTTCCGCCAAAACCGACAGGATACGCTCTTTTTGCGCTTCTTTTGTCTTTTCCTGCTCTATGTTCGATTCATAGTGAACGGCCAATTCTTCCTTTCCGCCCGTTATGCGATCCTCTATATCTCGGCTAAATGTATTTATCCGCTCCACAAACATCGCTCTGTCGTTCATGATTCGGGCGCCGGATTCCGCGAGATAATCATCGTAAATTAAAAGCAAATCTTCATTCAACTGCTCCTCTTTGAGTAAGAGATTTCTGCTTTTTAATGCCTTTTTATATCTCAGAAGCTCCATGTAATACAGAGGTTTTAACTGAAAAAGCTCCCTATTCATAAAGCGCCTTCTCTTTTCGGGATCATCACTCACGATCTTCAAATCTTCCGGAGAAAATACCACCGTATATACGTGTTCCAATAAATCCGCATTCTTTTTCTTTTCCGCGCCGTCTATGATGAATTTTCGATCCTTTCCCGCGAGTCGCATCTCCACGGACAGGTTTTCGCCGCCTTTTACAAACAGTCCTTTCACACGGAAAAAGTCCTTCTCGAAGCCCACCATCTCCATATCGAAAAGTGTCCTGAATGATTTTCCCATAGAAAGTATATTGATTCCCTCTATAAGATTCGTCTTTCCTTGGCCGTTTTTTCCCGTGACCACATTCACCCTTTGATCAAACTCTATCTTTTCGTCTTCATAGTTCCTGAAATTATTCAGTTGCAATGTTTCTATATACATCGTCTTTATATACTCGCCGTAGACAATCTCACCGGTAATATGAGATACTCATAATACTCGCCTTCTATGGGCCTCACCAAACAGGGACTTATGCTCGTGTTGAAATCCATCAATATTTCCTCGTCCTCTATCGCCTTGAGTGTGTCTATCATATATCTGGCGTTGAACCCGATCTCTATAGGATTTCCTTCTATCTCAATCGGAACCGTCTCCCGCACCGTTCCTTCTTCCGCTCTTGATGATATAATCACCTGTCCTTCTTCCAATGAAAACCGGATGAATGAATTTTTACCTTCCCTCACGATAATAGAAGCTCTCTCGACGCTTTCCATCAACGCGATCCTTCTGATCTTAATCTTCGTATTATTATCTTTTGGAAGTATGTCTTTGTATTTAATAAATTCTCCCTCCATGAGCCGCGCTACGATCTTCGTATCTTTCAAATGGAATATCGCCTTTTTATCGCTCACTTTTATCTCGACGTCTTCTTCCTCACTATTGTCATTATCTGCGAGAAGTTTGCCTATTTCTTGAACAATTCTGCCCGATATAATCAGTCTTCTTTCTTCGTCCCCTTTGATCACTTCTTTTACAATCGCCATGCGATAGCCATCAAGCGCTACCATGCTTACGCTGTCTTTCTCCATCTCAAGCAGAACGCCGGTGATAATTCCGCGCGCTTCCTCCGTGCTCGCCGCAAAACAACTGCCTTTGATGAGATTTTTTAGCAGTGTTTTTTCCAAAGAGAAGCTGTTTCCATCTTCTATACTTTCAATCCTCGGAAATTCATCGGAGGGTATTCCCTGAAGCGTGAATTCCGAATATCCCCGTTTCACTTCAACGATGTCTCCTTCTTTCAGCTCGAAGACGACTTCTCCCGGAGGAAGCTTTCGCACAATGTCGGTGAACATCTTCGCGGAAACGACAATACTCCCCTCATCCTCGATAAGAGCCTCCGTGCCTGTTTCTATGCTGATGTCCAAATCTGAAGCGGATAGGAACACCCTTTTTTTAGAGACATCACATTTTATGAGGATTCCCTTCAGTATCGGTAATGTCGTTCTCATTGAAACAGCTTTTGAAACGATATTGAGCGCTTTCACGAGATTTTCTTGATCGCAGATGAATTTCATTTTTCATTTTGTCCTTTCTTTATATATAATTATTGTTATTATTAGTCCTGTGGATTTGTTGATAAGTGCTGTGGATAAGAAATTACCAACAGGTTTTGTCCTTTTTGCCTGTGGACAAAAACGGTTATAATCTGTTGAAAGAGTGGATTAGTTGTTGCGTATTCCATTTTCAAGCTCCTTTAGAATATGAGAGAGATTTTCATCGTTGCTTTTCTCCTTGTTGATCTTTTCGCAGGCGTGCAGGACGGTCGTGTGATCTCGCTTGCCAAAGACTTCTCCTATTTTAGGAAGGGAGAGATCGGTCATTTCCCGGCAGAGGAACATGGCGATTTGCCGGGGAAATGAGAATTCACGCGCTCTCTTGGACGATTCGAGATCGGAAATCTTTATGCTATAATACCGCGCCACACTTTTCTTAATCGAGTCAGGGGTCGGTTGTACGTCACGCGCGGAGAAGATATCGCGCAGGATTTGGCGCGCCATCGCCTTGTTGATGGAGTCGCCGCTGAGGGTACTGAACGCGACGACGCGGTTGAAAGCACCTTCCATCTCGCGGATGTTTGTCTTGATCTTTTCCGCAATTACGTCGATCACCTCCAAAAGGCCGTCTGTGACAGGGATATTTTCAAGCATCGCTTTCTTTCGCAAAATGGCCACTTTAATCTCAAAAGAAGGCGGTTGGAGGTCTACGATGAGGCCGGAAGACAGCCGTGACTGAAGGCGAATGTCCTTACCGAGCAGTTCATTTGGCGGCCTGTCGCTGGAAAAAATAAGTTGTTTCCCTGTGTTGTACAGCGTGTTATACGTATGGAACACTTCTTCGATGGTTCGCTCCTTCTCCTCGATGAATTGGATGTCGTCGATCATGAGGACGTCTGTGTTCCGGTACTTCGACTTAAAGGCATTCATGAGCTCCGAGCGCGAACGATAGTCGACCATCGTCGCCGTGACAAAGTCATTCGTAAACATCTCGGAGGACACGTACAGCACCTTGAGTGTCGGGGAATGCTCGATAATATAATGCCCGATGGCACACATGAGATGCGTCTTTCCAAGTCCGGAGCCGCCGTAGATAAAGAGCGGATTGTAGGCGGTCCTCGGCGATTCGGCGGCTTCCGCGACGGCCAAAGCGGCGTTGTGGGCAAAGCGATTGTTTTCCCCGACGATGAACCTGTCGAAAGTGTAACGAGGATTCAGCATATTCTCGTCGGGATAGAATTCCTTTTCCTCATTTGAGGAACCGCGCTTTTTTAGCTGTTCCACCTCGTCCGGAAGAAGAAAGAGAACGGATTGAAGATTTTCAAACACCTCTTTCGCGTAATTTACGATCATATCGCGATAGCGGCTTTCCAATTGAGAGCGAATCACGTCGGTTGGCACCTCCAGATAGAGGGTGCCGGAGTCTTTGTCGAATTTGACGAGCTTCAGGTCGGAGACCCAGGCGTTGTAGCGAACACCTTCCATGAAGTCTTTTAAGTTTTTTTTAACAAGCTTCCAGTTTTTTTCCGCAGTTTTCATAGATAGTCCTTAATAAAATTCACAAGAGGTAATACGAGAGACATCTATAATAATACCCAAAAAGTTATCCACAGGCAAGTGAATTTTTCAAAAATCCGAAAAAACTTCAAAAAGTCTTATCCACAAGCGTCCTGCATTTATCCACAGGGGCGTGTGGACGGAAAAGGCCGCTGAAAAAGAGCGGTTTCGCGAATAAGGAACAGCGGGGGATAAATACGTGTGCGACTGTCCACAGGTGGAGGAGAAGCATATTTATTATACAACCGGTGGTGTTGATCGCGCCTATGTTCCGAGAAGCGAGGTCAGTTTGTACAGAAAATCTTGGATATTCGCAACGATGGTCGTCGCTTCGAGCGAGCCTCTGTCGCGCAATTTGTTCAGAACAAATTCGGATACATCCACGGCAAATATATAGGTCGGCCGAACGCCTTCCTCCGTTACGGTGTAGCAAGGGGTCAGATTCCCGACGGCAATCGTGTGAAGCTGGGTCGCGAGGCAGACAATCGTCGTAGCTTTGCCGGTATGCTTCCGCATATGTATCTGCACTTCGGCGGAATCGCATATAACCTCCGGCAGAGGTCCGTCGTCTCGAATGGAACCCGCGAGAACGAAAGGTACGCCCTCCTTGACGCAGGTGCAGATCAGTCCGTCCTTGAGTCCGTATTTCTCGATGGCCTGCTTGACAGAACCGGCGTCTGACACGCGGTTCATCAAATCTAAGTGGTGGTAATGCCCTCCCGCGACGTTCATGCCGGTATCGAGGTCTTGACCGAGCGCCGTGTTGAACATGGCCGCTTCGAGGTCGTGTGTCGCAACGGCGTTGCCTCCGAGTACGGCGTGGCAATAGCCGTTTTCGATGATCGACTGCATCGCTTTGCGCGCGTTGCGATCAAATATCGTGGCGGGACCGAGTACCCATACGATATGCCCATGCGCTTTGTCATGCCGCAGCAACGCCGCGAGCCGCTCGTAGTCATCCGTAAAGGATGTCTCGCGGCTACGCCCGGAGCGAAACGCAAATCGATCGCTATCGGCACCTCCGTCGCTTCTGAATCCGTTCGTATGCAGATAGATGCCCTCGCTTCCGTCCTCCGAACGCCCGACCACTACGCGATCTCCGATGTGCAGTCTGCGAATCTCCGTCGCCTCTATCTCGCCGTTCTCTCTGATCACGGGAACGCAGTCCATGCGAGATCCTTGGATCAGCTTCCATTCGCCGCCTATCTTGAAATACTCCGGATACATGGAGGTGGCGTGGAAATTTTCAGGCGCAATTCCGTCGCGCTCGACGACGGCAATCGAGGCATCCGGTGCTTCGCGCAGTCTGCGGTCTTCAAAATCAGGCGGTGTGAATGTGGGAAGGATAGGCATGTGTTCATCTCCTTTGCCATGGCGGTAACGGTGTGGTTTCGTTAATGGAAGAAACGAAAAAGGCCGGGGACTATTGCCCGTAATAGGCGTCTTTCCCATGCTTGCGAAGATAGTGTTTGTCCAAAAG
The DNA here is from genome assembly GCA_031274195.1 of Eubacteriales Family XIII. Incertae Sedis bacterium. Classification (GTDB taxonomy): domain Bacteria; phylum Bacillota; class Clostridia; order Peptostreptococcales; family Anaerovoracaceae; genus JAISGB01. Next base: position 21,198 of record JAISQM010000133.1, read on the forward strand.
CTCGCGTTGCATCGGCTGCAGTGTGGGGTCTGCGACCTCGTTGTGCCAAGCCATAAAAGCCAATTCCTCGAGTACAACCGCGTTGCATACGGCCTCCGCCGCGTCACGTCCCCAAGCGAATGGTCCGTGGCTCGCGACAAGCACCGCGGGGATTTCGATGGGTGAAATATCCTTGAACGCTTCGACGATCACCTTTCCCGTTTGCAGCTCGTAATCGTTTGCGATTTCCTCCGGTGTCATTGGCCTTGTGCAAGGAACAGACCCATGAAAATAGTCGCCATGCGTCGTTCCAAACGCCGGAATCGGCCGCTTTGCCTGCGCGTAAATCGTCGCCCAACGGCTGTGTGTATGCACAACGCCGCCGATGTCTGAAAAATTACGATAAAGTTCCAGATGGGTCGGCGTATCCGAAGATGGCTTTCGCCTCCCATCCGGAACTTTTCCCGTGATAATATCTACCGTCACCATGTCGTCCGGCGTCATCGCCTCATATTCTACGCCGCTTGGCTTGATGACCACGAGCCCAAGGCCGCGATCAATGGCGCTGACATTGCCCCAGGTGAACGTGACAAGCTGATGCGCCGGCAACTGCATATTCGCTTCATATACCTGCTCCTTTAATCGCTCAATCATGGTGTCCCCTGTCTATTCCCGGCAATATCGTTCACGTTCATTTTACAGCTTAATTACCAATTTGACAACTTCGTCCTTGTTTTTGATGTTGGTTTCAAATGCTTCCTGTATATCGTCGATGTCATACTCGGCGGTGACGATTTGCTTAACGTCGATCTTCCCGTTTGAGATCGCGTCGATCGCGATCGCGTATTGATTCTGATACCTGAATACCGTTCCGATACTCAGCACCTTCCACATCAGTTTTTCAAAATTGAAGGGAATGACGGCGTCCGCGCCCATTCCGACAATGACGATTCGGCCGCCGCGCTTCGCGATATCGACCGTCTGCCGGAGCGTGACTTTATTCCCCGCAGTCTCAATCACAAAATCCGTCCCTTTGCCGTCGGTGTACTTGCTTATTTCCTCGATCGCATCGACTTCTTTTGCGTTTATGATCTTTGTGGCACCCAACTCCCGCGCCTTTTCAAGTCGCTTCTCAATGACGTCGACGACGATGATCTCCGTCGCGCCCTTCGCTTTCGCGGCGAGGAGCGTACATAGACCGATACAACCGGACCCCAAGATCGTAACGGAGGAACCGAGCTTGACCCCGGCGACGTGCGTCGCTTCCAACCCTACCGAAAGCGGCTCTACGAGCGCACCCTCCAAGGTCGACATATTGTCCGGCAGTATGAAGCACCATTCCGCGGGCCAGGCGACATAGGTCGTAAAAGCGCCATGCGTGGGCGGCGTTCCCATAAAATCGGGGGCGACCTTCGGACAGAGGTTGTATCTGCCCGTTCTGCAAAATTCACATTTGCCGCAGGGAAGACCCGGCTCTATCGCAACCCTGTCGCCCGCCTTATGTGTGACGACATCATCGGCGACCTTTACGATGGTTCCGCCGGCTTCGTGTCCCAAAATGAAATCACCCTCGACGATGAAATCCGCAATGCGGCCGTCAACGAGATAATGAATATCGCTCCCGCAGATTCCAACGTATTCCACCTTTACGAGAACCTCACCGGAGCCTATCTCCGGAATCGGCACATTATCCCGCACTTCCAACTTGTTGATCCCTGTCATGTACGCGGCCTTATTATTTTCCATAATATCTAACTCCTTTCGATGAAGTTCCCGATCAGCTTATACATATCAAAACTTTCTTTAAGAGGGTGGTGAATAAACGCGTGGATCATTCCCTCGTATAGTTTGTGCTCAACTCGGACCCCTTCGTCTTCCAACCTTGCGGCATACATGAGTTCCTGATCCAACAGCGGATCGCACTCGGCGGAGATCATCAGGCAGGGGGGAAGCCCCGCAAGCGATTCCGCGGACAATGGCGAAGCGTAAGGGCTGTCGGAATCCTTATCGTAGTCGTCAAAATAGAAGTAAGAGGTGATCTTCGCGTCGCTCGTAAATTCCAAGAAATAACCCTTGCCGTATCGATCTTCGGATTTTATCGGAAGCTCCGGGTTTAATATGACGCAGGGGTAAATGAGAATCTGCCCGGCGATGCCGGAAAGCCCCCTGTCACGAGCCATGAGCGCGATCGCCGCCGCGAAATTCCCTCCGGAAGAATCGCCCCCGATGAACAATTTCCCGCTGACGAGACCATTTTCCTGTATGTATGGAATAGACGCGTAACAATCCTCTATGCCGACCGGAAATTTATATTCCGGCGCAAGCCTGTAATCCGGCGCGACGACCTTCACATTCCCGAAAGACGCAATGCCGCGCAATACCGTATCGTAAAGCTCCGGATTGTTCAGCGACCAAGCCCCGCCGTGGAAATACAATAAGGTTCCGACGGGATTTCCGGGATTGTAAATGGTAACCGGCACCCGATATCCATCCCGCTCAAAAGCGGTTTCTTCCTTGGCGAGCGCCATCAGCTTTTTCCAAGCGACGGTTTCCTTCCATTCGGAAACGAGCTTCCCGAGCGTCTCCATGCGAATTTGCTCTCTCGACACCGCAGGATTGGCAAGGTCAAGCGCCTCCGACGGAGCGATCTTGACTTCCGGCGCGACTTCTCCGTAATTCGGCTCAAATAGCTTTCTATAGGTTCGTATGATTCCCATCGATGGCCTCCTAAATAGTGCATTCACCCTGCTTGTTTGGCGGGTTCTTCAATTTTCATTTTCGCGTTGGTCGCCATTTGCTTGCTGATTCCGTCAAAGCAAACGGCCGCGAGGAATACGATACCGGTAACGATCTTTTGCGCGTACGCGTCGATTCCGAGCATAATCATCGAAGTGGTGAGGACACCGATAATCAATACGCCGATAAACGCCTTGATCACCTTTCCTTCGCCGCCCATCAGCGAGACGCCTCCGATGACCGCCGCCGTGAGACAGGACATTTCCCATCCGCCGGTGTATATCTGCGCGGAGCCGGAACCCAATCTGGACATGTAGATGATTCCCGCGAAACTCGCAAACAATCCTGAAATACCATAGGAAACGATCTGCACAAGTTTCGTCTGTATGCCCGACAACCTTGCGGCTTCGGAGTTCGATCCGACCAAATAGAAGTATCTTCCGAAGAAAGTCTTATTCAGCACAATGGAAGCGACGACTAAGACGATGAGCAAGACGAGAACGGAGACGGGAATCAATCCGCCGATCCTTCCCTGTCCCAAGAACGAGATGTCCATATTGTCCGGGAAAATAATGTATTGTCCTTTCGATATGACATACGCCGCTCCGCCCAGAACGCCCATCATCGCAAGCGTTCCGATCATCGGGAAGATGCCCGTGTTAACGATAATATATCCCTGAAGACAGCCAACCAACACGCAGATAATCAGAACCACAATGACCGCGAGCGGATAGGGGATGCCAAATACCGTTATGATTTTGGCGCCTACGACGCCGGAAAAGGCCATCATTCCGCCGACGGATAAATCGATCCCTTGCGCGAGCATTACGAATAAAATCCCCACGGTCAAAATACCGTTTATGGCGACTTGATCTAAGATGTTCACGAAATTACCCACTGTTAGAAAGATGGTCGGCTTTAGAATGCTCATAATAACAATGATAAGCAATAGAAACGCGCCTATCGCGTATTCCTTCAAAAACCCTTTCACATTATTCATACTGCCTCCTTATCCTTATCCAATTCACCTGACGCGAGTTTTAATACATTGACCTGCGAAAATTCGTTTTTCTCCAATCTCCCCGCGATCTTCCCTTCATGAAGTACGATCAGCCTGTCGCTCACGCCCAATATCTCCTCCATTTCCGAAGAAATGATGATGATACCGACGCCTTTTTCGGCGAGGGCGTTGATGAGCAGATAGATTTCATGCTTCGCGCCTACATCTATGCCTCTCGTCGGTTCATCGAAAATCAGAATTTTAGAATCGGAAGCCATCCATTTTGCCAGAGCGACTTTCTGTTGATTGCCGCCGGACAAATTTTTCACAAGCTGCTCGATTGAAGGCGTTTTGATACTGAGAGAGTTTGTCAAATCATTCGTGATGCGCTTTTCCTTGGCGCTGTTGATGAATCCGAGCGCGCCGGAAATTCTTCTTAAAACTGAAATCGTGGTATTCCATTTTACCGAAACGGACAATAGAACGCCCTGCGCCTTTCTGTCCTCCGTTAAAAATCCGATACCGTGCTTGATCGCGATTGCGGGAGAATCGATATCGACTTTTTCGCCCCTCACGAAGATTTCGCCGCTTTCTTTCTTGTCCGCACCGAAGATGATTCTTGCGAGTTCGGTTCTTCCCGCGCCGACGAGCCCGGCGAGTCCTATTATTTCCCCTTCCCGCAATTTGAACGAGATGTCGTCGACGCCATTGCCGGAAACGTTCTTCAACTCCAAGAGTTCTGCCCCGTAGTTTATATTTCTCTGCGGAAAGGCTTCCTGCAGGGTTCTTCCCACCATCATCTCGATCAGTTTTTCCTTGTTCAGATTCTTGGTATGATCGGTTCCCACCGTCTGACCGTCTCTCATGACGGTAACTCGGTCGGTAAGCTCAAATATTTCTTCCAATCTGTGAGAAATATAGATGATGGTCACGCCGTCCGCATTCAGTTTCTTGATGATCGAAAATAAGGTGCTGACTTCATTATCTGTGAGAGGGGCTGTCGGTTCATCCAAGATCAATAATTTTGCGTTTCGCGCGACTGCCTTTGCGATTTCCACGAGCTGCATTCTGGCAATCGTCAGGTCTCGTACTTTCTCGGCGGGATTGATATCCACATCGTACATACTGAGGACTTCTTTGGCTTTCGCGAATAATGTCTCCAAATTGAAGATTGGGCCTTTGCCCAATTTTTGTCCAATGAATATATTTTCAGCGACCGTTAAAGAACCCGCGAGGTTGAATTCTTGATAAACCGCTTCGATCCCTTCCGCTCTGGATATCTGAGGTGTTAACGATTTGTATGATTTCCCCGAAATGGTTATTTCCCCGTCGTCCGGCGCAATCGCTCCGGTAATCGTCTTGATAATCGTCGATTTGCCCGCGCCATTTTCTCCGATCAGCGCATGGATTTCTCCTTGCTGTATATCAAGAGATACATTATTTAACGCGATAACACCCGGGTATGTTTTTACAACATTCTTTACTTCTAATATTGTTCCCATACTTTTCACCGTTTCATAATAATCAACAGGGGCTGTATTTATCATAAATACAACCCCTGACAGATAAGACTTAGCTCTCCGGATATTCGCTGATGTTCGACGCGTTTACAGGACCGGGAAGGAAAACAACTTCCTTCTGTCCGAACGTTCCGTCATTTTCGGACGCGCCCTTTATCTCGTCCATGATGTTTTGCGCGATGTCCGCGGGTTTGTTATCCGCGGTTCCGCGGTACATGCCGCCCGCTCTGATGGCTTGAAGCGCATCGGGAAGCGCGTCAACCGCAAAGATACCGACCTTGTCCTGATCCTTCTTGTTGCCGGCCTTCCATGAATTGTACAGCATGACGGCGCCGGCATCATTGATACCGACGACGAGGTTCATGTCGGGATATTGCGTCAACCACGTGTTGCCGACATTCGTTCCGTCATTGTTCAGCCCGCCGGCGTCTTGCTCGTCCACGATCTCGATCTTGATCTTGGACTCCGCGAGCGCCGATTTGATTCCGTCTGCTCTTTCAACGAGGAAGGGGAAAGAACTGTATCCTAAGATACCGGCCTGCACCGTATCTCCTTCGCTGAAAGTGGCTTCTACCCAGTCAACGGCATTTTTACCGACGATTTTTCCCATTTCGGTGTTATCGGTTACGACGATGAGATCCGCGCCTTCGATCGCTGTGTCATAAGCGATGAATTTGACGCCCTTTGCCTGCACTTCTTCCATGACCGGCTGGAGCTGCTCGGGCGAATCGACATGGCAAATGATATAGTTGTAGCCGGTGTTCGCAAAGTTCTTGACCGCGTCTATTTTCTTCGCGGAATCAGCTGCGTCATAGATGCCCGCCATCTCAAAACCCGCGGCGTCCGCGGCTGCTTCGAGTCCCGTTTTGAACTGTTGGAAAAATCCGCCGGAATCCGACATGACGACGCCGATCTTCACAGCTTCCGCCGCACTGCCGCCGCCATCGTCTCCGGGCTCATCCTCCGGCTCACTGCCGCAAGCGGAAAAGGCCAATACCATTACCAAACATAAGCCTACGATCAACAACATCTTTACTTTCTTAGTCATAGTTCTTCCTCCTTGTATAAATAAGTGATACAAATCAACAAAACCAATACAGGCTATAAAACAAAATCCCTCCTTCCTTTTTCGTTAAAATTGAGCGCAATAAGACCATTGCGTACAAGAAAAATAAAACCGCATTACATACTTATATTAATACACCCCCCCCCATTTTTGTCAAGGACTTTTTGCATTTTGCCAATAATTGCCAGCAGTCCGTCAAGCCGGATTCCAAACGAAAGCCCTTGCGGATGTACAGGAATGTTGATAATATATGTGTGTCAACGATTGATTTAAGATTGATTTAAGACACTCATGGTAACATGGGAAAACACTTGTATCCACTCATGGATTTTGGAAGGAGAATTTTCGATGGATTTCAAAAAATCAAAGTTTAGCATTTTCTTGTTTATATTCGCTCTGATCATGTTGGTCTATACGGTTGTAAGCGGTATTTTCTTAACGAAGGACCTGATGACAATGTTTGAGACGGGTCAAGCGACGGTAGAAGGATACGAATTTCAGATAATCAATTATTATGTGACAGGCGTTTTGGTCTATCTGTTGTATACGGTGATTCTGGTTGCGTTGGGTCGTTTGTTCTTGAAGTTCAAGGACAAGCCGGCTGCGCAATCGGAGGAGATATCAGAGGAGATACAGGAGGAAATACAGGATTCCGACACCGACGCTGTTGTGACGGAAACCGTTGCGCTCGATCCTATCGCGCCCAAAACCGTTCGGAATAAGGAAAAGCGGACGAAAGCAATCCCCGACGCAGCCGATCGTGCGGACGCAGAGGTTCAAAGCGACGCGGACTGAGCGCCTGCTTTTCGGACTCAATCATTTTGAAGGCGGCGATGAGGCATCGCGCTCGATGAGCGGCGCAATGCGGTGCCACGGCAAGCCCATGACATTCTCGATATCGCCGTCGACGCGATCCACGTTTTTCGACCAGCTCGATTGCACGGCATAGGAGCCGGATTTGTCGTAGGGCGCTTCCTCTCTGATGTATCGGTATATCTCCTCGTCGGGATAGTCTTTGAACTGTACCTCGGTGATGTCGTACAGCCGCGTTTCCGTGCCGCCGCGCATGTCGATGAGGGACACGCCCGTAATCACCTGATGGGAGGAGGCGCGCAGAGAGCGAAGGATCTCGAAGGCGTCCCGCTCGTCCACAGGTTTCCCGATAATCCTATCCTTATAGACCACGGTATCGGCCGCAAGGACAAAAGCCGGATCGGAATCCTCGTCGTCATTGCGGCGGCACGCGTCATCGCCTATCAGCAATTCGTATACGGCGCGAGCCTTTTGATGCGCCAGATACATCACAATTTCCGAAACCGGGCGCGCTTCCATCTCCGGCGTCAGACTTTCATCGACATCGGACGGCACAACCACGGGGACGATCCCGTGCTTCTTCAATATTTCATATCGCCGCGGCGACGCGGAGGCAAGAATGATTTTCATAGTGTTTTCATTTAATCCACCCGGTTTTGATGTGATTTTATCACAAAATCCGCCCCGATTCAAGATAAAACCATAACGAGGCAATTGCGATGGAGTGATTTGTTCGCAAAAATAGCGAAAATAACAACGCAATCTATAAGCTACTACGCTACATCTCACGCCAAAATGGTAGCCGACCAACCAATTTGCTTGGT
>JAISQM010000134.1 GCA_031274195.1 Eubacteriales Family XIII. Incertae Sedis bacterium
CCGTTCCGGAGAGAAGCTCGCCGGAGTGGCGGAATTGGCAGACGCACTGGACTTAAAATCCAGCGATCCGTAAGGATCGTACCGGTTCGACCCCGGTCTCCGGCACCAAAACAACGGTCGCGCAAGATATAAGTAAAAAGTGACAGCCCATTGCACAAGGCGGTTTGCGAAACGCGCGCAGACGCAAAATAACATCGCGGGGTAGAGCAGTTGGTAGCTCGTCGGGCTCATAACCCGGAGGTCGCAGGTTCAAATCCTGTCCCCGCAACCAAAATTGTTATCGGGATACTATTCGTCCCATACGATTCTTCGATTATACCAACCCCTGTGAAATCAATATTCGCAGGGGTTGGTGTTTTCCGACAAGCGCAGCGTTCAAAAATCAGAGCGCCCATAGGGCGTTGAGCGGTGCTGAATAGATGCCCTTTTCGAAGGCATGTGCTTCATGTCCGGAGTGCAGTACGATTCCGCAAACAAAGCGATCGCCCATCACTTCCTTGATCTTCTTGATTCCCAGAAGATCTCGGTTGACAAGGGATGACTTTGCCTTTACCTCAAGCGCGATTATTTTACCGTTGGGCAGTTCCACCACGATATCAACCTCCCGTTTTTCTCGATCCCGGTAATGATATAACGTATAATCGGTATCGGACCATGTTTGCTGTTTGAACAGCTCCGAGACGACAAACGTTTCGAGCAACGCGCCAAAAGCCTCTCCTTGCGTCAGATCTGCCAAAGTTTCCTCTTGATATCCGTTTAAATAACCGGCAAGCCCCGTATCGATGATCGATATTTTTTTTCGGCCGACCGCTCGCTTCGTCAGATTTCGCCCCCACGCGGGAAGCTCGTGAATCAACGACAAATCCTTGAGCAGTCTGATGTACGCGTGAATGCTCGTTTCCGGAATCTGCGTGAGGGTCGCGACATGCGCATGTACCAACTCGCCTGAAGTCCTCGCGGACAGAACTTTTAGCACCTCCGTCAACTTATTTATATGTGCCAGTCCCGAAAGTTTTGCCGCGTCATGATCAAGGACACTCGTCAGATAATTTCTGAAATATGCTTTCCTTCTGCGCGCGTCCCTTTTGATTGCGTCAGGATATCCGCCGATGCTGACAAGGGAGATATATTCATCGCGCGTCATTCCCTTGACACCCGCCAGTATCTCTCCGATATCGCCTGTCAAAAGCTTCGTGATGAAATCTTCGGTTTTCGATCTCAGTTCCCCTTGGCTGAACGGATATAGTTTCACGGTTTCCGCACGCCCCGCCAAGGATTCATTTGCGCCCGTGATGTGCAGCAGGTCGGCCGAACCTGTCAACAGGAATCTGCCCGGTCTTCTGTCCTCATCTACGGAAAGCTTGATTACTCGCATGAGTTCAGGGCACAATTGCACCTCATCGATTACCAACATGCCCGTTCGATATTGGTTTACAAAGTCGAGTGGATTTGCCTTTGCGGCCAAGAGCGTATTCGGATTGTCGAGCGAAAGCATTCTGCTGTCAATTTGATTTGTGACAATAGAAGTGATTGTCGATTTTCCAACCTGACGGGCGCCTTGTATTACCGTTACGGGCGTATCGGATGTCGTTTCTCTGATCAGCTTTTCTACATTTCTGCGTATTAAGTTTTGGTCTGCCGTATCATACATAATCATATCACCTGTTCCCTCGTTTCGATGAGATTTCTGATTTAGTATAACACACTTTTTGGCAGATGTCGCGGAATCGCGGGGCAGATGTCGCGGAACTGCGGAGCAGATGTCGCGGAACTGCGGGGCAGATGTCGCGGAATTGCGGGGTAGATGTCGCGGAATTGCGGGGCAAATCGACTCGTTGCGACGTATTGACACGTTCTTGAATTGAATATATACTGCAATCGGAAAACGCATTGGTGTGGGAGATGGATTATGGACGTAGAGAAAATTAAGGCTTTTTTTACGCGAGACAGGTATTTGACGACGACGGGCGTACGCATCGACGAGGTGGGCGAGGATTTTGCGGTGTGCAGCTTCGACATTGCGGATATGCATCTGAACGGCGCCGATGTGGTACAGGGCGGCGCCACCTACACGTTGGCGGACTCGGCGTTTGCCGTTGCCTCGAATGCGGGATTGATCGAGCGCGGAGAGCCGAAGATCACGGTGAACCAATCGGCATCCATTTCATATTTTCGCCCACCCAAGGGAGGGAAACTGATCGCTCGAGCCGAGAAGATTTCCGGTGGAAGACGGATGTCGGTGTATCGCGTGGAGGTGTCGGATGAATTGGGCACCGATGTTGCGCTCATGGTCGGAAATGGGTATACGATAGACCGGTAGCGGTTCACACGCCGCGTTTTTGTTCCTGTATGCCTTACCCAAAGATTGAAAACCGATACGAGATGGTATATAATTCTCTGGTAAGCTAAAACGGTTTCAAGAGGAGTATATGGCATTTTTTAAAGATACTGCGGAAGATATCAGAGCAGCTAAAATCAGAGATCCGGCGGCCAGAAATGGTCTCGAGGTTCTTCTCTGCTATCCGGGCGTTTGGGCGCAGATGCTTCATCGTCCCGCGCATTGGATGTATAGACATAGGCTTAAACTGTTGGCGCGGATGCTTTCCCAGTTCGTTCGATTTACGACGGGTATCGAGATTCATCCCGGTGCGGTGATCGGGAAGCGTTGCTTCATTGACCACGGCATGGCCGTCGTCATCGGCGAAACGACCGAGATCGGCGACGACGTCACCATTTATCAGGGAGTGACGTTGGGCGGTACGGGTAAGGATGTGGGCAAGCGGCATCCCACCATCGGCAATCGAGTGATCGTAAGCTCGGGAGCCAAGGTGTTGGGACCTTTCCGCGTAGGCGACGATTCGAAGATCGGAGCCGGTTCTGTGGTGCTTGATGAGATTCCGCCCAACTGCACCGTCGTGGGCATTCCGGGTCGGATCGTGCGAAAGAATGTACATAAATCGGAGGAGATGGATCAGATTGACCTGCCCGATCCCGTTACCGCGGAAATGGAGAGCATGCGCAGGCGCATTATGCTGCTGGAAGAAAAGTTGAAAACAATGGAGAAACTCGGCGGCGGAGCCGCTTCGGATACGCCTGACAAAAATGAAGAAGAGAGGACGGTGTGATGAAAGTATATAATACTCTTACGAGGGAAAAGGAAGAATTCAAGCCCATAGATGAGCGGGAGATCAAGATATACGTCTGCGGCCCGACCGTCTATAATTATTTTCATATCGGTAACGCCAGGCCATTTGTGGTGTTCGATACGCTTCGCCGCTATTTTGAATATCGGGGCAATAAGGTGAATTTTGTCCAGAATTTTACGGATGTGGATGACAAGATCATCAACAAGGCCCGTGAGGAAGGCGTGAGCGCCGCAGAGGTCAGCGAGAAATACATCGACGCGTATTACGAGGATGCCGCGGCGCTCAACGTAAAGCGGGCGACCGTCCACCCCAAGGTCACCGAGAATATCGCCGACATCATAAGTTTCGTAAAGACGCTCGTGGACAAGGGCTATGCCTACGAGGTGGATGGCGATGTGTATTTCAGCACACGAAAATTTGAGGGTTACGGTAAGCTGTCCAAGCAGCATGTGGAGGATCTGGAATCCGGAGCGAGAATCGATGTGGATGAGCGAAAACAGGATCCGTTGGATTTCGCGCTTTGGAAGAAACGGAAAAGCGACGACGAGATCGCGTGGGAATCTCCGTGGGGATTCGGCAGACCCGGTTGGCATATCGAGTGTTCGGCCATGTCCAAACGGTATCTGGCCGACACGATCGACATACACGCGGGCGGGCAAGACCTCACATTTCCCCATCACGAGAACGAGATCGCGCAGTCGGAAGCCGCAAACGGCAAGCCGTTTGCGCGTTATTGGATGCACAACGGCTACATCACGATCAATGATGAGAAGATGTCCAAATCGAAGGACAATTTTTTCACGGTTCGGGATATCTTGAAAGATTACGACGGAGAGACGATCAGGTTTTTTCTGTTGTCGGGCCATTACCGCAGTCCCATCAACTTTTCGCGTGAGTTGATGGAGCAGGCGGCCGCAGGATTGGGTCGCATGTATAACGCGAAACAAACGCTGGAGCATCTGGCGGAGAAGGGCGGCGACGATCTGTCGGAGACAGAGAAGTCTTCGTTGGATGGTCTCGGCGTGTACAGGGATAAGTTCACCGCGGCGATGGACGACGATCTGAATACGGCCGACGCGATCGCGGCGATCTTTGAACTGATTGCGGCGGTCAACACGGAGGTTCGGGACGGAGCCTCGAAGGAATATGCCTTCGGCGCGCTTGCGTTGATGACGGAGCTTGCACAGGTGCTGGGATTGCTCGAAAAAGAGGAGAATTCAGACGCGGAGGATGAGGACTCGGAATTAAAGGCGCTCATAGAGGAACGGCAACAGGCGAGGGAGTCTAAAAACTTCGCCCGCGCCGACGAGATTCGGGATATCCTGAAGGAGAAGGGGATTACGCTGAAGGACACGCCCCAAGGCGTTCAGATCGTAAGGTAACTACTCAAGGGTAGGCGCCTACCGTTGAGTAGTAATATAAAGTGTTGCCGGGGAGGCTGTATGATAGAAAAATTGCGAACCTCTCGAAAATCCAGCTATATGTTGATGACTCTGCTGGTATGCTTCTGGGGTTTTGAATACATCGCCGCGAAATCCGCTTTGGACGCGTGTAAGCCGATTTCGCTCGTTTGCTTCAAATACAGTGTGGGTTTTATCGTGCTGGTGATCATCAAGCTCGCGCGAGACCGAAAGTTACCGTTTCGCAAGAAAGACATCCCATATTTCTTCGTCTGTGCGATCTTCGGGGACATTCTGTATTATGGGGGTGAGTACGGTGCGCTCGCCTACTTGCCCGTTTCCATCGTCACCATCGTTCTCGCTTTCGTTCCGGCGGTTTCCATCATTATCGAGATTTTCGTATACAAACGTAAACCTACCGTCGCAATCGTACTCGGGATCATCGTCTGCGCGGTCGGGGTGGGTTTGGTCGTCGGCGCTGATTTTAAGGCGCTGTTTGCGGGTCGTGCGATCGGTTATCTGTTGGCTTTTTCCGCGGTCATCTCCTGGAATATTTACAATTTCATCACCGCAAAACTGACGGATAACTACAATCCG
>JAISQM010000143.1 GCA_031274195.1 Eubacteriales Family XIII. Incertae Sedis bacterium
ACCAAGCAAATTGGTTGGTCGGCTACCATTTTGGCGTGAGATGTAGCGTAGTAGCTTATAGATTGCGTTGTTATTTTCGCTATTTTTGCGAACAAATCACTCCATCGCAATTGCCTCAAGGAATTTGTCACTTGTATATGAATGCGGTGTGTGATAAAATTTTTGTTATCTGCCGAAAGCATGAATACGGAAGGAAGAGGGACTGTATTGAAGAAAAATACCTATCGAAACATTAGCTTTTTTGTACTGATCGGCGTCATTGCCATCATCTCGACCTTTGTGATCAGAGGCTTTGCCGTCGGCGATCCGCCCAAAGAGATCCCTTTTTCTCAGATGGTGAAGGAATTTAAGGCGAAGAATGTCGATAAAGTAGAGATCGTTGACACGAAAATTCAGGCGGAGCTTGACGATGGCGGAACGGTGGTATGTTACACCTCCAGCCTCATTGAGATCAGTTGGCTTTACGATACGTACATTGGCGAGCAGATCACGGAAAGCAATCTCAAATACAACAGTCTGCCGCCCAAGGGGTCCAATCTCCTGTTTACGCTGTTGCCGACATTCCTCATTATCGGAGCGCTCGTGTTCTTCATGTATATGATGATGAACAACGGCGCAGGGGGCGGCAAGATGATGCAGTTCGGCAAGAGCCGGGCGCGGTTGCATAAGGAAGGTGCGGGCGCTCAGGTGACATTTGCGGATGTGGCCGGATTAGATGAGGAAAAAGCGGAGCTTGAGGAGATCGTGGACTTCCTGAAGAATCCCAAGAAATATAACGATCTGGGCGCGAGAATCCCAAAGGGGATTCTTCTTGTGGGTCCTCCGGGAACGGGTAAAACCTACATTTCAAAAGCTGCCGCTGGTGAAGCGGGCGTACCGTTTTTCACGATCAGCGGTTCGGATTTCGTCGAGATGTTCGTGGGCGTCGGCGCGTCGAGGGTTCGCGATCTGTTTGAGCAGGCCAAGAAAAGTTCGCCCTGCATCATCTTCATAGACGAGATCGACGCGGTGGGCAGGAAGCGGGGTGCCGGGCTCGGAGGCGGCCATGACGAACGGGAACAGACCTTGAACCAGCTTCTCGTGGAGATGGACGGCTTCGGCGAGAATTCCGGCATCATCATTCTCGCCGCCACGAACAGACCCGATATATTGGATACGGCGCTTTTGAGACCCGGAAGGTTTGACCGGCAGGTGCTGATCGGCATTCCCGACATCAAAGGGCGGGAAGCGATATTCAAGGTTCATTCGCGCAACAAGTCGCTCGATGAAGCGGTGGAGCCGAAAGTACTTGCTCGGAGGACGCCGGGCTTTACGCCGGCCGACATCGAAAATATGCTGAATGAAGCCGCACTTCTCACGGCCAGAAGAAACGGCCGAAAGATTCGCATGGACGAGATCGAGGAAGCGATTACGAAGGTCATCGCGGGGCCGGAAAAAAAGAGCCGGGTCATCAGCGAGGCCGAACGGAAGCTTACTGCTTTCCACGAGGCCGGTCACGCGGTCGTCGCGCATTCACTGCCCAATACGGACCCCGTGCATCAGATTACCATCATTCCGCGGGGACGAGCCGGCGGATTTACGATGATTCTCCCGAAAGAGGATAAATATTACGGCACGAAAGTCGAGATGGAAGAACAGATCATCCATCTGCTCGGCGGTCGCGTCGCGGAGAAGCTGACCTTGCAGGACATCAGCACCGGCGCCAGCAACGACATCATGCGCGCCACGGAGATCGCGCGGGACATGGTCACGAAGTACGGATTCAGCGAGAAATTGGGTCCCGTCAATTACAGTCAGTCCGACGAGGTGTTTTTGGGGAAGGATTTCACCACCCACAAAAATTATTCAGAGGAAGTTGCTTCCGCAATCGACGAGGAGATCAAGGCCATCATCGAAAAGGCGTTTCTCGGAGCGGAGAAGATACTGGAGAAAAATCTTGAGAAGCTCAACATCGTCGCGGAGGCGTTGCTGGAGATAGAGACCTTGGATGGCGAACAGTTCGAGGCGCTGTATTCCGGCAAGGTGTCCGTCGAAGAATTGGCGGAGCAGATTCGCAGCGAGGAGCAGGACATTCAGGAAAAGAACGCGCAGGAAGCGGCCGAAACGGAGCTGTTGCTTGCGGCGGGCGATGACGACGACGATGACGATGAGACGGATGTCGATGACGCGGATCATGACGATGCGTTAGATGAGGGCGAGGACGCGACAGACGATGACGACGAGGAAGGAGAGAACTCAGGTGGCAAATAAGAAACTTGAAGATTTAAGGCGCCAAAAGGCGGAGATCGCTTTGGGCGGAGGACAGAAGAAAATTGACGTGCAACACGATTCCGGCAAGCGCACTGCGAGGGAGCGGCTTGTTACACTATTCGACGCGGGGAGTTTTGTCGAGTTAGACGTTTTTGTATCGCACAGGAGCAACAATTTCGACATGCCGGACAAGCATGCGCCGGGCGACGGCGTCGTGACCGGTTACGGTACGGTAAACGGCAAATTGGTCTATGCCTACTCGCAGGATTTCACGGTACTCGGCGGTTCCTTGGGCGAATACCACGCGGAGAAGATCGTCAAGGTTCAGAACATGGCGCTGAAGATGGGCGCGCCCATCGTGGGACTGAACGACAGCGGCGGCGCGCGGATACAGGAGGGCGTCAACGCCCTGTCCGGCTTCGGCAAGATCTTCTACAACAACACGATCAGCTCGGGCGTCATTCCGCAGATATCCGTCATCATGGGTCCCTGCGCCGGCGGCGCGGTATACAGCCCCGCCATCACGGACTATGTGTTCATGGTGGACAAGACGAGTCAGATGTTCATCACGGGTCCGCAGGTGATCAAGACCGTCACGGGAGAGGAGATATCCGCCGAGGATCTGGGCGGCGCAATGACGCACAATTCCGTCAGCGGCGTGGCGCATTTCATCGGAAAGGACGACGACGACACCTTGGCGCAGGTGAAGGAACTCCTGTCCTATCTGCCCGCGAACAATCTGGAGATAGCACCTCCCGTTCCGACGAACGACGATATAAACCGTCTGATCCCCGAGTTCAACGAGATCATTCCCGATAATCCGAACAAGGCCTACGACGTTTACGGGATCATCGAGAAGATCGCGGACGACGGGAAGTACTTCGACGTCGCTCGCCATTACGCGAAGAACATCGTCACCTGCTACATTCGTCTGGCCGGCAATACCGTGGG
>JAISQM010000023.1 GCA_031274195.1 Eubacteriales Family XIII. Incertae Sedis bacterium
GCACACGAATCATCGCCAAGCCGACGGACAGGCCGACGCTGATCGAGAAGGCTCTGAGCATGGTATTCTTCGTGATGGCGCCGCCCGTCAATTCCTCGATCTGTTCAACGAGCACATGCACAGCCGGTTCCGCAAGCACGATGAAGTAGCCCATGAGAACGCCCAAGGGTATGAGTATCCAGTTATAATCGAGCGCGCCCACATATTGACCGATGAACGTACCCGCGGGCAGGAATCCGACGCCCACGCCCGTAAGAAATACGGAGAGGCCGAGATAGGTATAGATCAGACCGATGCTGATACGGATAATCTGCACCTTCGGCAGTTTGAGGGCAAATATCTGAAACAGGAAAAATACGGCGACGAGCGGCGCGACGGCCAAGCCGATCTCACGGAAATACTTCGGAAACCCCTGAACAAAGACGAGGATCAATTCGCTCATTTGATCGATGGACGCAATCGTATTCTCCGATACGGCGAAATCGGTCGGCTTGAAGATCAGTACGAGGATCATCATGGCAAATATGGGGCCGAGGCTACAAAGCGCGACCAAGCCAAAGCTGTCGTCCCGAGAGCTCTTGCCGCCCCTGACCGCCGAAACGCCGATGCCGAGGGATAGGATAAAAGGAATGGCAAAGGGTCCCGTAGTGACACCGCCGGCGTCGAAAGACACGGCCAGATACTCCTTAGGAATGAAAATAGCGAGAATGAGAGTGATGATGTAGAGCAGCGCAAGCAAATAGGACATATTCCACCGGAAGATGATCCTGAGCATGGCGATGACGAGAAAGACGCCAAGCCCCACGGCCACAGCCACGGTGAGGATGCCGCCCGGCACGCCCGGCACCTGACGCGAAAGAATCTGCAGATCCGGCTCCGCGATGGTGACCATCGTACCCATGAGCAGACTGGCACCCACGATGAGCCACAACTTGCGGGATTTGCTCAGATATTGGCCGAGGTATTCGCCGATGGGCATCATAGCCATATCCGCGCCCAGCGTAAAGAGACCCATGCCGATCACGAGCAATATCGCCCCGATGATAAACAGTCCGCGCACGGCAAAGGGCATGGGGGTAATCGTGAAATTCAGCACCAGCACGATGACCGTGATCGGGAGCAACGCCTTCAAGGCTTCTATGGATTTTTCCCAGAGTGCGCTACGCAAAAAAACCTCCCTCGCGTTTGGAATTCGATATATACTCAGTAATTTACAAGATTAAGTATACATGATGAAGTGAAATGCCGCAAGCAGTTGGAAAGCGGCGGACAGAAAGGCGACGGAAAGACATATATGACAGGAGAACCGCCGTCCCCCTGTCATCCTATCGTTCATCCCTTGGGAATGGCGTTTCTTCTTCATGAACGCCGGCCGCAACGTTTTCCAATTCTTCATCTAAAAGCTCAGCGGCGTTTTGCGCACGTATGGCGTCTTTTAATTTGCGGTAGACGTGGAATTCGTGTCCGGCCGCAAAGTTGAGTTTGCCAAGCGCGGATTCGATCTCCTTTCCTGTCCAGCTATGTATCTTCGTCATGTCGATTACCTCTCCTCCGAATTTATCCTATCAATCATATATACCGCGAATCCTCGAAAACATTACCGTGTTTATCGAAATTCCTCCAATTCTTTTCGCAGAGCGGAGATAATTCGGTGCAATGCCACACCGAGCGCGTTTTCGGTCATGTTCAATTCCTGCGCGATCTCGCGATGACTCATGTCGAGCATGTATTTCATGGCGAGGATGTTACGCTTTTTCTCGTCGAGTCTTCCCGTCAGTATGGCAAGCCGCCGCAGGAGCTCGTCGCGCTCCACGTCCGCCTCGATATCGTCCGACGCAGAGATCGTTTCGTCCAACAGCGCCGAAACCTGCAGCCGTTTCGTTTTCGTGTAATAATCGTTCAGCAGGTTGCGCGCGATGGCACACAGCCATGTGTAGATGCTGCTCTTCTCCTCGGAAAAACTGTCGTAATACCGGTAGGCGCGCAAAAAGACATCGGCGGTCAGGTCCTCCGCCGTATCCACGTCGCGGACGCGAAAATAGACATAGTTGTATATCTTCGGGAAATAGGCGACGAACATCTTTTCGAAGTACTTTGATTTTTCCGGTGAGTTCATCATATCGCCTAAGCTCTCCGTTTCTTTCGCAGGATAAACCGAAGGCCGTATATGGTCGCGCCGGCGGTGGTCACGAGCGCGACCAACATGCCGTTTCCGATGGTAATCAGGGGCGGCGCCAACATATTGCCCGCTTTGTTCGTAAAGGTCATGACGATCATTCGCTCTTCGTTCCGCTCGGTCTTTTCGCCGGACAGCACGATGAAATATTCAAGGAGCATCGTAAGGCCGAAGCTGTCGGCGATTCCGAGCAGGATGACGGCGGCAAGCAACATCGGCAAGGTCGGAAACAGGGAGAACGCGATCAACGCGCCGGCGCTCATGAACGCGTAGAGCAGTACGCCCCGGCCGGCGCCCAATCTTCGCTGTGTCAGTCTTGTGGTGAAATTCGCGAGGTAGGCGGCGAGCAGACTGTTCGCCATGCGCATCGCCGAGATCATCGTCGGCGTCATGCCCAAATCGTATCCGTAGAGCGGCGCGTTGTAGGAGAGGAACATCGCTATGGCGTAGACGGGCAGTGCGACGAGCAGGAGATAAGCGACCGCGTTGCCCGAGGCGAGCAGATTTCTCATGCTTTTCCACGCCGGGATATGGCGCGCGTCACGTCGCGGAAAAATTCGGGAAAATCGCGCCGCGGGCAGGAATAGAAGACAACCGACGGTGACAACGGCCGACGCGAAATAGACGGCCTGAAATGAGAAGGCGTCTGCAACTAAGCCGCCGACGACCGATCCGCAGCAGAGACCGACCAGACTGCCGGCGATCAGATCGGCCAAGAGTCTCGTTCGCGTTTCGGCGTCGTCAAAGGAGGAGATGATCAGTCTGCCGCAGATCGTCGCCAATGCGAATCCGAAGCCGCTGAACGCCCGCCCCGCCGTAAACAGGACGATGTCGCCCGCCAATCCCGTCAGGAGCGCGCCGACCGTGCAGACGGCCACGCTAAGGATCAGCGTACCGTTGTAGTGCAGCTTCGACACGAGAAAGGCGCTCAGGGAAACGGCGATCAACCCGGCGGCCATCTCGACCGTCAGCGGCAGGCTCATGATCAGATCGGAGGATATGCCCGAGGCGGCGCAGAGCTTTGAGGCCACTATGATGACAAATGCCGCCCCCATGCTCACGGCCGCGTACAGCAAAAAGAAGAAGAAACGCGCCGCGGTCTCACGCATTTGCGGGACGCGCGTCGATGCCGCAGTTTGAGCAGTTTGAATGGAGCCGCCCGCGTACATGGATATCTCCAACATCAAGAACAGCATGATCGCCATGATTACGATCGTCTGGATCGCGCGGTCGAGCATCGCCTTTCGTATCGTACCGGCGTCGACGGCGGCATAGATTTCGTAGGTCTTCGCGGAAGATTCGAAAGCGCCGAGATGAATGTACTGTTCGTCATTTTCCGGCACGGAACCGACGCGAATGGCGGACAGCTCGGGAAAATCGTCGGCGGTGTCCGCCAGATATTTCGGCAGACCGTCCAGATCGTCAATCCGGATGCCCGCGTCGGTCAGTTTCGTGATATCGTCCTGAATCACGCGGCCGACCACATCCATGGTGGCGCTCAAGGAGCTCCGCATATCCGCCGGAAACATAAACATGAACGCAGATCCATAGAGTAACTGCACGGAGAGCAATACGATGATCACCGATCTCTTTCCAAATCGGCGCAACGCGAACAGCAACGCACACGCCGCAGCGAACAGCCCCAAGCCCAGCCAAACGATCATGCGAACGTGTCCGCTCAGCAGCGTCGCAAGGTCGCCGTCCCGAATGCGCATACACAAGGTGCTGCCGTCGGAGAAGGACAGCTCCGTATAATACCCGTCGGCGATTTTGGCGTAATCTTCGCCATCTTTCACCGGAAAGCGCGACGTGTTCGTATCGGCGGGCATCGCGTACAGAAAGTTTCCGTCTTGGTCCAGTATCCATGCGGCATCGATGTGACCGGACCGCTTCTCCATGCGCTCCAAGGCATCCCCTGCACCGTAGAAATGTTCCATCGGCTTACCAAGCCCCAACGCAAAATCCATCTGCGCGATCGTTTGGGACGCGGCGTAACGCTGCGAATCGACAAAGTTGCGCTCCGTGAGCTTCAGCGTCGAGAGGTATTCCAACGCGCCGGAGACGATGAGCATGACGGCCGCCAGGATGATTCCGATCAGAAGCCAACGTTTCCCGGCATCAAGCATCCCCGGCGCCCTCCGCAAAAATCCGATCCATCGACAACAACTGCAGGAACGTCAGCTTAATTCCCGTTTTACGGCAAACATCATAGTTTAGATACATCCTCGGCACGATTTCATACACCTGACTCATCTCACGAAGCGGCGTCCCGTTCATGTATGCGGCTAGGCGCCGCGCCGCGAAACGTCCCTGATCGAGAGGATCGTCCACCGTCACCCCGAACAGTGCGCCGCTTCGCACTTGATCTTCTCCGACCTGCGAAATGGTCAATATCTTCGACGCGACGACATCTTCCAAAAGCCACGGTATCTTCTCGTCCGCCGTAGTCGCCGGCGTGATATAGAGCGCGTCAATCCCCTCTTCGATCAACGAGGCATAAGCCGCCTTAAGCTCTGCGTAATAGCGTTCGTCGTCCGCCGCGTTTCGCGATTCGTCCACGTTGCGCTCGACCACCTCAAAGCCTTCGGCCTTGCTCGCGTCCCGTAAATGCCCGATGCCGGAATAGGCGTAGGCCGCCGCGCTGTTCTCGTAGACCACGCCGATCTTGCGAAATTTGAACATCTGATACGCCACATCGATTTGGCGGCGCAGGCGCTGCGTGTCAACACAGGCGAAGGAATTCGATATATGACGCTCCGTTTCACTCTTGATGATTCCGGCTTGGATGGCGTCTGCGGATGCGAAGACCATAAAATCGTTTTGCTGTTCATGGTCTCGCATGTAGAGTCCTGCCACCGTCCCCATGACGATGAGAATATCCACATCGGCGGAGTTCACCATGCGCGCGTAATCCGCTTCGTCCATCGTCTTCATCGAGAAGAACATATCGCGGACGAATTGGAATTTCCCTTTGCTGTCAGACCTCGCCAACGTATCCCAGATTTTTCGCGCGTCCGGTTCGTCGATGGAAAGATCATAGCCGGAGATGAGTTTCAGTTCCTGCAGACCCAAGGCGATACCCGACAGGTTGTACGAGAAGGGCGCGTATGCCTCGCCTTCGACATAACCGACGCGGATCGGATCGCTCGAAGGTACATCATCCTCCCCAAAGACGGAGTTCTCGGAGAACGTAACGGAACCCGCGATGACGAACATCACGAGAATTACGGCCATTGACGATGCTATTTTACGAGTCAAAAATTTTCCCTTTCGAACGCTTCGCGCCTTAAAAAATATAGATTCACCATTTTCGTTATTTTCTTTATCTCACGCGGCAAAAAACATGGAAAACAACATACACTTTCGCGCATAGAGTGCGAAACAATTATATTAAAAGTAGGGTAAAATGTCAATTAACTATTTTGTCTTCTATATCATCTGCCGCTTCGCCATCGACGCGAAGGCTCCGCCTAGGTCCATCAGTTCTCGGTAGGTGCCGGTTTCCGTGATGACGCCGTCTTCCAAAACGACGATCTTGTCGCACTCCATGACCGTACTCAGCCGATGCGCGATCGTGATGCGCGTGGTCTTCAGGCGATTTACGCTGTCGCTGACGATCTTCTGTGACCTGTTGTCCAAGGCGCTGGTCGCCTCGTCGAAAAACAGGATCTTAGGATTGCTCGCCAAGGCGCGGGCGATCAGCAGACGTTGTCTTTGTCCGCCGGAGAGCGTACCCGCGCCGTCGCTCAAAACCGTATGCAGTCCCATCGGCATCTGTTCCATGTCCTCTTCAAGGCCCACCTTGCGAATTGCTTCCATCGCGTCGTCCTGCGTCAAATCGGGATTCGCGCCGGCGATGTTCTCAAAGATATTGCCGGCCAACAGTTGGCTGGATTGCAATACCACGCCGAACTGTTTGCGCAGCAGGCGGATGTCCATCTTTTTCATCTCCATGCCGTCAAAATAGATTTCGCCGCTGTCGGGTTTCTCGAAGCCGAGCAAAATGCGGAGAAGCGTGGACTTTCCGCTGCCGGACGGACCGACGAGCGCCACATGTTCCCCTTGCCGCACGGTCAGGGATACATCGCGCAGGATGGGCGGCCCATTCTCGGTGTAACGGAAGTTGATATGGCTGACCTCCACCTCGCCGGAAAGTTCGCCGGGATCCGCCTTTTCTTCGTCGTACTCCGGCTCCGTCTCGAAGATCGGCTGCATTTTCTTAAACATCGGGACGACGACATTCAGCTGCATGGCAATCATGGAGATCGAGATGCAGGACATCAAAAGCTGTTGCAACGCTACGTTGAACGCGATGAAGGAGCCTGTCGTGATCGCCGCCTCGCCCCGCCCCATCATGGCGATATAGATGAGGATCGAAGACAGGAGAACGACGACGGTATTAAAAACCGTTCCGATATTGCCCAGTCTTTCCTTGCGAAAGGTCAGGATCCGCACCTCTCCGAACAGCTGCGCCCAATTGTGGAAGGTTCGTTTTTCGGAGCCGGACATCCTGATCTTGGCGATGCCGCCGAGCCAACCGAACATCTTTCCGGAGATCGTATTGTTCAGGGTGAGCGCCTGCCTCTCATAACGCACTTGGCGTAGGCACAGCCCGAAAGAGATCAGCAGTGTCACGAGCAGGATCGCGATGCCGATCCACGCCAAACTGCCGCCTTTTGTGAACAACACGATGATATAGAAAACCGAAAAAAGGCCGGAAAACACCGTATTGATCACCATGCCGGACAGCAGACCTCGAATCTGAGAGATGCCCATCGCGCTCATCGTGAGCGAACCGGCGGTATAGCCTCTGAAGAAATTTACGGGCAGACTCAGCAGTCGATCCCACACGGCCGCCTGCAACGACAGCTCCGTTTTGCCCGTGATGCGTTGCAAGGCAAGCCCCCTCGTCAATTCAAAGGCGAAACTCACAAGCGCGATCGCCGCGAGCAGTATCCCGATCTGCAGGAGCAGGTTGCGGTTGCCATTCGGTATGACCGTGTCAAATACGATGCCCGTGATCTCCGGCGTCAACATGCCGAGGAGTCCGCCGGCGATCCCCAACATGCCTACGAATATCCAGTCCGACCGGTCTGTGCTCTCCATCATAAACCGCAAAAGCTGTTTCGGAGAAACTTTCTCCCGCGGCAGGGTGCGGTAGAACATGACCGCCTGCGGGCTCAACGTTTCCGCGACGGCTTGCGTCACCTTTACGCGCGTTCCGCTCTCCGGATTGTACAAGAGGTAGCTTTTCGATGTTTTTTGGATCAGCGCGACGGGCGTGGTTTCGTTGCCCTGTTCGTCCGTGAGCCGGCCGAGGAAGGAACCGCCGTTCTGCGTATACCATTTGCCCGACAGCATCACCTTGCGCGTGCGAAAACGTGACATCTCGGAGATATCCCGCAACGGATCGGAGGACAGATTGCCGTCTGCCATAGCCTCGGTCACCGTAAATTTGATGTGCATGGATTTCGCCACGGCAGCGCAGGCTTTCACGAGCAGACTGTCCGTCTGCAAATCGGGTATGTCGCCTTTCTTCGCTTTGCCCGGGATGACGCGCGACAGGATGTCAAAGGCGTTTTGCAGATAACGATCCTCGTTATAATATCTTCGTCTGTTCGCCCGGACGGTTTTTTCGTCTGAAGATTTCGTTTCCACAGTCATCCCTCCCCTCTCACACGACCGACCGGATCAGTTCGGCATACGGGCCGCTGACGTTTTTCATTTCGTCGTGCGTGCCGCGCTGGACGATCTTTCCGCGATCCATCACGATGATCTCGTCGCAATCGCGAATCGTGCTCAGCCGATGCGCCACGATGATGCAGCTGCAACCGCGCCGCCGGATATTCTCGTTGATCCGCTGCTCCGTTTGCACATCGAGCGCACTCGTCGCCTCGTCCAGAATGAGGATCGTGGGTTCTATCGCAAGCGCACGCGCGATCTCCAGTCGCTGCCGCTGTCCGCCGCTGAAATTCGTACCGCCCTCGGAGACCTCCCCGCGATAGCCGCCGTCGCGTTTTGCGATATCATCGTGGATACAGGCGTCTTTGGCGGCCTCAAGCACCGCCTCGTCCGTCACCGTCGTATCCCACATCGTGATGTTGTCCCACATCGTGCCGTCGAATATGCTGATGTCCTGATCGACGACGGCGAGCGAGTTTGAAATGACGTTGCGCGGCAGTTCGTCCCGCGGCACGCCATCAAACAGTATCTCACCGCCCCACGGCTTGCATATCCCAGCGATCAGCTTCGCCACCGTACTTTTCCCGCTGCCGGAGGCACCGACCACGGCGACACGGGTGCCGGGCTTCAATGTGACCCGGAAGTCCTCCACGAGCGGCGGCTCCAGTACGTTATAGCCAAAGCTCAAATCGCGAATCTCCACCCTGCCGGACAGCTTCCGAAAATCCTCCGCGCGCATCCGCTCGGGCGCCGGGTCTTTCTCGGGGTCGCCGGACGCGTCCACATCGTATTTGATCACGTCGTCGAGCCGCAACATATTGCCTTTCAGCTGTTTGATCTGCATCCCCATCCGCGTAAGCTGAATGATCGGGTTCATGAAGCCGGCCAAAAGTCCCTGAAAGGCGATCAGCGAACCTACGGTCATATTGCCGTCAAGTATCTGCAGTCCGCCGAAGCAGAGCACCGCCGCCACAGCCAGACCCGATGTCAGGTTTGGCAACGAAAACAGAATCTGACTGATGAACCCCAATTTCTGATCCGCGTTCAACTGCTTCGCCTGATAGCCCGACCATTTTTGAAAAAATCCGGACTCCCCGCCCGTCGCTTTCAAAGTCTCGATCAGCGAGATACCGGCCATCGATGTACCGTAAATCTTCCCGATATCCCGGCTTCTCCTGCTGTTCAATTCCTCCATCTTTCCGGACGAATAGATGAAATACAGGACATTGACGACAGCCAGGCCGAGCGACAGCACGGTCAGCGTGATATTGTAATAAAACATCACGGCGAGATAGAAAATCAGCGTCAGCACATTGATCGCGTTCGTCGCGAGGTGCCGCGACAGAAAGGCCGCCACGATGTCATTGCTATCCATGCGCATGCTTATATCGCCGGGCGTGCGCTGTTGGAAAAACAAGACGGGCAATCGCAGGAGATGCCAGAAGAAGCGGCTCGCGCCGACCATCGAAATCTTCGTCTCCATGCGCAACAAAAAATGCTCACGCAATGTCGTCAGCGCTATTTGGATCACAGCCGTCGCCGCCATACAGACGATCAAGGGGGCGAGCCACTCCGTTTTCCCGGCCAAAAGAAGATCGTCGATGAAAATCCGCGAAAAGGACGGGATCATGAGACCCGGTATGACCATCAACAGCCCCGCGATGATCAGAAACAGGATGGCGGAACGCACGCTTGACAGGCGGCTTTTCAGTGAATCCACCATGCCGCTTTGTTTGCCGAATGTTTCAAAGTCATCCGTCGGCTCGAACGTCAGTGTCACGCCGGTAAACGCGAGATCGAATTCCTCCATGCTGACCGTCCGGTGCCCTTCTCCGGGATCATTTATATACGCCTTTCCTCCCTTAAACCCCTCGAAAACGACGAAGTGATTGAAATTCCAATGGATAATCATCGGCGGTTTCATTTCGGCCAAGGCCTCCGGCTCCTGCCTGAAGCCGCGCGCCGTAAGACCGAACTTCCGCGCCGCTTTCATGATATTGCTCGCCTTCACGCCGTCGCGGGTCACGCCGCACTCTATCCGCAACCGCTCGAGCGGAATGTAGCAGCCGTAGTAGGCCAGAATCATGGCGAGCGACGCCGCGCCGCACTCCACCATCTCCATCTGCAGCACGGAAGGTGTGCGAACCCTGCGAAACACTTTCTTATCCTCTGCGCGATTAGCCACCTAACTCCTCTTCCTCATAGCATCCCTTTAAGGAACGGTAAAATCTTTTCGATCGGACGTTGATTTGAAATGCGCACCGAACCGTAGCACATGGTACCCGGCTCGATGGAAACGGGGGCGCCCCCCGGCGTAGACCATTTATAACCGCTCACGGTGCCGGAATCACGTATCAATTCCACCTCGACCGCAACCGCCGCGCCCTGCGCCAAGAACATCTGCGCGAGCTGCTCGTTGTTCACCTTATTCATCACGGTCTGCTCGTTCACTGCGTAATCGGACACGGACGTGACCCTGCCGAGGATATAGCCATGTTCCTCACGGTTCACCGTCGTGGGCGAGACATCGACCTCCATGCCCTCCTCGATCCTCTTGCCGTCGGACAGCGGAACATACAGCACAAGCCCCGTATTTTCCGACGCCTTCGTCTCGCGAATGATCGAGCAGAGCGCATCGCCGGGATAGATCAGATCGTAAGGCGAAAACTGCACATCGAGGATCGTACCGCTCGCGTTCGCCACGATCTCGTTGCTGTCTTCCAGTTCGTCCAACAAGGCGGACAGCTGCGTATTCAGATCGCGTTCGCGCAAGGTTTTCAGTTTGATGAATTGATCTTTCAGCGCCGGATCCTGCGTCGCGGCAATCTCCTTGGCAATGGGGAAAAAGTCGGTATACAGCTCGGTATCTACGAGGTTCGGATCGACGGTGAAATCCGCTGTCGAAATACCGTTCAGCGCCTCGATCCTCGCACGGGTTTCTTCGATTTCCAACACGAGATCGCGCTGTGCGACACGTGCGATGGTCTGCCCTTTTTCGACGCGGTCTCCCTCCCGCAGGCTGATGTCCGTAATCTGCCCCTCCGTGTGAGACACCTGCGTCAGAATCCCGTCGCCGTAAAGCAAAACCCCACTGCCGGAAACCGTATTGGAAATCGTGCCGAAGATGCCCCACATCAGCGCCACGACGATCAGCACAAAGATCGATAAAATGGAGAACCAACCCGCCGAGGAGATCACCGTAAACCGCTGATCCAACTGTTCCGGCGACGCGAGCCTATCCAACGCCACCTTGCGGAATACGGACCGCTGCTTGCTGCTCATGCCTTCTTTCCCATTCTCCATCTCAACCGCCCTCAAAATGAAATTCGCCATCGGCTATCGTCTTCATATAAACCGTGCGCCCCACCAATTCGTGGCGCTCGTCAAAGTGCTCCGATCCGTACACGCTGTCTATCGTCTCCGCCGCGCTCAGATAGGCGCTGAGCTGCTCGCTCGTGCGCACATCGCCGTCACGAACCGCTTCGGCGATCAGCATCACGCTGTCGTAGCCCTGCACGCCCCAAAAATCCGGCTCCTGATCGAACTCCGCACGAAATTGGTTCATAAAATCGCGCAAGCCCGGCGCGGAGCTCTCGCTGTTGAATGTCGTCGCAATGGCCACCTCGTTTGGATTCGCGTTCAATACGGTGAGCGCGGAATCAATGTCCATACCGTCGCTGCACACATAGCGCCCCGCGAAACCCAGTTCGGACAATTCGTTGATGAAAGACGCTCCTTCCTCAACATTCGCCACGACAAACACCGTATCATATTCCAACGCCGTCCACTTCCTTGATAAGTCGGGCAGCTCAAAATCGCCCGGCGCACAGACCCTGTCCACGACTTTCATGCCGACGGTCTCCGCATAGCGTTCCAATTCCGCCGACATGGAAAAGCCGTAATCGCTGTCCTCGTAACAGACGACAGCGCGTTTCGCGCCCTTCTTCCGCGCGTAATCGCACATGACGTGACTGACCTGATCGTCATTGGAGATGTTGCGAAACAGATAATCGGACGGCGGATCGGTCATGCTCGAAACGGAAACCGTTGGCACCAACAATAGTTTCCCGCCCTGACGATACATGCTCGACAGCGGCAAGCAGATGTCTGAAAACCAGTGTCCCACCACCCCGATCACGGCGGGATCGTCGATGTATGACTGCGCCAAAACAACCGCGTCGCTGAAATCACCGCGATCATCGTCCACCTGCACGCGCAATTTGACCGGAAGATTCATCTCCTCAATCTCCCGCTCGGCCAAGGCCACGCCCTCCAAAAACGTGGTGTTTTCCAACGCGAAGTCCTTAGGCGTCGGCACAGCCACGATCAGAGCATCTCCGCCCTTTTCACCGCAGGCGGTCAGGCTAAGCGCAAGCATGAAAATTAGAAATATGAAAGGGAATTTTCGCATAGTCAATCGTCTTTCCCGTTCAAAAACTTGTAATAGATCACACCGCTGCAACGGCAGGATCCCTTACAGACCACGCATGTATAGTCCTTGTCGTCGAACCAGAGCATGGGAATCTCGGAATGTACGACGAAGCCGTGACTCTGAAAGATGCGACGCATCGGCACGGAATCGCCGATTTTCCACGCGCTCGAACAGGCAAAGCGCAAGCCGTCCGTGACCGCGTCCGCAAGGCAGGATGCGAAAAGACGATCCGCAAGCCCCTTTCCCTTATATTCCTCCGCAATCGCCATGGATTTCATGAAACAAACCGGTGTCTCAGGTTCAAGGCGTCCCGCAAACGCGTTTTCCGGCAATTTCATATGGCGCTCCGCTTCGCGCATCGGCAGATAGAGACTGCAACAGTAGCCGATCAAATCGCCCGTTTCGCCGTAGGCCGTATAAAAAGGCGCACCGTTATTTAGAATGTCTTTGATCTTCGGCAAGTCAAAGTATCCGTCCCCAAAGGCCAGATTTCCCAAGGCGACCACATCCGCGAGACGCGCGGTATCACAACGCTGAACAGACCATGTATGTGTCAACTCAAATCCTGTCCTTCCTATAAATTTAGCGGCTTCACATCTTCGTTATTTTTTTCACTTCACATAGTAAGAAATATAGAAAACCATATGTATTTTTGCACATAGAGTGTGAAGTAATTATATTAAAATCGCAGTGAAATGTCAATGAAGCGGCAAAAAACTGCCCGCGTTGTCTCGGGCAGTTTTTTCGATACCGACTGTTTTGCAATTATGTCTCGGCGTTATCTCGCCGTGCTGATCGATAAGGCGAGACGCACCGCCTGCTTGCCGGAGTTTGCGATCTCCCACTTTGCGCCCTTAGGTACGACGAGCGTATCTTCGGCCTTCTTGATCTCGAGCTTTTCGCCATCAACGGTCGCCACGGACTGACCCTGGAACGAGTAGGCGATGACATCCGACTTCGGCGTGTCAAGCGAAAGCTTCGCGCCCGGAAGGACGTCTACGATGTGGAATTCCTGGCTGTCGGAACCCGTGATTGCGGGCGCCGCCAAAGTGAAGAAGGTGACACCGTCATTGCCCGGCTCAGTCGTACCTTCGACATCGTTGACATTCTTGATATACGCTTCCGTCGGCTTATACCCGCGCGGGCAAAGCGTCACAAGGAATTTCAGCGTGGCCGTTCCGTTCGGATACATTTCGTGATCCGTGCTGCCGGGCGTCCACATGATGTCGCCCGTTTCAAAGGCGTAGCGCTTGCCGTCGATCAGGGAGTATCCGGAACCCGCGAGAATGTAGAATACATGATCCGCCTTCGGATGGTTCGCCAACAGTGCGGCACCGCCGAAGATGATCTCACAGGTCGAGAAGTACTGATAGGTCCAGTCCGGACCCGTGGGGTCATACCCCATGGACACCGCGTTCGCGAAAGGCGCCGAATGCGCGAGAACGTGCGCGGCCGGCTGCATCGCCTGGATATCGTAATAATTTTTGACATAAGCTTTGAATGACATGATTGAGCCCTCCTCTTTTATAATTACCTACAATACTAATTACCCTACCTCGTGTAACCGCTCTGGGTTTCCACCAACTTCGTCAGCACGGAAAAGTCCTGATCGCCCCAACCGATGGCGTCGGCGGACTGGAGATTTTGCCGAGTTGCGGCCGCCGTCGCGAGAGGCACGCCGTACTGCTTCGCCACCGCGAATGCCAGATCGAAGTCCTTTTCCATCAGCTTTACGCTGAACGCGGGCTTATAGTCGCCGCTGGAAATCGGAACTTTCTTGTAGCCGGTGAGGGGCGAACCCACAGCGCTGCCGGCGATGATCTCACAGACCTGCGTGACGTCCAGACCGGCCTTTTCCGCGAGAACCACAGCTTCGGCTTCCATCTGCATTGTAACACCGATCATGAGATTTAGGGACAATTTCATGACGCGGGCTTCCTCCGCACCACCGAGATAGAACTGATTCGCGCCTAATTTCTCAAACAGGGGCAATGTCTTCTCATACGTGGCCTTGTCGCCGGACGCAAGGATACCGAGCGTGGCGTTCTGCGCGAGCATGGTGCTGCCCGTTACCGGCGCCCTGAGAAACTTCGCGCCTTTCGCCTCGATCGCCTCGTTCACTTTCGCGGATTCTTCCACCGACACCGTGCTCATGTCGATGACGACCTTGCCCGCCGAAAGACCGGCGACGATGCCGTCCGCACCCAGATTTACCGCATGAAGCGTCGGGCCGTCCGAAACCATCGTGAATATGAAATCATTCGCTTCCGCGACAGCTTTCGGCGTGTCCGCCCACTTGGCACCCGCACTCACAGCCGCATCGGCCTTCGCCTTCGTCCTGTTCCAAACCGTTACTTCATTGCCTGCTTTCAATAAGTTTTGGCTCATGGGGTTTCCCATGTTGCCCAATCCGATCCAACCTACCTTTGCCATTTCTTGCCCTCCTTAATTAATAACACTGTAACTATTCAAATGCCACGCTTGCCACGCTATTTTCACACCACGCCCTCTATCTACAGGAACTGACATCCGGGCAGGCCGCATGACGTAATCTCCTCCGACGGGAACTTCGTGATTCTCTCGCAACCGTCCTTCGTGACGACGACTTCCTCCTCGATTCTGGCACTGCCCGAACCGTCTTCGGCGGGACACCATGTCTCGAGCGCAAA
>JAISQM010000088.1 GCA_031274195.1 Eubacteriales Family XIII. Incertae Sedis bacterium
TTCGATTCCTACGCGGGCGAGAGTTTCTACTCGGACAAGATGGATCGGGTCGTGAGCGAGTTGGACGCGCGGGGGCTGCTCAAAGAGTCCGACGGGGCGCAGATCGTAGACCTGTCGGAATGGGATATGCCGCCGGCGCTGATTCGGAAAAAGGATGGATCCACCCTGTATATTACGCGGGATATCGCGGCTGCCGTCTATCGCAAGGAAAGCTATGGATTTTTCAAAAATCTTTATGTCGTGGCGTCGCAGCAAAATCTTCATTTTCAGCAATGGATCAAGATTATCGAACTCATGGGTTACGCGTGGGCGAAGGATTGTGTGCACATCCCGTTCGGTCTCGTGAGTCTTGAGGACGGTGTCATGTCTACGCGGGAGGGGCGTGTGGTCTTTCTCGAGGATGTGCTGACGCGCGCGGTGGACAAGACGCGGGAGATCATCATCGAGAAGAATGTCAATACCGACAATGTGGACGAGACGGCGCGGCAGGTGGGCATCGGTGCCGTGATCTTCAATGAATTGGCGAACAGTCGCATCAAGGATTATGTGTTCAGCTGGGATAAGGTGCTGAACTTCGAGGGCGAGACGGGACCTTACGTGCAATACAGCCACGCCCGTGCGGCCGGCGTGCTGCGCAAGGCTGAGGATGCCGGGACCTCGGTAACTGCCGCTGTCGATATGGCCTATCTGACGAGTGACAGCGCCTACGAATTGGCCATGCTCATCTACAATTTCCCGGGCGCCATCATGGACGCGGGGGAGAAGTACGAGCCGTCGATCCTGACGCGCCATATCGTGGACATCGCGCAGACCTTCAACCGCTTCTATCACGATGAACACATCTTGGTGGAAAATGAGGCGGAACGGGACGCGAAGCTGGCGCTCGTGTCCGCGGCGAAGCAGGTGCTGAAAAACGGACTGACACTTCTGGGCGTGGAAGCACCGGAGCGCATGTAATATAGAACAACAATATGTTCGCGAAAGGCAAGTAATGAAATACGAAGGAAATATTTATCGGCCTCCGAGCGAAGCGTACAGCCTGATCGTACAGGTGACGATCGGTTGTGCGCATAACGACTGCACCTTTTGCAGCATGTTCAAGGATAAGCGGTTTCGCGTGCGGAAGCTTGCGGAGGTCATGGAGGATTTGGAAGCGGCTCGCAGGGAGTACGGCAGGGTCGGGCGCGTTTTTCTGGCCGATGGTGACGCCCTTGTCTTGAGGGACGAGGATCTGATGGCGATATTGGCGAAGATTCGCGCGCTGTTTCCCGAATGCGAGCGGATCGGCGTCTACGGCTCGCCGCAGGATGTGTTGCGCAAGGGCGTGGATCGCATGGCCGCATTGCGGGAGGCGGGTCTCGGCATCGTGTATATCGGCGCGGAATCCGGCAGTGACCGGGTGCTGAAAGCCGTGAAGAAGGGCGCGAGCGCGGCGGAGATCACGGAGGCGATACGAGTGATAGAGGATTCGGGCATACCCGCGTCCGTGACCTTCATCTCCGGGTTGGCGGGCGCGGACGGATGGGAGGATCACGCCATCAGTACGGGGCGTCTGATCGGTGAGGCGTCGCCGTCTTACGTGGGTTTGCTCACGTTGATGGTGGATCCCGCGGCGCCGCTGTATGGCGAGATAGAAGCGGGACGGTTCCGGCTGCTGTCACCGCAGGGCGTGGTGGACGAGACGATATTGCTGCTCGAACACGCGAATGTGCAGAGGCCGTGCGTGTTTCGGAGCAATCATGCGTCCAATTATCTGTCCCTAAAGGGTACGCTGCCCGGGGACAAGGAGCGTATGCTGAATGAACTCAAGGGCGCGAACTGCTTAAAGGACGAGCGCTTGCGCATGTTGTAAGGATGGGTGTATCTAAATGGATAAAAATTTGAAACGAGATGAACATGCGCGGGAAAACGCGCTGGCAAGACCCGCTTCGGAACGGGAATTGGCAAAACGGTACGATCGGATAAAAAAATATTTAATGGGGCATATGGATGCTTTCGTATTCGATACATTTTCCGATGAATATCTAAAGAAGACAAAGTTGGAAGATATCATGAAGGATGTCCCGATTCCGTTGCGCAAGGAGGATATGGAGGGGTTTCGCAGCGAGAAGGGACTGCCTCTCACCCTGATCGGTGAGAATATGGCGCGCGTGATCGGCATCGATCCCCGGTTTCGGCACGCGGAGGCGTACGCGGCTTTCCTGTTTCGGTTTTTGAGCAGGCGGGCTGCGGAGCCGCTCGTGAAGAAAGCGAAGAATGCCGCGGATAAGGAGGATTACGACGAGGCCTGCATCTATTTCCGGGCGGCGTTGGTTTTGAAGCCGGACGATCTCGCGGCGATGTACGGCTACGCGCGTGTGTGCCGCGCGATGTATAACAAGAGCAATGACGCGGCGTATATCGGCAATTTCAAGGCGGAATCGCTGGATTATCTGGAACTTTTGACGGAGTTGCACCCGAAGTTCGGGCAGGGTTGGTATTATCTGGGCTATATGTATCTGAATTTGGGGCTGTATACGAAGGCCTATCTCGCGTGGGAGAGCTTTCTGCCGCGGTCGCGCGTGGCGAAGGACAGGCGGGAGATCAAGCAGCGCATGGATCAGATACAGACACCGATGGAGATTGAGCGCGGGTATAACGAAGTGCTTGCCGGACGCTGGCAGGACGGTTTGCGCATTTTGGAACCCTTTCGGGAAAGCGTCTATAAAGATTGGTGGCCCCTGTGGTACTACATGGGCGAGGCGTATCTGAATCTCGGCCGGCCGGGTGAGGCGAAAGACGCGTTTCACCGCGTGCTGAAGCTGAACGGGACGCATACGGAGACGATGGAGGAGCTGATGACCCTGTACAATGTGGAGGGGAATCAGGAGATGGTCGCGAAGTATCACGATAAGATCGCGCTGATCAGGAGCGGCTCAGAGGTAACTATCGTTGAGTAGTAACGACTATAGGAGGACGGCGAAAGGAATGAGCGAAAAGAAGTTGATGACGGGCAACGAGGCGGTGGCGCGCGGTGCGTGGGAAGCCGGGCTCGTGTTCGCCTCGGCCTATCCCGGTACGCCGAGCACGGAGATACTGGAGAATTTAGTCGGATACGAGGACGGACCCTATACGGAATGGGCGCCCAACGAGAAAGTGGCGATGGAAGCGGCCATCGGCGCGTCCATGGCCGGGGTTCGCTCTATGGCGACGATGAAGCATGTGGGCGTGAATGTGGCGGCGGATCCGCTGTTCACATTCGCGTATACGGGTGTGAACGGCGGCATGGTGCTCGTATCGGCGGACGATCCGGGTCTGCACAGTTCACAGAATGAGCAGGACAACCGGCATTACGCGGACGCGGCGAAACTGCTCATGCTTGAGCCTTCCGACAGCGCGGAAGCGAAGAACTATGTGAAGTTGGGCTTGGAACTCTCCGAACGATTTGACACGCCCGTCCTGCTGCGGATGACCACGAGGATTTGCCACAGCAAGAGCCTCGTGCCGCTCGATGAACGGACACCTGTGGCCTACATCCCTTATGAGCGGAATATCGCGAAATTTGTGGCGACGCCGGCCAACGCCCGCGTGATGCGGGAGAAGCTCATCGCGAGATTCAAAGACGAACAGGATTATTCAAACGGGGAGGCTGTGCGCCTCGGCGTGAACCGGATCGAATGGGCGAGCGGACAGACGGAAGGGGAGCGCGTCGGGGTCGTGAGCGCCGGTGCCGCCTATCAGTACGCGCGTGACGTGTTCGGAGACGGTGCCTCGTATCTGAAGCTCGGCGTGACGTGGCCCATGCCTATAGAGCTCGTGCGGGAGTTCGCGTCGGGCGTGGACAAGCTCTATGTGATAGAAGAATTAGACCCCTATATGGAGATGAAGATCAAAGCCGCGGGAATCGACTGTATCGGCAAGGAGATCATACCCGAATGGGATGAGCTGAATACGGACGTCGTGCGCCGCGCGGTGTTCGGGGAAAGCGCGGAAACGCTGACGGCGGACATCAAGGCAGTGCCAAGGCCGCCGACACTCTGCGCGGGTTGTCCGCACAGAGGTTTCTTCTACGGTCTCTCAAAACGAAAGGATGTCGTGATTACGGGGGACATCGGATGCTATACGCTGGGGTCGGCGCCGCCGCTCTCCGCGATGGATTCCTGTTTCTGCATGGGCGGCAGCATCAGCACGGGGCACGGAGCCGCCAAGGCCTTTGAAGCGAGCGGCCGGGATGCGCGGATCGTCGCCGTCATCGGAGATTCCACGTTTTTTCACTCCGGCGTCACGAGCCTGATGAATGTGGCGTACAACGGAAGCCGCACCGTGACCATCGTCATGGACAACCGCATCACGGCGATGACAGGTCAACAGCAAAATCCCGGCACCGGCTTCACGCTTCAAGGCGAACCGGCGCCGCAGGTAGACATTCCGCTTCTGTGTGAGGCCATCGGCATAAATAAGGACAATATCCACGTGATCAACCCGCTCAATCTGGACGAGGTGAACAAGACTCTCGATCATGTGTTGGCCGCGGAGGAAGCTTCGGTCGTCATCACGCGTTGGCCCTGTGCCCTGAAGCGTTTCAGCGCCGGAGACCTTGCGGAATTTGAATTGGAACGCAAGGTTTGCGTCGTCGACAGCGAGAAATGTACGCGGTGTAAGCTGTGCGTAAAGACGGGTTGCCCGGCCATATACGGCGGCGAGGTTGTTACGATCAATGGGGATATGTGTACGGGGTGTGATATCTGTATACAAATATGTCCTTTCGGAGCGATTAGAGAGGTAACTACTTAAAATGACAACAGCGATATTATTGGTGGGTGTCGGCGGGCAGGGAACGATCTTGGCCAGCAAGATACTCTCAGAGGGACTCGTGTCCGTGGGGCACGACGTGAAGATGTCGGAGATACACGGCATGTCGCAGCGGGGCGGCAATGTCAGTACGCAGATACGCTACGGCGACAAGGTCAATTCTCCCATTATCGGGAAAGGTGAGGCGGATATCATCGTCGCGTTTGAGAAGATGGAAGCCCTGCGTTGGCTCGAATATCTAAAACCCGGCGGAAAGATGATCGTAAACGACTTCGAGATTCCACCGGCGCCCGTTCTCATGGGCGTAGCCGCATACCCCGAAGGCATATTGGAGGAACTGTCCGCCAAGGCCGACGTGACCACGTTGCGCGCGGGAGAGATCGCGGAGAGAATGGGCAACGCGCGCGCGATGAACATCGTGCTGCTCGGCGCGACCGTGCGCGCAATCGCCGCCGTGTCGGACGCGATAGAGGGCATCTGTTGGGATGAGATACTGCGCGCCAATATCAAGCCCGCGTTCGTGGAACTCAACACGAAAGCGTTTACAAGGGGTTTTGAATTGTAACCTTATCATCGCCTGTACGTTGTAGGCTAACAGAGCTCAATATCCCGGTTCGATGCGTATGATTGTGGTATTTCCAATCGGCGTCTGACTCCAATAAAACTTGTCGACGTCGATGTTCGTTTTATAGATGAATTGCAGATTCTCCTCCGTGATCGCAAAGCCGCAGGTCGCGACCTCAACATCCGCCGGTTCTCGGCCGTCGAGTTGGCTTTTCACGATGGACCGAAACGCGTCTAAGGTCTCCGCGTAGAGTCCCGCTTTTCGGTAATAGAGAAAGTCCGCTCCGCCCGCGGCGGGCCAGGATTGGGTGTTCCAACGATGGTCGTTTTGCATGGCCGCGTCGTTTTGGCCGAAATATGTGTGAGCTACCGTCCCCGCGGTATTTCCGATGGGATCGTCAAAGGTGGCATCCACCTGATACCAATTGCTGTCCATGAATACGAGGTTCCACGCGTGGCCGACCCATCGGCCATCGCCGTTGTTTCCCTCTCCGATCACCATCTTCACCGGCACGTCTGTGGCGCACAGCAGAATCAGTTGGAGCGCCTCGGCATACCCTTGACACATGGTTTTGCGGTTTACAATGGCGCCGTATATGCCATTCTCCGCGCTTTGTTGGTCGATCGTTTCGTCATAGTCGAGATTGTAGCCCAGCCAATCGTGGACGGCCAGAGTCTTTTCGTAAGCGGTTCCCTCGTTGCTGTCTGCGGCTCCCTGAAATATCTCGTCTATGATGCCGGGCAGTGCCGCCGCGACCTCGGCGGCCTCCGTTTGATCCTCGGGAATCTCGAAATCGCTGTCTTTTATGTGCTGATAGACGTAGTAGTTGGCCGACAGCTTCAAATCGAATTTGATGCGAAGCACGTCCGCGTTCGTCGCGTCTTCGTCCTCGCCGAGATTGACGTCCTCGAATTCTTTCAAGATGCGGTATTTGGTGGGATTCCCCCAAAACGGATCCAAGCGCTCGGAGATTTCTTTTAACTCCTCCTCCGTCATAACGAGGTCTGCGGTCAGCTCCTTTTCGCCCGCCTTGAGGGCGGCCGTGACCATCTCGTTCGTCTCCTGCATGGTGGTCATCGTGCTTTCGACGGTCGGCGGCGGCGCAAAGGCGGGGAGTATCTCATTGACGGTGTCGCAGCCGGATAAGACCCCCGAGATCAATATGATAACCGCAAGAAGCGCCGGTGCGATAAATCCGCGGCGCGACCGCGCTATTCGGCGGTTGTCGTTTGTCATAGATGAATGCCCTTTCTGTCTCATCTTTTTTTCGGAATCGCGAAAGCGAGGATCAGCACGGGAATCGACAGGGCGGTCAGCGTAAGCATGGCGTTCTCGAGTCCAAAATGATCGCCGATCCAGCCGATGACCGGCGAAAACATGCCGCCGATGCTGATGGTCAGCCCAAAGAGTATGCCCGAAGCCATGCCGATTCGGTTTGGCAGGAAATTCTGCCCGGTCACGATGATGGTGCTGTGCGCACCGCTCACGACGAGGGCAATCAGCATGACCGAAACGGTGGCCGCAAACAGGTTGTGATTCAGCGCGAAGAACAACATCAACGGGGGCAGGGCGCAGCAACAGAAGCGGATCACCTTGCGGAACCCGATCTTGTCCGCGATCCGCCCGCCGGCTAACGTCGCGATGGCACCCGCAACGGAATAGATCGAGAGATTGACATTGCCGACCGTTTCCGATTGAGATAGAACGCCGATCCAAAAGAGCGGGATGAAGGTCGTCATGCCGTAGGTCGTGATGGAGCGGAAGAACATGAGGACTGAAACGATGGTGAACCCCTTCCAGTCGTCCTTTTCTTTCGTGTTGCCCGGTTGCTTCTTCTCCTCGTAGTGCCGCTCCGTGAGCGCGTTGATCTTCCTCATATTGGCGAGCATGACGATGCTCATGACGACGACGGGCAGAAGGAAAGCCAACGTACCCTTGATGCCGAAGATCAATATCGCCGCCGACGCGTATAGCGGGCCGACGGCAAAGCCGATATTGCCGCCCACGGAGAAGATGCTCATGCCTGTCCCCTTGCGTTCCCCGGAAACGATATGCGCCAGTTTGCTGCCCTCCGGATGAAACAGCGCCACGCCGATGCCCATGACGAGCGCCGCACAGCACATGAGGAGATAACTGCCCGCGACGCCCATGAGCGCCACGCCGACACCCGCCATGAGCATTCCGGCGGCCATGAGCCACGGTTTCCGCACGCGGTCGCCGAGATAGCCAAACAGCGGCTGCACGATGGACGATATGAGATTTGACGCGAATACGAGTCCCGCCGCGCCGGCGTAGGAAAGGCCGTGCGCAGCGATCAGAAACGGCAGAATGGCAGGCAGACCGCCCTGCGTGAGATCGGTACATATATGTCCCATCATGGCCAAGTAGCTGAATTTGCTGATTTTATGTTCGTTGTCTTTGTTATGCTTCATAATGGTCGAGCTGAATCAAACTCCTTCTATAATAAGTCTGTATCATATTAAATATTCGAATCGGAATCAAACGCTACTATCCCAGTTTACCACAATACGCCGCACTTTTCATCCCGTCGACGCATTCACAGGTACCAACCCTTATCCGTACTCTCTTCCGATAGCAAATCGTCGGTGGAAAGTCCGAGCACGCGCGCGATGATCTTCAACTCAAAGTCTGCGAGGACGCGCTCGCGGTTTTCGATCCTGCTGATCTGTTTTTGACCGAGTCGCAATCCCTCGACCTGCAACCGCGCCGCAAACTGATCCTGCGACATTCCTTCGTTAATTCGGCATGTCCTGATCTTATCACCCGAAATATTGCACCACCCATTGAATGTATAGATCCTCATAACAACCTCCACATCTCACATAGAAATTTAATTTATTTGCTATCAAATTGAGTGTTTATTATTGACACTATCACGATAAGGGCATATAATTATTCCAATGATGACTAAAGTTAAAAATGTTCACTTTGATGAAAAGCGAGTGGGCAAAGACACTGCCACGCGGACGATAATAAACATCCCGCCGCTGAGCGGGCGCACTATATGAATCGTAACATGAACTTCCAAAACCACCCTGTAGCGAAAAACGCGTGCAGGAATTATATACATAACTACGTGAAATCAATAGTAACATATTCGAAACGAAAGGTTGGTGGAAATCAGATGTCAAAAGAACAGATAGTAAAAGAACAAAGAACCCAAAAGGGAGCGAATGTCACCCCGGACGCCTCCCGGAAGTTACAGGAATCGTCCGTCACCCCGGACACCTCCCGGAATCCACTCACGCGCGGCCTGACGCTCATTCGCGCGCTCGTGCTCTCCCTTTTGCGCATCATAGCGCTGATGGCACTCACGCCCGCAAGGGCAATCGCGGGCATCATAGCACACTGCAAGCTAAGCACCATCAAGAAGCCGATCGCTTTCATGCTGTCCCTGCTGCTGATCGTGACACTTGTTCCGTCGCTTGCGACTGCGGACGAGAGCGGCATGATGCAATCGGCCTTGCCCACCGTCAGCGATCTTTCCGCCGCGCGCACAAGCGTCGCCACAGGCAGCTTCACTTTCACCTATAACGACCCCGCCTCCGCGACTGTCGGTGCCGACGGCATCACCAACCCCGACGGCACCACCAACCCCACCGGCGCGGCCACCGACGCCGGCGACAACACCACCCCCACCGGCGACCCCGCTGACGACGGCACCACTAACAACAACACCACCATCACCACCTCCGCCCCCGGGCGATACTACTATGTCGTACTGCCCGCCGACGACACCACCCTCGGCGAAGACTCTACCGCATTGGACATCAAGAACTACATCGATGGCGCTCCCGAAGGCTCTCCCGCTGCCACAACCGGCTCCGGCGTCGC
>JAISQM010000108.1 GCA_031274195.1 Eubacteriales Family XIII. Incertae Sedis bacterium
ACGGCGAGATGGTTCAAAATGACGATCTGCCTGTATTCGTCGCCGCCAAAAATTGGCTCGACAGGTATTTTGACGGGCAAAAACCCGATATTTTCGAGCTTCCGTTAGTGCCCCACGGAAGTGACTTCCGCCGCGAAGTATGGCGCATATTATGCGGAATACCCTACGGTGAAACGATCACATACGGCAGTATCGCACGGACGATGGCGATCAAAGCCGGAAAAGCGCGTATGTCCGCTCAGGCGGTCGGTGGAGCGGTGGGACACAATCCGATCTCCACCATCATTCCCTGTCATCGTGTTGTAGGCGCAAACGGTAGTTTGACGGGCTATGCCGGAGGCGTTGACAAAAAAATCAAACTGCTCAAACACGAAGGTATTGATCTATCACGGTTTTAGGTCAAGGGTATGTGCAGTTGCGGAAGATTATTGGTGTTGCCTCCGGTATACTGTTTATACTTTCAGTAATTATTATTTTTCTTGCTCTGCGTTATTAGATAGAGGGATGGAAAAGCTACAGAGGAACGGCAGGTTGTGTGAAAAGTCGTTAAATTCGTGCTTCCAACCGCTAAAAGCGTTGAAATTCCGTGATCATGTTTCACAAAAAACGATTTCGCACACAGCCTGACGGGGCTAACGTCCTGACTCATTTTTATTGAGTCCAAAGACATTAACTACGTCCCCTTTCGTCTTCCAAAGACATTAACTACGTCCCCTTTCGTCTTCCGTCCCCTTTCGTCTTCCGTCTTCCAAAGACATTAACTACGTCCCCTTTCGTCTTCCTGTGCGCTTTTTGCCGCTTGTGGCGGTCTCTAAAAATTCTTCAAATTTCTTTGATTTTCAGCTTGACATTTTATAGCTGGTCTTTCGTCTCCGAAAACACGCTTGCAATATTCAGCCACATTGAATTTCTTTGTTGCCACGCTCTGAGTTTGTGCTATTATGTTAAGATGAGAAGGGGCGAATTCCGTTCCTGTGAAATGTTCGAGGTGATCTCAAAGTCATAGAAGGAGGAAAAATCGCTATGAAAGTATTACTTGTAAACGGAAGTCCACACAAAGAGGGCTGCACCCACGCAGCACTGTCCGAAGTCGCGAAATCGCTGAACAAAAACGGCATCGACACGGAGATTTTCCGGATTGGCACAAAGCCAATATCGGGATGCGTTGCTTGCCTCAAATGCAACGAACTGAAAAAATGTGTGTTCGACGATGTTGTCAATGAATTTACTGAAAAAGCGCGAGAAGCGGATGGTTTTATTTTTGGCTCTCCTGTGCATTATGCGGGGGCGACCGGCGCGATTACCTCATTTATGGATAGGGCGTTCTATTCGGGATTTCGCGGCGGTACGGGGACTTTCCGATTAAAACCGGCAGCCTGTGTCGTGTCTGCCCGCCGCGCCGGAACGACCGCAACCTTTGACCAACTCAACAAATATTTCACGATAAGCGAGATGCCGATTGTTTCGTCGAGGTATTGGAATATGGTTCACGGCGCAAATCCCGATGATGTCGCAAAAGATGAGGAAGGCTTGCTTACCTGTCGCGTTTTGGGCGAAAACATGTCGTACATGCTGCGGT
This sequence comes from Eubacteriales Family XIII. Incertae Sedis bacterium, assembly GCA_031274195.1. Classification (GTDB taxonomy): domain Bacteria; phylum Bacillota; class Clostridia; order Peptostreptococcales; family Anaerovoracaceae; genus JAISGB01. The sequence goes on from JAISQM010000108.1 coordinate 1,580, forward strand.
GTATTGAGGTTGCGAAGAAGCATGGTGTTACACAACCCGTACCGCAAACACCTGTGTTTACGAACTTTATCAGGGCTGAGCGGTAAATGCGCAAAAACATACACTATTGAAATCCTCGCAGTATGGGAGCAAGCCAACAACCCCGGTTTTAATTCCGGGGACACAATGGGGACGGGGGATGTTGTCTTAAGACACTATGGATCGTCCCCGTTATGTCTCGTTATGTCTTATACGATGATGCCCTTTTTTATGATGACGTTGCCGTATAGCGAAGTTTCTCCGGTAGCCACGACGGCGTAGACCGTCTTTCCCCTATCGTAGAACTCAAACCGTCCCAGTTTGCCGAATTTGATACCGGCTTGGTTTGCATCCACCGCAGCATGATACTTCGTCCAGACCGGAGGGTCTCCTTCCACATCGAAATTGCCCGACGCATCTTGCGTCACCCCCATGAGAAGCACGGGAGTCTCAACATAAGTGTCCAACGGAAACAGCGGGAGAATCGCTTCGAGCATCGTTGTGATGTCGTGGCCATCCGCACGCACGCAGGGACGCCCCATCGAGGAGGAGGGGTAGTTTGCATCCGCGAGTAGCAGTTCGTCTCCATGGCCCATCTCGTCCAGTATCTTCAAAAGTTCGGGGGAAATAACCGATGGTATTCCTTTTAACATATTGTTTACCTCCTTCTTAAACAGTACCTGTGTCGAAATTCTATGTCTTATTCCTCGATTCCTCGGCGGGCATCGATACCGCTGTCGTAGTAGTGTTTGATCGGCTTCATCTCCGTTACGAGGTCTGCTGCCGCTATAATGCGGGAAGCTGTGTCCGCGTTCGCGATGCGCCCGGTCAAGACGACCTCCGTGTGTTCGGGTTTTTCCGCGAGCAATTCGAGGACGGTGTCTACGTCGATCAGCCCCAGATCAATGGCCACGTTGATCTCGTCAAGGACGATCAGGTCGTAGACTCCGCTCGTGAGCACTTCACGGACGCGCGCAAATCCGTCGAGAACCTTGTCGATATCGTCCCGGCGGCGGGCGGCGGTGGGCGATACGAATGTCGGGGCGCCGAACTGCTCGACGGTAAATCGGGGGAAGGTCTTTGCGGCGTCTATTTCACCGCTCGGCCGCCCTTTCAGGAACTGACCGACGAACACGGTGCCTCCCGCGCCGACCATGCGAAACGCTATGCCGAAAGCGGCTGTCGTTTTGCCCTTGCCGTCGCCTGTGTATACTTGAATATATCCTTTTTCTAACATCATATCCCGTTCTCCTTTATCGTTACGCCAAATCGGCGATGATCTGTTCCGCGACTTTGAGTCCGTCCACGGCGGCGGACATGATTCCGCCCGCAAATCCGGCACCCTCGCCGCAGGGATATAGTCCCCTGATATTGCTCTGCATGGCCGCATCTCGCGGAATGCGAACGGGGGACGAGCTTCTCGTCTCCGGTCCGTAGATTCGTGTGTCCGCCGCGTCGAAGCCCGCGAGGCGACGCGCGAATACGGGGAGAGCCTCCCGAATGTCGCGTGCGATAAATTCGGGCAGACACTGCGCCAACGCGCTGTCAGACCCGCCGAAGATCGCCAAGGTCTCCGTGAGCGGGAGATAGCCGTGCACGGAATCGTTCGCCGCGCTTATAGCGAAAGCCCGCGATTCGATTTCCCGTTGGAGGGCAAATCCGGCGAGTGGATGGTCGCTCCCGAAGTCCTCCGGCCTCACGTCCACGAGCACCGCGCTGTTGGCGTAGGCGCCGGCTCGCGCGCGCTCGCTCATGCCGTTCGTGCATATGCCCTGCGACTCGGACGCCGCGGCGATCACCTGTCCGCCGGGACACATGCAGAAGGTGTAGACACCTCGCCCGTCTGCGCATCTGTGGGACAGTTTGTATTCCGCCGCAGGGAGTTCCGCATCACGGTAGCTCATGCCGTAGATGCTTTCAAAATCCCGCCCGTATTGGCTTTCATTGATCAGTTGCTGCGGGTGTTCGATACGGATGCCCATCGAGAACGGTTTTTGCTCCATCGCGATGCCGTGACCGTGGAGGATACGCAGCGTGTCCCGCGCGCTGTGTCCGATGGCTATCACCAGACGATCGGTTTCGATTTCGTCGAAGTCTCTACTCGCCGTTTCGCGATCCACATTCTCCGTGACCACCGTCTTCAGTCTGCCGTGCATGTCGGTTCCGATGCCCGCGAGCTTACAGCCAAACCGAATGTCGCCCCCGGCATCCAGAACGGCGTTCCGCAGATTGCGGATCACGGTTCGCAGGATGTCTGTGCCGAGATGTGGGCGACTCAGATAGAGCAGTTCCTCGCCGCCGCCCGCTTCGGCAAAGGTCTCGCAGATAAAGGCCTTTCGGATGTCCCCGATGCCCGTAGTCAACTTTCCGTCGGAAAACGTACCCGCGCCGCCCTCTCCGAAAAACACGTTTGAGTTCTCATTTAGGATGCCGTCTTTCCAAAACGCCGCCACATGACGGCTTCTCTCCTCCACGGGCCGTCCCCGCTCGAGGACGATGGGGCGAAGTCCTGCCTTCGCCAACGCATAGGCGGCAAAGATGCCGCAGGGACCGAAGCCGGCGACCACCGGCCTCATGGGCGGCGACGCAGCGACAGCTTTCGGCAGGGTATAGGAGGGTTTTGGGGATTCCTCGCGCTGAAGACGCTCGAGCGCGGGGGAAGTCTTCCCTTGCTCATCGCCCATTTCCTCCAAATCGAATTGCACCGCATATACAAATCGGATCCGTCGCTTGTTTCGCGCGTCGATGGATTTGCGCGTGATCTTCCGGTTCGTAACACACCACGAATTCTTGTCCAACCCCAGTTTTTCGATAATCCTGTCCGGAATGACGGAAATGTCCTCCCCCGGGCGGAGCTTTATCTCATTGATGTGCGGCATTGCCGTTTCCCTCCCGCGCGGCGGCCTCTCCGGCTATTATGCCGGTGTTCCACGCCCAATCCAAATTGTAGCCACCGCTCGGACCGTCATAATCCAGCACCTCGCCCGCGAAATACAGGCCGGGCGTCTTGAGGGATTCAAAGGTGTCCGCGCAGACCTCGGATAACGGCACGCCGCCCGATGTAACCTGTGCATCCTTCCAGCCCTTTGTACCGGATATCGGTATCGTAAGTCTCTTGACGAGCGACGCCGCACCGCCGTCGGGCGCGTATTCGCCGTCGTTTCCCGCCGCGATCAGCGCGTCAAAGCAATCGGCGAGTGCGCTGTTGACCAAGCCGTTCATGCCCGCCGCCCGTCCGGCCTCGATCAGCGCGGCGACCTCGCTCTCGGACATATTCGGCGCAAAATCCATGCGCACCGCAATTCTGTCTCTATGTCCGCGCATATGCCGGCTCAGGTTGAATACACATATGCCGGAAATGCCGTAATCGGTGAACTGGACTTCCCCGATCTCGTCGGCGACGACAGTGCCGCCGCTCATCAGCCGGACGCTTGCCCTTGCCCGCACGCCCTTCAATTTCGCGAAAATTTGCTTTTCTTTCGCACCGTAGACCACGGGAACCAAGACCGGCAGAATGCTGTTTATGCTGTGTCCCAGCTTGCCCGCAAGCCGAAAGCCGTCGCCGAGATTGCCATAGCGCGGCGTAGACTGCCCGCCCGCGGCGATAAGCACACGAGCAGCCGAAAACTCCGTCGCAGTCGAAACTTTGGATTCCGTGAACACGGCAAATCGATCGCCGCGCCGCTGTATGTCGGAAACCCGCGTGGCGGTCAGCAGCTCCACGCCGAGATCTTTGATTTCAGTGATGAGGGCACGGCGCACCGAGGCCGCCTGACGGTTTAACGGATAAGCCCGCCCCTCGCCGTCGGCCTCTATGATCACGCCGAGACTTTCGAAGAACGCCTTCGTCCGCGCATATCCGTCCGCCGCTGTGTTTGTGAGATTGCAACGTCCATTGCCGGTAGCGGCGATCTTCCGTCCCGCCTCGTCATTCGCGTCGAGCAGTATCAAGAGGCCTTTGCAGTTACGCGCATACGAAACGGCGGCGGCAAGCCCCGCCGCCCCCGCACCGACAATCAAAAGATCGCAATGTCTTCGCATGATCTATGTCCGTTTCTTAAAACAGTCGTCCTTGATCTGCCCATCGCGCACGGACGATCCAAATGCGTATCCGAATTCATACGCCGCGATCTGCTGCTCATCGTTGGGTCTGAACCGAAACCGGAGTCCATCGCCAAACAGGTTCAACTTCAATTGTTCGAGCCGCTTCATGAGGTGAGGCACGCCCTCCCCGCTCCACCCGTAGGAACCGAAAGCCGACGCGAACTTCCCGCCGTGAACCTTCGCGTTCAGCGCGGCGGCGATGTTCCATATGGGAGGCAACGCCTCGCCGACGATGGTGGGCGTCCCGAGCAGAAATCCGTCCGCATGCTCTATTTCGAGCATCACCTTTTCGAAATCCGCATCGACCATATCATAAAGCCTGATGTCGATATCCCCCGCAGCCTTGATTCCCTCGGCGATCTTGCCGGCGAGCATCTTCGTATAGCCGTAGGCGGAAACGTAGGGAATGATCACGGTCTTGCGCTGATTTGGGTTTCGCGGAGACGACCACTCCCCGTACAGCTTGATGATCTCGTCGGGATTCTCCGTTATGACAGGGCCGTGTCCCGTCGCGATAATCCGGATATCCAGATCCTTGATCTTCTCCAAGGCGTTCCGCACATCGCCCTTGAATGGGCCGAGAATATTGTCGTAATAATAGATCGCCGCCTTCATGTAATCCTCGTAATTAGCGAGGTTGTCGTTCGTGATGTTCTCATCGCTGTAGTGCGCGCCGAAACAGTCACAGGTGAGAAGCACGCTCCGTTCGGGAATGTACGTAAACATCGTGTCGGGCCAGTGCAGGTTGGGCGCGATGATGAATTTGAGCGTCTTGCCGCCGATGTCGATCGTGTCGCCATCCTTGACCGTCTGCCCGTCAAACTCGCGATTTGTGATCTCCTTCAGGAAGTTCAAGGCACCCATCGTCCCGATGATCTTCAAGTCAGGCTTGATCTCCAACATCCGCTCGATCGTCCCCGTATGGTCGGGTTCCGTGTGATTGACCACCAGATAATCGATGTCCTCAAACGGCGTAATCGCATTGATCTTCTCCATATAGACATCGAAAAAATGCGCCTTCGCGGCTTCGAAGAGCACCGTCTTTTCGGAACCCTTCAACACATACGAATTGTACGAAGTTCCGAACTCTGTATGCATGACGATGTCGAACACCCGCAGATCCGGGTCTAAATTTCCCACCCAATAAAAATCATCCGTTATCTTTTTCGAGAGCATATCCGCCCTCCTTTCTCTATATCTCATTTCCTCTACGAACATTTCAGCAGGGGAATAAAGCGCTAAAGACTGTTCTCCGACCGCGTATCCCAAACATATTTGATCGAAACGACCTTTGCGTTCTCGTTAATCGAATATAATATCTGGTAACGGTCGATGTTCAATTTTCTGTATTTTTCAGTGGTATACTCGGTGTCATAGACAGGGCATCTGTATGGATTGTCTTCGAGTGAACGGAATTTCTCAAGCAACTTTCGGCGCAGACGCTCGGCGGCATTCTCGTCCACGTTTGAGAGAAACGCGACGTGCTCCGCCAACTGCATCATCGCCTGATGATTGACCCGAACAACATAGTCATTCGTAATCATCTGCTGTGTTCTCCGCTACGCGCAATGCCCCCGACAATTCATCCTGCAGTTCATCCAACGTGACATAGCGCGCCCGGCCGGTAGCTTCTTCGGCCTCAAGCCGCAATAATTCTTTTTCGATCGCCAGTCTTTTGCGTTGCTCTTTATAGGCATCTATCGACATGACGGCCAATTCGCCTTCTCCGTTGTTCGTGAGAAACACCGTTTCCCCCGATGTTTTGCAAAAATCAGCGACCTTGCGGTAATTATTTCTCAATTCAGCGGATGATTTGATTTGCATTGTTTGCGCCTCCCTCATACCCATATTATAACGCAATTCGGATATAATGCAAGTGTTTTTTTATATACTCATCCCCCACTTCGCGATATATTCCCCAACGCGCCGCCGCTGTTCCTCGTCTAACTCGTTCATAATCTCCCGCACGGTCACGATCGGGAAGACATCGATTGCAAGCTCGCGGCGTATCTCCTCCACGGCGCTCAACTCTCCCTGTCCCCGTTCCATCCGATCCACCGAGATGACGAGACCCGCCACACGAACATCGGCGGCCGCGCGCAATGCGGGCAGCGTTTCTCTGATGGCGGTGCCCGCCGTGATTACGTCGTCTATGACGAGTACCTTATCGCCGTCCTTCAGCTTGGCGCCGACGATGTTGCCGCCCTCTCCGTGATCCTTCGCCTCCTTGCGATTGAAACAGTAACCGATGTCGAGGCCGTAATCCCGAGCAAGCGCGATGGAAACGGCGACGGCAAGCGGAATGCCCTTATACGCCGGCCCGAAAATCACATCGACATTTCGAGGCAAAAGTCCGCTATCCATGTTGTCGGCGATGCAGGCCGCATAGAATTCCCCGACCCTGCCGATCCGGCTGCCGGTATTGAAAGCGCCGGTATTGATAAAATACGGCGACTGTCTCCCGCTTTTCGTGACAAAATCCCCGAACTTCAACGCGTCCGACTCCATCATATATTCGATAAACGCTTTCTTGTATTCCATTCTATAATTCCTTTCATGCTCGCGTAAGCCGATTGTATTTCGCGGCGCAGGCGGCCAATTCCTCCGCAATGCGCGGCGGCGCGGTCGGGTCGATCAGCGCGGCGGTTCCCACGGCCACGGCTGTCGCTCCGGCCAGCAGAAACTCCATCGCGTCCGCGCCCGTCATGATGCCGCCCATGCCGATAATGGGGATGCGCACCCGCTTCGCCACGCGATAGACCATGCCCACAGCTATGGGCTTCACCGCCGGCCCTGACAGCCCACCCGTGCCGGTGGCCAACACGGGCTTCCCTGTCTCTATATCGATCCGCATACCGACCAACGTATTGATGAGGGAAATCGCGTCCGCGCCCGCGTCCTCCGCGGCGGCGGCAATGTCGCAGATATCCGTCACATTCGGAGAGAGCTTGATGACGACGGGCTTTGAGGTCAGTCTTTTGATCTGCCCGGTCAAACGCGCCACCGCGCCCCGCTCGACGCCGAAGGCCATGCCACCCTCCGCGACATTCGGGCATGAAACGTTGATCTCCAACATATCCACATCCGTTTCCGACAGTCTGCGGACGACTTCGCAGTATTCCTCGGCGCTGTGTCCGGCCACATTTGCGACGACCGTAACGCCCCGATCCTTCAGGTACTTCAATTCCCCGTCGATATATGCGTCCACGCCCGGATTCTCAAGGCCGATCGCGTTCAGCATACCGCCGTAGGTCTCCGCAATACGTGGTGTCGGATTGCCGAGCCACGGAACCGCGGACACGCCCTTTGTGGTCACGGCGCCCAGCGCGTTCGGGTCGTAATACCGCCCGCTTTCCTTAAACGCAAACGTCCCCGCCGCCGTCGTGACGGGGTTCTTCCAC
>JAISQM010000135.1 GCA_031274195.1 Eubacteriales Family XIII. Incertae Sedis bacterium
TGCTCATTCCGATTGCGGTGGTCATTGCCGTTGTGGTGTTATTCTTCGGGAAATTGGAAAGGATCGCACAGAGCTTGGAAAGGATTGCGCGGAGCATGGAACGGTCAAATGACGCTTAGAGAGATTGTTGAAAAGTCTCATAATATCGTGTTCTTCGGAGGGGCGGGGGTGTCCACGGAGAGCGGTATCCCGGATTTTCGTTCGGAGACGGGGTTGTATCAGGCGAAACTGGCGTATGGCCGTTCGCCGGAAAGCCTCATATCGCATTCGACTTTCGTGGCGGAGCCGGAGCTGTTCTTCGATTATTATAAGCACAATCTCATCTTTCCGGACACGAAGCCAAACGCGGCTCACCTCGCTTTGGCCAAATTGGAGACGGAGGGAAGGCTGTCCGCTGTCGTTACGCAGAATATAGACGGTCTGCATCAGATGGCCGGCTCGCGCAGGGTGTACGAGCTGCACGGATCGGTACATCGAAATTACTGCATGGACTGCGGCGCGAAGTTCGATTTGGGCTATATCATGGAAGACGACAATTGCGAAGACGCGAATGGGAATAAGGGCAGCATACCTCTCTGCAATCGGTGCGGCGGCGTGGTGCGCCCCGATGTGGTGCTGTACGAGGAACCGTTGAACCGGGACACCGTATTGCAAGCCGTGGAAGCGATATCGGATGCCGATGTCCTCATCGTCGGCGGCACATCGTTGGTCGTCTATCCGGCGGCCGAATATCTGCGCTATTTTAAGGGAAGCCGCATGGTGCTCATCAATAAATCCAAGACCGCCGCCGACGACAGGGCTGATCTTGTGATAAGAGAGCCGATCGGCGAGGTCCTATCCGAGTTTCTGTAAGGTGACTACTCCGGGTTATCGGGGGTTACAAAGTCCTCAAATTCCGTAACGATGCCTGCCACGTCGGTTACGGGCAGTGTGAAGCTGATGCCTCGGCCTTGGGTGTTCAGTCCTGCGGCGATGAGGATGGCGTGGGTGATCTCCTTGACCGCCCATTTGCGCACGAGCGTCAGAACCATTTCCTTTTCGGGCTGAATGGAGATGTTCATGAACTTCTCCGTTTCGTGTATGCCCGTGCCGCGTGCGTACAGCACCGTTCCGCCCCGCGCGCCGGCACCGCGCGCCGCGTCGATCACCAGATCCGCGTAGCCTCTGTTCACGATGGTGACGATCAAGCTGTATTCTGTGTTGTTACAATCTATCATCAAGATTCCTCCTTGTCTGTCCGCTTCCGCGCAATCCTATTCCTCTTTTTCCGGCTCTATCCCCGAGATGTACCTGAGCGACACCGGTCCGCCCACACCTGAGATGGGAATGCAGAACGCAATGCCGTTTCCCGGAACATTCAGCGAAAATTTATACTCAATCATGGAGAGCGCCGACGGAACTTTCGACTCCGTAACGACGCTGTAAACGATGTCGCGCTCCTTCTCGGTAAAACCGAGGAAATCGGCGATGTCGCGGCCGACGGCGCTGTAACCGACGGCCGACATATTGAATGTGACGCCCAAGGCACGCAGCTCCTTGACCAACGAATCGCTGAGTCCCCTCTCGACGATGGCGATCAGCAGCTTCACGCGCTCCATTTCGCCGCACTTTCTTTTTTGTTCTTTCATGAACTCCTATGGCCTCCTATCGTTCGCTTATATAGAGCCGGAGAGAGTCCTCCGGGGATTCCGGGGCGTCCTCCAAGGTCTCTTTCTGTTCGCGGATACCCGGCAGATCGAAGTCCTCCGCCTTGACCAACGATTCAAAATGCTCGTGTTCGTATTCATCGAAATCGATGTACCTGTTATCTGCGGCAATGGTGCGGTGAACCTGATCGTTGCGCACAAGCTCCGCCCATTCGGGACTCGCGACAAATTCCATATCCATCTGCGACTCAAAGTCGTCGTTGACCTCCGAGGCCGGTATCTGAACGGCCCAGTCGACAAACTGTTGTTCCTCGATGTCGTCCGCCAAGCCCTCGTAGGTTTCGATTTCTTCCGCGCCCGTATGCTTGATTTTTATGTTGTATATAAATCCGATGATCTGCACCGTAAACAGCGGCGTCATGGCGACCATCGCCACCACACCGAATGCGTCCATCATGATGTCGCCGCCGGCCGCCGCGCAAGCGCCCATCGTGAAAGGTAACAGGAAGGTGGCTGTCATGGGACCCGCAGCGACGGCGCCCGAGTCAAAAGCCACCGCCGTAAATATCTTAGGCACGAAGAAAGATAAGGCAATGGCAAGCCCATATCCGGGTACGAGCATCCACCAGATGCTGACTCCCGTAAGCACACGAATCATCGCCAAGCCGACGGACAGGCCGACGCTGATCGAGAAGGCTCTGAGCATGGTATTCTTCGTGATGGCGCCGCCCGTCAAATCCTCCACCTGCTCTACGAGCACGTGTACAGCAGGTTCCGCCAGTACGATGAAGTATCCCATGACGACGCCCAAGGGTATGAGTATCCAGTTATAATCGAGCGCGCCCACATATTGGCCGATGAAGGTACCCGCCGGCAGGAATCCGACGCCTACACCCGTAAGGAATACCGAGAGACCGAGATAGGTGTAGAGCAGGCCGATACTGATACGGATGATCTGCGCCTTAGGCAGTTTGAGGGCAAATATCTGGAACAGAAAAAAAACGACGATGAGAGGCAGCACAGCCAAGCCGATCTCGTGCAGGTATTCAGGGAAACCGTGCGCAAAGACCCGGAGCAGTTCGCCCATATCGCTGATGGCCGCGATGCTGTCTGCCGACATCTCCGATTTCTGCGGCTCGAAGATGAATCCGAGGATCATCACCGCGATGATCGGGCCGATGCTGCACAGCGCCGCCAATCCGAAGCTGTCGTCTCGCGAGCTCTTGCCGCCCCTGACCGCCGAAATGCCGATGCCGAGGGACAGGATGAAGGGGATGGCAAAGGGCCCCGTAGTGACACCTCCGGCGTCGAAGGACACTGCCAGATACTCCTTCGGAATAAAGATACCGAGAATGAGGGTGATGATGTAGAGGAGCGCCAGCAGATAGGACATATGCCACCGAAAGATGATCCGGAGCATGGCTATGACGAGAAAGACCCCCAACCCCACGGCCACGGCCACGGT
>JAISQM010000025.1 GCA_031274195.1 Eubacteriales Family XIII. Incertae Sedis bacterium
ATTGTAAACGGGGCGTTTGCGGCGGTGGAATCGCTCTACTTTGAGACGGCGGGCGTTATCATTACGCTGATACTGCTCGGAAAATCCTTGGAAGCCGTGTCCAAAGGCCGCACAAGCGATGCTATCAAAAAACTGATGGGTCTTGCGCCCAAAACGGCGCTTGTGATTTCTGACGGCGCGGAGAAAGAAATTCCCATTGACGAGGTGGAAATCGGCGACATTATCGTCGTCAAGCCCGGTGCGAAAATTCCGGTGGACGGTACGGTCGTTTCCGGCAACACGGCAATCGACGAATCCATGCTGACGGGCGAGAGTATGCCTGTGGATAAAAAGGCGGGAGACGCAGTGTATGCCGCCTCGCTGAACACGACGGGCACGATGCAATTCCGCGCGGAAAAAATCGGATCCGACACGGCGCTGGCACAGATTATCAAGCTGGTGGAGGACGCGCAGGGCAGCAAGGCGCCTATCGCGCAAATGGCGGACATCGTGTCCGGCTACTTTGTCCCGGTGGTTTGCGTACTCGCGCTCTTGGCGGGGATCTCGTGGTATTTCGGCACAGGCGGCGATTTGAAATTTGCCGTAACAATATTCATCTCGGTGCTTGTTATCGCCTGCCCCTGCGCGCTGGGACTCGCTACGCCGACCGCCATTATGGTCGGCACGGGCAAGGGCGCGGAAAACGGCATTTTGATTAAGGGCGGCGAGGCGCTTGAAACCGCGCACAAAATAGACACCATCGTATTCGACAAGACAGGCACGATCACCGAGGGCAAGCCCACCGTGACCGATGTGCTGACGGTAGATGGCAGCGGTGGCGATTCCCTACTCGCGCTCACGGCGAGCGCGGAAAAAGGCTCGGAACACCCGTTGGGTCAGGCGATTGTTGCGGGCGCACAGGATAAGGGCTTGGAATTATTGAAAGTTGACGATTTCGATTCCATCACAGGACGCGGCATCAAGGCACAAATCGGCGGCAGGACAGTCCTTGCGGGCAACCGAAAGCTGATGGACGAGCGGAATATTTCCCTGACGGCATTAGAGACGGATTCCGACACACTGGCAAGTGAAGGCAAAACGCCCATGTATGTGGCGATTGACGGCGCGCTCGCGGGAATTATCGCCGTGGCCGACGTAGTAAAGCAGTCGAGCAAAGCCGCCATTGAGAGTTTGCACAAGATGGGCATCGAAGTTGCGATGATTACGGGTGACAACGCCAAGACCGCTGCCGCCATAGCAAGGCAAGTCGGGATTGACCGTGTACTGTCCGAGGTTCTGCCGCAGGATAAGTCGAACGAAGTTAAGAAGCTGCAAGATGAAGGACTCAAAACCGCGATGGTCGGCGACGGAATAAACGACGCGCCCGCGCTAGCGCAGGCGGACATCGGCATCGCAATCGGCTCCGGCACGGACGTGGCGATGGAAAGCGCCGACATCGTGCTGATGAGAAGCGACCTGATGGACGTGCCGACAGCTATTAATCTCAGCCGCGCCACCATACGCAACATCAAGCAGAATTTGTTTTGGGCGTTCGGGTACAACGTGGTCGGCATACCGATTGCGGCGGGTGTCCTCTATCTGTTCGGCGGGCCTCTGCTAAACCCGATATTTGCCGCCGCCGCGATGAGCCTCAGTTCCGTATCGGTACTCACAAACGCGCTGCGTTTGAAAAGATTTAAGGCGAAAAGCCAAGAAAGGATTGGTGCATAAGACGAGGCGATATCAATGGCTTTGAAAAACAAAAGAGTTGCGAGATTTGGTATCGTCCGTAAACCATCTCGCAATGGCACTGTCAAAGCAAGAAACATTGCGCAAGCGGCTAACCGCCGACATTGCACAGACAGATGGAGAAAATAGCGCGGAAGTAATTGACAATCATCTCAAATTGTGTTTAGATATAGCATGGAAATGTTGACGTCGTTTGTGAGGGAGTACGATGAGAGAGTTGCCTGCGAACAGATTGGATAGAAGAATCGTCAGAGTCTGGCGGGTGGACAGCATGATTTTTGCGGCCATCATAGCGCTGTTGTTTTTCAGCGTCTGCGCGATTGTCTACAACGCCGCAGGAATCAGCGTCCTGTGGTTTCTCGTCCCTGCGGCCATCGTCGCGTTGCAAGTCGTCTGCAATGTCTGTGTCTTCCCCGCGATTCGGTACGCGCGGTGGCGGTACGCGGTGACGGACGACGAGGTTGATATTGTGCGGGGGCTTTTCGTCGTAGAGCGGACGATTGTTCCCATCATCAAGGTGCAGTTTACCGATATCAAACACGGACCTGTTCTGCGGGCTTTCGGGCTTGCGTCCCTCACCGTCGTTACGGCCGGCGGCGAGCAATCCATACCGGGGCTGCCTTTTGCGGACGCCGAGGCCCTGCGGGATCGGGTAACGGAACTCGCGAAGCAACTGCAGGAAGGCGTATAGATTTCCGATGCAACCGAGAACAGATTTGAATCCGGACACCATTAAACATCCTGTGGATTCCCTCGCGGAAAAACACCGGTTGCACTGGGCGTATATCCCCATCAGCGCGCTGCGCAAGCTCCGAAAGAATATCTTCTCGATGGCCATTCCCATCATCGCCCTGTCCTCAACTGTTCCGGAGGGTGTCCTGCCGGGCTTTATGCGCAGGTGGATGATTGTCGCAGGCGTCATTCTGATATTTGTAATCATCTTCGCAATCGCCACGCTGATACAGTACCGCACCACCGCGTGGTGGATTACAGATCGTGAGGTGGTCTTCAGCAGGGGACTTCTGAATCGGAAAAACACCCGTATGCCGTTGGATAAGATCCACGCGGTCAATCTGAGGGCGAAGCTCATGGAACAGATTTTCGGTGTAACAAATGTCAGCATCGACACGGCCGGCGGCGCGAAAGCGAACGACATTGTAATCCCCGCTGTGAAGACGTCCTATGCTGAGGCTCTGCGCGTGGAGATATTGACGCGCGCGCGCAAGGTGGGCACGGACATAGCGCCTCCCGCGGCTGCTGCTGCGGATTGCGTCAACGCATATCGGCTGGCGGCGAAGGAAATTCTCTTGGCGGGTCTTTCCAACGGCCGCACTCTGTTCTATCTGATTGCGGGGTTCTCCGTGTTTTGGCAGTTCTTCGATACCTTTGGGTTGCGCGAGCGCATTGGGGAGTTGGGGCAGAGTTGGTTCGCCCGATTCATGGCGATGGGGCTTCCTTCTGTAATCGCAATAATCGTCTTTGTGCTGTTCGTCGCGTGGTGCGTATCCGTCATCGCCTATGCTGTACGATACTATGGATTTTCCATACGGAAGGATGGCGGCAAGATAGGGATAAAGCAGGGACTGCTCGATAAAAACGCCATCGAATTCGCGCCGACCCGCATACAGGAGCTGCACATCAAGAGGGATTTGATTCAGCGCGCTTTCGGTTATGCGACGATAAAGGTGAAATTGGCGACCGGCGGCATTCTGAATGAAGAAGGCAAGCTCGATCTCAATGCAACGTCCGGCGTCGTTCTCCATCCTTTCATCAAGATGAAGGATGTAGAGGGGTACATCGCGGCTTTCATTCCGTCCTTTGCGGCGCACCCCGAAAAGACTGAGGGTCTGCCGCGCGCCGCCTGCAGGCGTTCTCTGTTCCGGTATCTGCGGGGAGCCTGTCTTATCGCCGCCATTCCCACTGCGGGATTGTCGATTGCGGATAAGTTCACGCCGCGCGTCGCGCAATTTACCGACGCGTTCGCCCCGCATATATTCGTTTTCACCCTGCTGTTTTTCGGCTTTATGCTGTTTACGGGTCTCCGTGCGTGGAAGGGTCGGGGCATCGCGACGACAGATGAATTTATCGCCATTCAAAACGGCGCGTACAAGACGGAAACGGTGTACATACCCAAGCGGAAAATACAGGTGGTGTCAGTGTGGCAAAACCCGTTTCAGCGGGGGGCAAATCTCTCGACGGTCAAAATTCGGACGGCCGCAATCGGCTCGGCGTTGGAACTGCGCGATTGCTCCGCGCATACGGCGACGGATTATCTCGTTTGGGTGAGGAGGGACACGAGCGCGGAGCGTTACTGTTCAGGCATGGGCTGACCGCGCGTTAAACACTTTGCGCTTCTGTGAACTTTTTCAATCGTCTTGCGTGCGCGGTGGGTCTAGCGCACGCGAGGATTCGAACATCTTCCTCGTCTCCGACATTTTCCTCTCGAAATCGGCAAAGGCGGTGTCCAGCTTGGTACGCTCCTCAGACTTCGCGCTCTCGTCAATCAGCGAGATGTCGATGGCGTTATAAGCCAGTTCCTTCAATTCTACATAGCCGAGACCGAAACCCATCGCCGCTTTGGCATACTGCTCGGTCAGATTTGTGCGGGAGATGCCTTCATCGTCCGTCGCGAGGCTGACCGGAACGCCCGCTTCGTAATACAGGCGAAACTGGCTCGTAAACGCGTCATAATCCAATATCCCCTCGTTGGACGACAGGCAGACCGTGACGCCGATGTGCTCGTCTTTCATGCGCGTCAGCAGATCGTACGCGTC
>JAISQM010000078.1 GCA_031274195.1 Eubacteriales Family XIII. Incertae Sedis bacterium
TATTCCAATTCCTCGGGAAATACGTTCTCGCCGGTCTTCGTGATGATCACGTTCTTCTTCCGGCCCGTGATGTAGACGAAGTCGTCCTTGTCGATATACCCGTAATCGCCGGTATGGAACCAACCGTCCTTCAGCACCTCGTCCGTCGCTTCCTTGTTATTGTAATAGCCGAGCATCACATTGTCGCCCCGCACGCATATCTCGCCGATGCCCGTCTCGGGGTCGGGGCTGTCGATTCTGCCCTCAAACCCGGAAATGAAGTATCCGGCGCTGTTGCTTCTGGCGTCCCGATCGGGATTCAGCGCGCAGATGGGTGCGCACTCCGTGAGTCCGTAGCCCTGAATGGCGTTGACGCCGAAATCCTTGATGCCGTCCAAAATGGCGGGATCGATGGCCGCGCCGCCGCAGATCATCTCTCGCAGTCTGCCGCCGAAAACGGCCGTGATGTCCTTGAAGAATATCTTGCCCAGATCGATGCCGATCTTCTTCGTCTTATTGTTGATCGCGATCACCCGCCGAAGCAATTTCTCCTTGCCCTGTTTGCGGACATTCTGCCAGATCTTCTTGTACAGATTCTCAAAGAGCAGCGGCACCCCGAGGAACATGGTCGGCCGCGCCTCTTTCAGGTTGTCCGCGATGTAGCGCAGACCCTCGCAGTAGGCGATGGCGGCGCCCTTGTACAGCGGCATCAGAAAACCGCAGGAGCATTCGTAGGTGTGGTGTAGCGGCAGCACGGAGAAGAAGATGTCCGTCGAATAGACGAATACAACGGTGGGCGGAAGCATGAGATCGACACAGATATTTTTTTGCGACAGCATGACGCCCTTGGCGACACCTGTCGTTCCGGAGGTAAAGAGCAGGATACCCATGCCGTCGCGCAACACCTGCGCGTCCAAAAATTCGCGATTTCCCGATTCTAAAAACCGGGCGCCTTCCTCGATCAGCCGCTTTCTCGATGTTTCAAACGGCTCCGGCGCGTCTCCGTCCATATTCACAAACAGCGAGAGCTTCGTCTTGCCGCCGTCCTTGATCGCGCGAAACATCTCCGTAAACCGCTTCGTGTAGAAAATACATTCCACCTCGGCCTCGATGCAGAGGTGCTCAATCTCCTCGGCTCGCAGTTCCTTGTCCAATGGCACGACGACGCCCGTCCCGCAGACCACCGCGAGATAGGCGGTAGCCCATCCGTAGCCGTTTTCGCCGATTACGCCGATCCTTTTTCCGCGCATATCGCGCTTGTGGAGGGCGGTGCCGAGCGCGTCCACCTCCGCCTTGGCTTCCTTGTAGGTGATCTGCCGATACGGCTCATTGTGGCTCGGTTTTTCCATGAAAGCGACATTATCGCCATACAGCTCCACGCTGGTTTCCAGCATGTGCTTGAGGTCCATGACGGGGCGCTGCGCCTTATCGTACATGAACGGATCCTTGCTGTTTTGAATGAACTCGTGCAGCTCTACCGCCGCCTGCATATCGGCTTCCTTGATCTTCGCGTATTCAGCCTGTGGGATAAGTTCTCTCGGCGTCATAATACCTACTCCTCTCCGTGTTTCAATACATGCCTCTTGATCTTCTTCGTCGTGGTCTTTTCAAATTCCGTATCTCGCAGCGAAAACCGCTTGACGCGTTTATACGGAGGCATCTTCTCGTTCGCGATATCGATCTCCGCATCCAAGAGCTTTCGAACCTCCGCCTCGCCGATGTTGCCGTGCGTCTCCCGGATCATCGCGAAATCCGGGAAAATATCGGCGCAGATCACCGTATCGCCCGCCTTTTCCTCGTCCTTTCCCCAGACGATCACTTCCTCGATATATGGGGACTTCATCAGATAGTACTCCACTTCCTCGGGGAAGATATTCTTGCCGTTCTTCGTCACGATGACGTTCTTCTTCCGACCCGTCACATAGAGAAAACCGTCGCTGTCGATATAGCCGTAATCCCCGCTATAGAGCCAGCCGTCTTTCAGAACCTTTGCCGTCTCCTCCGGGTCGTCGTAATAGCCGATCATGACCGAAGCGCCCTTGTAGATGATCTCGCCGATGCCGTCCACATCCGGGTCTACGATCTTCACCTCGGTGTCGCCCATCGGCAGACCCGCTGCCGCTGCCTTACTGCAACGATCTTTATTCACGGCGATGATGGGTGCGTTTTCGGTCATACCGTAACCCTGCAACATATTGATCCCCATCGCGTTGAAATCCTCGATCACAACGGGATCGATGGCCGCTCCCCCCGCGATAAGCAGGCGCATCTCCCCGCCCATCGCCTGATGAACGCTCTTAAACAGGCGCTTCGTCGCTTTCAGATTCTGCCCGCCCACGACCTTCGACACGGCGATGGCTCGCCGCATGAGCTTGGCCTTGCCCGTGGCCTCCGCCTGCTTCCATACTTTCTGGTGCATCTTCTCGAACATGAGCGGCACGCCCAACATGATATTGGCCTTGCTTTCCGCCATATTCTTCACAATGTATTTGAGTCCTTCGCAGATGGCCACCGTACAGCCCTGATACATCGTACCGAGAATGCTGCACGTGAATTCGTAGGTGTGGTGCATGGGCAGCACGGAGAGCGCCGTCCAACCGACCACATTCACAAACTCCGCCATACCCACCACATTGGCGGCGATATTCGCGTGCGAGAGCATGACGCCCTTCGCCAATCCCGTGGTACCGGACGTAA
>JAISQM010000024.1 GCA_031274195.1 Eubacteriales Family XIII. Incertae Sedis bacterium
TCGTCGGGCAGCGAGGGGTGATGGATTTTCAGCACCTTGGGCTGCGTCTTTAAGTATTCGATGATCTTCAGCGTGTTTTCGACATGCCGTTCCACTCTAAGGGACAGGGTCTCCAGTCCGAGGATAAAGAGGAAGGCGTTGAGCGGCGCGATGGCCGAGCCGGTATCGCGAAGCAGGATCGCCCGGATATACGTGACGAACGCTGCCGGACCCACGGCGTCGCTGAAGGAGATTCCATGATAACTATCGTTGGGCGCGGAGATATTCGGAAACTTCCCGCCGGCTTTCCAGTCGAATTTTCCGCTGTCCACGATGACGCCGCCGAGGCCGGTGCCGTGTCCGCCGATGAATTTCGTCGCGGAGTGGACGACGATGTCCGCACCGTAGTCGATGGTTCTCAGGAGGTTGGGCGGCGTAAATGTGGCATCCACAACGAGGGGGATATTATGCGAGTGAGCCAATTTTGCCAATGCTTCAAAGTCTACGATGTTTGAATTCGGATTCCCGAGTGTTTCAACGAAAATCAACTTTGTGTTGGGCCGGATGGCTTTTTCAAAACTCCCTTCTTCCTCGGGATCGACAAAGGTCGTCTCGATGCCGAACTGGGGAAGCGTGTGGGCAAGTAAATTGTAGGTGCCGCCGTAAATGGTCTTTTCCGAAACGATGTGATCGCCGGCTTGGGCGAGTGCCTCAAACGTGTAGGTGAGCGCCGCCGCGCCGGAGGCGACCGCCAGAGCCGCAACGCCGCCTTCGAGCGCCGCGATCCTCTCCTCAAAAACGCCCTGTGTGGAATTCGTCAGCCTGCTGTAGATATTGCCCGGGTCTGCGAGGCCGAATCTCGCCGCCGCGTGCGCCGCGTCGTGAAACACATAAGCCGTCGTCTGATAAATGGGGACGGCCCTTGCGTCTGTCGCGGGGTCCGCGTCCTCCTGTCCGATGTGGATCTGTTTGGTTTCAAATTCCCAATTTTCTGTGTTCGTAGCTCGTGCCATGATTCATCTCCTTTTCTTACTTCGTCCATTCGCATAAACGATTTTCTGATTCCGCTCTATCCTATTATACCGTTTTTTTGTGAATCGTGCCTGTTTTGTGTGTAGCTTTGTTCTCATATATGTTTAATATGATTATACGACCTGTGTTCGACATTGTCAATATGAAATTTGAAATTTCTCAAAAAAGTTTTCGCTCGCAGTTACTACTCAAGGGTAGGCAAAAGAATCTGCCTATGCACCGTCATTGCGAGCGTAGCGAAGCAATCCAGCGAAATAATTTTGGATTGCTTCGTCATTGCAGCCGGGAGCCGAAGGCGACTCACATCCCATGCGTTCCTCGCAATGACGACACCCTTGAGTTGTAACCGCGCACGCGAGACTCCCCGCGCTGTATCGCACGGGGAGTCTGTTGCTGTTCACAGCTTCGAAGTACGCGCCCCCAAGCGGGTTCGCGTCTCCTTTGCCTATACGGGATTGTTTCGAATGTTTTCGATTTCCTCGTAGAAGTCCGAACCGAGGAAATACTTCTTCGGCGGTTCGATCTTGCCGCCGGCCGCCAGGGTATCGATTCCCGCCTTGACCTTTTCGGGAGATGCGGGAAGTTCGTAGATCCGCACGCCGCAGGCGTTGTTGATGGCGTTGATGACGGCCACGTGGCCGCTGGACTGGAAGGCTTCGGACGCGCCCGACGAGCCGAAGGGGTTCTGCTCCCTCGGTGTCTCGATGTGGACGACGTTCAGATTGTCCGGTATGTCCTTGATGGTCGGGATGCCGGCGCCCAATATGTTGGCGTGCTTCTTCACGTCGTCGTAGTTTTCCGTGAGGGCAAAGCCGATGGTATGGGAGATGCCGCCGTAGGCTTGCCCGTTGACAGCCGCGATGTTGCCGATCACGCCCACGTCGTCTACGCAGTGGTAGCCGACGACCGTCGTCTTGCCCGTGGTCGTGTCCACCTCCACCTCGGCGAGGAAGAGCGCGAATGTATAGTCCGGAGTCGGGTTGCCGACGCCCGTATTGG
Source organism: Eubacteriales Family XIII. Incertae Sedis bacterium (assembly GCA_031274195.1). Classification (GTDB taxonomy): domain Bacteria; phylum Bacillota; class Clostridia; order Peptostreptococcales; family Anaerovoracaceae; genus JAISGB01. Next base: position 2,011 of record JAISQM010000024.1, read on the forward strand.
GATCGAGATCGGCCAGAATGCCGAATTCCTCGTTCAGGAACTGGTTCTCGTACTTGGTCGGAATGCCTTCCGCGACCATCTCGTCGTAGGTTCTGAGCGTACCGTCCGGCTTGCTCATGGCGGCAAAGAGCTTCTCCGCCGCGCCCTTGCTCGAGATGCCGTTCATGAAGTGCGACCGGCTGGACGCGGTGGCGCCGTGGTCGGGACAGAATTTGCTGTCGTTTTGAATCAGCTTTACGTCCTCTTTGTCGATGATCCGCCCGGCCTTGCCGAACACCACGCGCAGCGCCTCGAGCGTGACCATGAGACTGCCGATGTCGCCGCCCTGCCCCTGATCCTGCCATGTGTCATATTTAATGAAGGTGTCGTCGGGCGCCAATTCGATGGCGACCGTACACTGGTCGGCCGTTCCCTCGGTGACGTTGTAGCCGCCCCACGCGATACCGACGCCTCTGCGCTTCTCGGGCGTGTCGTTCGCCTTCGCGTCGGCCACGGCCTTCTCGTAGATGGGCCTCATCTTCTCCATGATCATCTCGCCGGGATACTGCGTGAACTTATATCCGTTGATGTTGTAATCCCCTTCGCGCGCCACGTTGATCCACCGGAATTCAAATGGGTCGATGCCCATCTTCTCGGCCATCATATCCACCATGGCCTCGGAGGCCGTATAGGCTTGGGGCGAGCCGTAACCCCTGTAGGCCGTGCCGTAGGAATGGTTCGTGGCCGCAACCCTCGATATGCCCATGCAGTTGGGTACGTTGTAGGGGAAGTACATGAACCGCGCGATTCGCGTCGTCAGGTCGTCGCCCAGCTCGTTGTAGGCTCCGTGATCCAACCCGTTGTCCCATTCGGCGGCGATGATCTTGCCGTTTTCGTCGCAAGCCAATCTCGAATTCGTATAGGACGGTGCGCGCTTGCCGCTGAATGCCATGAACTCGCCGTAGGTCATGGACAGCGCCACGGGCAGATCGTCACAGGCGATACAGGCGATGGCCGCGATGGAATAGGTGGCACCGGCGATGCCCCAACCGAAGGTGCCGCCCGTCGGATTCTCCACGACGCGCACATTCTCGGCGGGTACGCCCGTCGCTTCGGCGATGTCGCCGATGTTCGCGTAGATGGCCATGGCCTTACAGTGAACCGTCAGCATACCGTCCTCATCCCAGTAGGCCTGCACCGTATCGCCCTCGATGGGCATGTGCGGCTCCCTCGTCGAATAGAAGCTACCCTCCACCACATTGGGCGCGTTATCGATGAGGCCTTTCACGTCGGGATCGCCCTTGATGGTGGGCTGCATACCCCAGATGTTCGGATGATCCTCGTGGACACGCACGGCGTCCGGCATGGCCGCCTCCAGATAATTGAGTATCTCGGGCAACTGCTCGTATTCCAGCGTGACTTTCGCGGCCGCCTCCCGCGCGTGGGTCTTCGTATCGGCGGCGACCAAGGCGATGATATCGCCATAGTTGAATATCTTATCCTCCGCAAGCAGTATGTGCGTCTGCTCCGAAGCGATGGAACGGGGCGAGAATGTGAACATATTGAGCCGGTTGGAACCCTTCACGTCCTTGCTCGTGATCACCTTGTAGACGCCGGGCATTTTCTCGGCTTCCTCCGTGTGAATCTTGATGATCTTTGCGTGATGCGCCACCTTGGGCTGCACCATGACCACGTGCAAGGTGCCGTCGGGCATCTTCAGCTCGATGTCGTCGCCGTAGTCCGTCAGTCCGCAGACCTTGCCCAGCGCCGCCGGCCGCACCAAGGCTTTCCCGTAATAATTCTTGTCCTCGGGCATCGCGACCTTGATGTCGTCGATGCTGCATTCGCCGCGAACAACTTTCGCCGCAGCCATAACGGCGTCGACGAGTTGCTTGTAGCCGGTGCAACGACAGATGTTCCGATGTTTTTGGAACCAGTCGCGCACTTCCTCTCGCGTCGGATTGTCATTTTCTTTCAATAACTGATATGCGGAAACGATGAAACCCGGCGTACAGAAACCGCACTGCACGGCGCCGTTTTCCATCCACGCCACCTGCAACGGATGAAGGTTGTTCGGCGTACCGATGCCCTCGATCGTCGTGATTTCGCTGTAATCCTTGACGGCGGTGATTTTTCTCGTACAGGAGCGGATCACTTTCCCGTTCAGAATGACGGAACAAGCTCCGCAAACGCCGGTACCGCAACCGACCTTCGTCCCCGTCAGCCCCAGACGCCGAATGACCGTGGCCAGCGTATCCTTTTCGGGGTCACAGATAAACATCCGCTCGACTCCATTGATGTTCAAAATCATTTTTTTGAATTTCATAGCACAGCTCCTCTCAAGTTATGGTCTTTCTAAATATGAAGCGCCTTCCTCTCAAATTTTGTTGTTACGACAACAAAACTCTGTTATAAATTAGTATACCAACTATTTGCCGTCAGTCAACGAAAATCGCGATTTTTCGGACAATCATCCATTGAACGCCGGCTGATCGCCGATTCGGTTGACCGGTTTTATCGCCCTATGGTAACATTATAATAGAAGCGGCCGTTATCGGGCGACGTGCTTCAATGAAAAATAACGAGAAGGATCGTATAATATATGTCACAATTGATATGGGTCGCGGGAGGCACAGGATTTATTTTTTTCATGACATGCCTCGGTGCCGCGACGGTGTTTTTATTTCGCAGACGTGTAAGCGATGCCATGCAGAAAATATTTCTCGGCTTCGCGGCCGGCGTCATGATTGCGGCTTCCATCTGGAGCTTGCTCGTTCCCGCGATCCGGGAAGCGGAGGCAAACGGACAAATCGGATGGATTCCCGCCGCGGGCGGCTTCATTCTCGGCGCCTTGTTTTTGTATGGCTTGGACAAGTTGATCCCGCACTTGCACGCTTTTTCCAATGTCCGCGAAGGTCTCGCGTCGTCAACCAAACGAACGACGTTGCTCGTCTCTGCCGTCACCTTGCACAACATCCCCGAAGGAATGGCTGTCGGTCTTTCCTTTGCGTTGGCGGCACAGCATGATGCGGATCCCGCGCTGTACGCCGCGGCGGTAGCGCTCGCGATCGGGATCGGACTGCAAAATTTCCCTGAGGGCGCCGCTGTCTCGCTCCCGCTCAGGAAGGAAGGGATGTCTGCGGGGAAGTCTTTTCTGCTCGGCTGCGCGTCCGGCGTTGTGGAGCCGATATTCGGCTTGACCACCGTGTTGGCCGCCGGTTTTATCTCGCCGTTCATGCCATGGTTGCTATCTTTCGCGGCGGGTGCCATGCTGTATGTCGTCGTGGAGGAATTGATCCCCGAGGCGCATCCGGGGGAGCATTCCGCGATCGGAACCATGAGCGTCATGGGCGGATTTTTGATCATGATGATCTTGGATGTTGCGCCGGGATACTGAAATATTTCATTCTTTGACTATATACATCCTGTGCTTCCTTGCACACGCCCAAAAGCGATGAGGGATTGTTGTAATAATCTTTCAAACCGTTGTAATAATCCACCTTATTGTTGTCCTCAATGATGAAAGGTGTGATATTGTTCGCAAGGCATTCCCTGAATAGGATTATCCGGCCGACCCTGCCATTGCCGTCTTGAAAAGGATGTATGGTCTCAAACCTGACATGGAAGTCAACCACGGATTCGATACTTTTATCCTTGGTTGCGTTGTAAATAATCAGCAGGTTCTCCATATCCTCTTTAACATCAAATGAGTCGGAGGTTGTGATGTTCCCAACCACATTTCGAACCTTCTTATAGTCACCGACCGCAAACCAATCTTTCTCGGCGTCCGAAGTCCCGTACTTCAATATCCGGTGATAGGATTTGATTATTTCCTCTGTGAGTTTCTCCTTCGCGGTATCGAGCATATAATTGAACAGGATAAAATGATTGTTCATCTCCATATAATCATCAAATCTTTCAGAAGTATTTTCATCACGGGCGAGGATTGAACGAGTGTCAAACAGATGCAGCGTCTGTTCTTCCGTAAGGCTGCTTCCTTCAATTCTGTTCGAGTTGTACGCCAATTTGATCTGTGTTTCGTGGTACAATCCACCCTTGTATTGCATCCGCTTTTCTTCCAGAAGTTGATTGTATAGATCCATGTCCTGCGCTTCCTTCCATTTTGACAATAAATTATGTGTATAGACGTTGAAATTGATACAATAACACGATTCCCCTGATGCCGCCGACCTTTCGTGAAAAGGTTTAAGGTTCGTGAAAAAGTGTAACCGCTTCAGAAAGCGAAAAACCTGCAGTTCCGGCATTTCTGCCATTCCTGCGGGCTTCGTTGCCGTTCTCATTTTCCCCTAACATCCACATGAATCTCCGTACCGTCCCTGAAAGTAAAAGCCACATCCTTTTCCGAATGTACCGTCACCGACTCCACGGTGGCGCGCCAAAGACTCTCATCAAACTCCGCGACCAATCCGTCCTGCCGCCTGATATCGGCGAGGAAGCGGTTCAGCTTTTCCCGCCGCGCCGTCCGTTGCTGCTTTTCGTCTGCAATGGCCGCCAGCCGTTTCTTCGCCTCGGCGTACCGCGCTTCCAGTTTGCGGCTTCGCCGCGCGTACTCGTCTTGGTCTAAAGCGATGCGGGCGTTTTCCTCCATCGCTCTGCGAAGCAGTTCGTATACTTCCACGATTTCCTCGTTCAGCTTCGCTGCCTCGCTGTCGAGCGCGGCAGTGTCGGTCAGCGTCCGGACGATGGTGTCATAATCCGCAATGTAGCGGTCTTTATCGGTAAGAACGCGGTTAAACGCTTCCGTGAACGCCCATTCCAG
>JAISQM010000043.1 GCA_031274195.1 Eubacteriales Family XIII. Incertae Sedis bacterium
CAAGGGCGCAAATTCTATCGCAGCCTTGCGGTGCGCTGTTTTATCCGGTGCGTTTGATTATCCTTTCCCAAATGAAAAGGCTTCCGGATGCGCTTGACCTACATAATTGTCGTACACCCACAACTCCTTTATGTTGCAGGATTATTGATTTTCCAAGCCCGCACGCCACTCAGCAAACAGATCATCGTAGATCTTGGCTGTAGTGCCGTCCGCTACCAAATCATCAAGCGCCGTATTGAAAGCCTTTTCAAATTCGGGATCGGCGTTCTTCTTCGGGAAGAGGAAATACGCGAGGGATTCATTTATGGTCGGCTCTATCAGAAGCTGATTGCTGCCAAATTGCGCATTTTCCATCTCGACACCGAATTTCGTACCGAGTGTGGCGTCCACATCTCCGCTTTTCAAACTCTGCCTTTGCACATCCATTGAATCGGAGTAAACGATCTCGATCGGACTATCCGGATGTTCTTCATTATAAGATTCGAGAATGTACGCGGTGTTTGACGAAGGATATGTGATTACGCGTTTCCCCTGCAGATCATCCAAAGTATTGAACCCCGTTGTGCCTTCGAGCACGACGATATAGGTGGAAAAGTCCATATACCCGGAGTCTGTGTATGTATATTTCTCCGCGCGTTCATCATTATATTCAAACATATTCGCGCCGAGGTTGAGCGTTCCCGAATCGAGTCCCGCGAGCGTGGCCCGCATCTCTTGATAGATATACTCAAATTCGTAGTCGCCCAGTTTTTCATCAATTGCCTTCAAGACGCGTACGTCCACACCATCGGCCTCGCCGGCCTCATTTTCAAATGCAAGAGGAGGGTATCCTGCGCCGGCGATACAACCGACCACAATCGTCTTAGGCGCGACATCTTCGGCGGAGCCATTTGAATCGGTTGACTTTTTATCGTCCCCTGAGCAGCCTGCCATCAGCAACGTAAACAGGAGGGTCGCGAGCAGCAGTGCGGTTAATAATTTCTTTTTCATCATCTTTTCCTTTCTTTGAACCAATACCGTAACAATAATATCAAAACCTAAACAACCTTTAGTTGATGGTAGGTCTTTTTCTCCAAATAGCCGAATAGTTTTTCAAGCAGGATCGAAATGCAAGCAAAAATGATTGCGGCATCTAAATAGCCTTCCAACATATGCCCCGTAGACCCGGCCAAATGCGAAACTTCTCCGATCACATCGACAATTCCAAAGATAAAAGCCAAGGTGGAATCCTGGAACAGCGCGATGATGGTATAGCCCAACGTAGGCAACGCGATAACGATGCTCTGCGGGACGATCACGCGGAAATAGGCCTGCACACGCGTATGCCCGATGGAGATCGCCGCATCCATCTGTTTCTTTGGCACCGAATTGATCGCCCCTCGGAATATCTCGGCGAGGAACCCACTGATATTTGTCGAATACGTGATGTAGATAAACCAGATGCGATCCCAGAGCGCGATGTTGATACCGATTGACTGAAAGAACATCACGAACCCGTAATAGACGATAAACATCTGCACGAGAATAGGCGTGCCGCGGACATATGAGATAAATACGATGGCAATTTGATTGAGCACCGGGATGCGTTCGATGCGAATGAACGCAATGATGCCGCCGAGAATGCAGCCGACGACAGTAGCGATAAGCACGATCGAGAGCGTCACCGGCAATTTCTTCAGCAACTCCGGAAAGTAGTCTATCACATATTCCCATTTGAAATATCCGTCCGACATAGTAATCCTTTTATACCTTTCGTACCATATGCGAAAAATCACCGTACATTCTTGTAACTCATGAAATCTCTTTTGAAAAAATTCTTGCCCATCTGTCAACTCTTCATTTCTTCCAAATCATACCACTCTATATCATGTATAATAGATATGTTTAGTATGCTATGTCCTGTTTATTCTCTCTCTGCAAACGAATAATGTCAAGTGACAAATCGTAATATCTGTAACTTTATATCCGTAACTTTTCTATTTTTTCTATTCCCGCAGCCGTTTCATCTCAAAATAGATCATGATTGCTGTCGGAATGCATGAAATCATGTCCGCCAGCGGCGACGCAGTCATGATGCCATATACACCAAAAAAATATCCGGCAACTATGATGATCGGAATGAGCAAAATAATTTGCCGGAGTGAGGCCAGAAAGAATGAAGTCTTTGGCCGCTCTGTCGAAGCGAACAAATAGGATGATACAATCTGATATCCGATAAACGGTAGGCTGACTGTGGCAATGCGGAGTGCACGCACGGAAAAGGAGAAAAATTCTGCGCTTGCATCCGGAACGAAGATTCCTATGATCTGAGTCGGAAAGATCAAAAATAGCAGCATCCCAAACAGGCAGATTGATGAGGAGGCCAGAATAGCACGCTTATATACTTTCTTCACTCTCGTGAAATTACGGGCGCCGTAGTTGTATCCGATCAATGGCTGCGCCGCCTGCGCAACGCCATAAACCGGCTGATAGATCAGCATGATCAGGACACCGATTACATTCATACCGGACAGCACGATGTCTCCTCCGTTATCTACGCCGAGGCTTCCTGCCGCGTACCTGTAAATGCTGAAATTGAAGATGACGAAGATGAAGACTGCGGCAAATTGTACGATGCCCTGCTGGGCACCGTATACGAAAATTTTCCGGATTACCCGGATTGACGGGTGTATTGATAGCAGATGGATATGCAGGATGTCCCTTTTCTGATACATGAACACGATAAAGAAAAGCATCGACGCAAACTGTGCAATCACGGTTGCAAGGGCAGCACCTTCCACATCCCAATGCAATACAAAGATAAATAGCGGCGCAGCGATCACATTTACCGCGGATCCGAGCAGCATACCGACCATTGAAATCGTAGGGAAGCCCTGACTTCGTATAATGTGGGACATCCCGACAGCCAGCGTGAGGAAGACCGAGCCGAGCATGACGATTCTTGTAAAACGCCGCGCAAGCGGAAATATCTGACTGTCAACCTGCCCGCCTGAGAGAATCAGGATGCGATCGACAAAAACTACACCAAAGAATAAAAGCAGCGAGCCGGTGATCACCAGCAGCCAAAAAGCATGTGCCCAGGTGTTTTCCGCTTCTTTTTCTTCATGCCTGCCCAGATAGATTGAAATAAGATTTGCGCTTCCCAGTCCAAAGAGTGCGCCGAGTGCTGTCCCGACAGACATCGCTACCATGGAAAGCGATATTCCGCCAAGTGCGTCTTCCCCAATTCCGCGGCCTACAAAGATGCGGTCGAGCACGCCGTAGAGCGCCGTGACCAAATTGGCTGTGATTGCAGGCAGTGAATACTTCAGCAACAGCTTCCCAATGGGCGCGGTACCGAGTGAATTCGTCAGCGCTACAATGCTTCCATCTTTTCCAACTTGTTTATCCAAACTCATTATCAAACCTTCATGTCGTAAACAGATATAACATATATGATATATACAGTACATTGAATCGGGCAGGATTACAACTACATTGCGGTGTACAAAATCACGGGATTGTCACAGTTCAGTATTTTGTTCATAGATCATCAACCGGACTTACAGCGGCTACAAGGGCAGTCTGACACTGATTGAGGATCTGTTCAATAATTTATAAATAGAAAAATTGCACCGTGAAAAACCCACAAGCGTGGAAACTTGCGGGTTTTCGTGGAGCTGTCCAGCGGACTCGAACCGCCGACTTCCTCCTTACCAAGGAGGTACTCTACCGACTGAGTTAGGACAGCATATTCAGTTATGCGCCGGTATCCCACAGGTACTTCAGGGAAAAGTCTACCGACTGAGTTAGGACAGCATATTTCGTTATGCGTCGTCTGTTTTGACAATGCAGACGCACCACTAATTCTAATACAATTTCATGTGCGTTTCAACCTTTTTTTTCATTCGTTGAAGTGCGTTGTCGATGGTCTTTGAGGATTTGCCCATGCTGCGCGCGATCTCCGTATAGGTCTTGCCGATTTTGTATTCATTCCATACGGCTAACTCCAATTTGCTGAATAGCTGCGCGCTGTCCCGCTCTATACGCTCCAATTGGTCTTTGATCAGCACCTCCTCCTCCGGGGTGGAGGTGTTTCGGTCGGCAAAGGTTTCCTCTATACTCGCAGCGTTTTCATCCCTGTCGTTTGCCGCGTTATAGATGGAGACGGAGCTGTTGAGGGGGCTGTGTTTCAGTCTGTCGGCGCTTTTGACCGCGGTCATCATCTGCCGGCCGATGCAGAGCTCCGCAAATGTGCGAAAGGATGCGTCCTTGCCTTCCTTGTAATTCATAATTGCGCCGAACAAGCCGATCATGCCTTCCTGTATCAGGTCGTCCTTATCTCCGCCCACAAGAAAATAGAGGTTCGCTTTGCTCTTGATAATGTCGCGATAATTGCGAAAGATGTAATCGAGCGCGGCATCGTCCCCATTTCCGGCTAAGGCGCACAACTTTTCATCGCTGTAGGATCGGTACCGTTCGGTTGTTTTTCCGTTATCCGTGCCTATCGTCTTCATCGTCGATCTCCGCCGCCTTTGGTCTTTACTGCCGGGGCATTCGCTCCTCGTCCAAACACTTTCCCGCTGATCGCATAGGTCACGATGGCCGCCGCGTTCGAAGCGTTGAGAGACGCCACCTTGCCGCGCATGGGTATGGACACTAAATAATCACATTTTTCTCTGACCAATCGCGACAGACCCTGTCCCTCCGAACCGACCACGAGCGCGATGGCACCTTCATACGCGATGTCCCCGTAATCCGTCCCCTGCATGTCCAGACCGTATATCCACACGCCCTTTTCCTTGAGAAACTCCATCTCGTTCACAATATTGGAGACCCGCGCCACCGCCATGTGCAGCACCGCTCCGGCGGAAGCCTTCACCGCAGCGCCCGTAACGGCCGCCGCCCTGCGTTTCGGGATGATGATCCCGTGGACGCCGGCACCCTCCGCGGATCTTATGATCGCCCCCAGATTGTGCGGATCCTCTATGCCGTCGAGGATCAGAACGAGGGGCTGTTCGCCCCGTTTTTCGGCGATGCGGAGTATGTCAGAGACACTGCTGTACGCGAAGTCCGCCGTATACGCGACGACACCCTGATGTCCGCCGCTGCCCACGATCTTATCCAAAACGGATTTGTCCATGCCTTGGACGGGGATTCCCCTTTTTTTCGCCATCGCGAAGATTTTGCGGCCGGAGCCTTCGATATTCTTCTGAATGAGAAGTTTGTCTATTCCTGTTTCCGCCTCGATCGCTTCCATCACGGCATTGCGGCCGTAGATCATGTCGGGGCGTTCCTTTATAAGCGTGTTTCGCGCACTCACTGTCATTTCG